>DATMLO010000264.1:0-19815 GCA_035570495.1 Allostellaceae bacterium | reverse complement strand
AGCTCGTTGCACGCGGCGGCCCAGGCTTCGCTGGTCGTTGCATCGCCCAGATGGTGACCCATGCCGGCGGCGCGCGGCGAAAAGATCGTCAGGTCGGTGCCGCGCTCGCGCTGCACCTTCAATTGACCGCCGGTGATGGTCTCGCGGATTTCGTCGTCGGTCATTGCCGGGCGCGGCGGCGGCGCCTGGCCGGCGGCGTGTGCCTCGATCTGCTGCGTGCGCCACGCCTCATGCTGCTTGGGCGAGGTCGTGTAATGGCCGTGGCAGTCGATGATCATCGCGCGGTGCCTCCTCCCGGGTTCGCCGCGACGTAAGCATTCCGCCCGCGGGTGGTCAATGCGTCGTCTGTTTCTGCCGGCCAGCGCGCTGCTGCGACAGGCGCGCCGAAACCGCGCCATAGGTCGCGACGCAATAAGGGACGAGATAGGTCAGCACGAGCTTCACCCAGTTCAGCTCGCCATGGCCGAGCATGGCGCCGCCTTGATTGATCGCGTTGAGCAGCGTGCCGACCAGCACGGTCACGCAGAGTGCCCGGCGCGGCACGCCGTCAGTCGTGGCATAGTGCCAGATCAGCCGCCAGTCCAATCCAAATCCTCCCCACGCGCAGCATGCAGCAAGGTGTTGTGGACGCCGCCCGCATAGCCGAAGACACACCTGCGCCTTCGGCAGATCACCCCTTCCAAATTCGCATAACTGTGTTAGGGTGCGCGTCGGTTGAGTGACCGCAAACAATGTTGCGGCGTCAGCGGCAGGCCCGCCGGCTCAACCCCGAACAGGGAGCGTCACGCGCCATCAGCGCCCCGCCGAGGCCATCGGCGGGGTGCTTTGTGTCAGGCTAAAGCCTAGTTGTCGCGACCGGGGGTCGTCGTACCCGGACCCGGGTACCCGTGATGGGCCTCGGACTCGTAGTAATCTCCGCTCACATCATCCGAGCACGCCGTCATGGCGACGCCGAGCGTCAACCACATCAGGACCAGGGCAAGGGTGATCAAGGCCTTCATATTTGTCTCCCCATGACGGGTTCGCTCAGGTTTTCAACAAGCTGCCGCATCGTCGTTGAGGCGATGCTCAAACTTGGCCTCCGCCAAATCGGCGGCCCGGCCGGCGCCCGACAGCGGCATTTTAAACCGATCCCGTTTGCTATTCTTCGTCGTAGCATGTCGCGCCATCCCTGTCTCGACAACTTCTTGCCAGCCGTGGCGGAGCGGCTCACTTTGCCGCGGCGATAGGCGGCGACGGCGGGAGGAACGATGCGGGTCGGGATACATCTGCCACAGATCGGGCGCAAAGCCTCGCCGGACGGCATCAAACGCGCCGCGATGCAGGCGGAGGCGGCGGGTTTCGCGGATGTGTGGACCAGCGAACACATCATTACGCCGGCCGGGGCAATGTACCCGCCGTCGCCAAATTTCTACGATCCGGTGCTCACCCTGACCTGGGCTGCGGCCTGCACCGATCGCGTCGGTCTCGGCACCAGCGTGCTGGTGCTGCCGATGCGTCACCCGCTGCCGCTCGCCAAAGAACTGGCGACCCTGCAGAACCTGTCGGCGGGGCGGCTGATCCTTGGCGCGGGTGTCGGCTGGCTGGAAGCCGAGTTCGCCGCGCTCGGCGTGCCGTTCAACGAGCGCGGCCGACGCACCGACGAGGGCATCGCGATGATGCGCGCGGTATGGAGTGACGATCCGGTCAGCTTCGACTCGCGCTGGATTCCGGCAGTGATCGACAATATGCGAATGATGCCAAAGCCGGAGAAATCGATCCCGATCTGGATCGGCGGCACGTCCGACGCGGCGTTGAAACGCGCGGCGCGGCTCGACGGCTGGCACGGCTCGCGTGCGACGCCGGAGCAGGCGGAGCCGCTGGTCGCACGGCTGCGCGCCGAGCGCCCTGAGCCGGAATTCGCCATCTCGCTGCGCGCCGCCTGGGACGGCAAGGATGACGGCGCGCTCAAGGAGCGGCTCAAGGGCTTTGCCGGGGTTGGGGTCGGTCATGTGATGGTCGAACCGTTTGATCGCGAGATCGGCGACTGGCTCAATTCGGTCGAGCGCATCGCCAAGGCCGGTGCGGAGTTCCTCGGATGAGCCTGAAGCTTGCGATGACCTTGAAATTCTCGCCCAACGAGGGCGGGATCGGCATGGACCTCGTCTGGGAGGCGGAGAAGCTCGGCTTTGACGCGGTCTGGGCCGGCGAGGCCTACGGCACCGACGCGGTGACGCCGATCACCTGGGTGCTGTCGCGCACCAGCCGCATCAAGGCCGGCACCGGCATCATGCAAATGCCTGCGCGCACGCCGGCCTGCGCGGCGATGACGGCTCTATCGCTGCAGGCGCTTTCCGGGAACCGTTTCCTCTGCGGCATCGGTCCGTCGGGGCCGCAGGTCGTCGAGGGCTGGCACGGCGTGCCCTTTGGCCGGCCCCAGGCGCGCACCCGCGAGTATGTCGGGATCATCCGCCAGATCATCGAGCGCAAGGCGCCGCTCGAGCATCACGGCGAGCATTATGACATTCCCTATACCGGGCCGGGCTCGACGGGCCTCGGCAAGCCGCTGCGCAGCATCGGCCAGGGCGACCCAAGCCTCAAAATCTACACCGCGCCGATCTCACCGTCGGGCCTGCGCACGGCGGGCGAGGTGGCGGATGGGGCGTTGCCTTATTTCATGTCGCCGGAAAAGGCGGGTGCGATCGTCCACCCGATCCTCGAAGGTCGCGCGAAGGCCGGCAAGCCGCCAAATTTCTACGATTTCGACCTGGCGCCTTATGTGCGGGTCGCGATCGGCGACGATCTTGACGCATGCCGCGACAAGCTGCGCCCCGGGCTGGCGCTCTATATCGGCGGGATGGGCGCGCGCGGCCGCAATTTCTATAACGACCTTACCAAGCGGCTTGGCTACGAGGCGGCGGCCGAAGCGATCCAGGACCATTTTCTCGCCGGCCGGCGAGACGAGGCCGCCGCTGCGGTGCCCGATGCGCTGATTGACGAAATTTCACTGATCGGCCCGCCAGCGCGCATCAAGGACCGGATCCAGGTCTGGCAGGCGTTGGCCAGGGACAGCTGGGTCGGTTCGCTGGTGCTGGCCGGCGCCGATGCCGCTGCGATGCGCGTCGTGGCCGAGGCGGTGCTTTAGGTGAACAAGGAAACATTATGACCGCGATCGATTGGACCGGCGGAAATCTGCCGACCTTTGTCACCCATCTCGAATGCGGGCTCACGGGCGAGCGCTACGAGGCCGATGTGATCCAAGGCCTGTCAAAGGCGGGGCGGCCGCTTCTCGTGCGCTACGATCTCGGTGGGGTCGCCAAGGCACTCACCAAGGATAGGCTCGCCGCGCGGCCGCAGACCTTGTGGCGCTATCGCGAGATGTTGCCGGTGCGCCGGCCGGAGAATGTCGTGTCGCTTGGCGAGGTCGTGACCCCGCTGATCTCGCTGCCGCGCCTCGCCGGGCAGATCGCCAAGGGTGGCGAGATCATCGTCAAGGATGAGGGCCGGCTGCCGACCGGCTCGTTCAAGGCGCGTGGCCTGGTGATGGCGGTGTCGATGGCCAAGGAGCTCGGCATCGAGACCATGGCGATGCCGACCAATGGCAATGCCGGCGCGGCGATGGCCGCCTATTGCGCGCGGGCCGGCATGAGAGCCTATGTCTTTTGCCCCGACGATACGCCGGCGGTGAACATCCGCGAGATCGCGATGCAGGGCGCCGAGGTGTTTCTGGTCGACGGGCTCATCGACGATTGCGGCCGGCTCGTCGCCGAGGGCGAGAAGGAGATCGGCTGGTTCAATTGCTCGACCTTGCGCGAGCCCTACCGCATCGAGGGCAAGAAGACGATGGGCCTCGAGCTGGCGGAGCAGCTCGGCTGGGAGATGCCCGATGTCATCTTCTATCCCACCGGCGGCGGCACCGGCCTCATCGGCATGTGGAAGGCCTTTGCCGAACTCGAAGAGATGGGCTGGATCAGCAAGAAGCGGCCGCGCATGGTCGCGGTGCAGGCGGCCGGCTGCGCGCCGATGGTCAAGGCCTGGGAGGACGGCGTCGAGCACGCGCCGCGCTGGCAGGACGCGCATACTTTCGCCGCCGGTATCCGGGTGCCTGTCGCGGTCGGTGACTTTTTGATCCTGCGCGCGGTGCGTGAGAGCGGCGGGTTCGCGATCGCCGTCGATGACGATGAAATCCAGGCGGCGTGGGACGAGGTCGGGCGCGCCGAAGGGCTGTTGCTCTGCCCCGAGGGTGCGGCGACCTTTGCTGCCTATCGCCGGGCGCTGGCCGATGGTCGAGTCGGGCCCGGTGAGCGGGCCGTGCTGTTCAATTGCGCGAGCGGGCTCAAATACCCGATGCCGCCCGCCGGGACGCCGCTGAAGCTTGGAAACCGTGTGGATTGGCAAGCGCTTGTGGGTGATTCAACGCGGCGTTAATCTGCACTCGCGCGACCGGCAAAACGGCGTGCTATAACGATCCATTGGCGTCTGGCGGAGAGAGTTGGGGGATGGCTGAAGCGGTCTGGAGCGGCGCCTTGCGCCTGTCGCTTGTATCATGTCCGATCTATCTCGCATCGGCGACCAACGAATCGAAAAGGATCAAGCTTGAGCGCCTGAGCGCGCGAACCGGGAATCCGGTCACCGAGCAGTTTGTCGATGCCAAGACCGGCGACGTCGTGCTCAGCGATTCGCTGGTCAAGGGCTACGAGTTTGAGGCATCCCGCTATGTGACGTTGAGCCAGGAGGAGGTCGCCAAGCTCGGCGATGGCGCCGGCAACATCATCGATCTCGAGCAGTTCGTGCCGCGCGATAAGATCGATCGCCTGCACATCGAGGCTACCTACTACATTCACCCCGATGGCGAGCTCGCCGCCGACACCGTCCATGCCGTGCGCCTGGCGATGCAGCGCAGCGGGCGCGCGGCGCTGGGCCATATCCGGCTTGGCGAAGGCGATCGCCCGGCACTGATCGAGCCATGCGCCGGCGGGTTGATGATATCGACGCTGCGCACCGCGGAAGAACTGGTGCAGCCGGATTTTGTCGAGCGGCCCGATGACGACATTCCGGGCGACATGATCGAAATCGCCGAGGCGATCATCACCCGGCGCGCCGCCGATTTCGACGCGCAGCAGCTGCGAGACCGGTACCAGGATGCCTTGCGGCTGCTTGTCGACGAAAAGGTCAAGGCCCTGCCGTCGGCTCGGACGGAGGAGAAGCCTCGTTCGCGTCGCGCGTCCCGCCCCGAAGCGCCCACGCCGCCGCCGTTGGTGCCGCCGCCCGCGCCGCCAGAGGAGGCCGCGGTCGCCGCCCCGCCAGAGGAGGCCGCGGTCGCCGCCCCGCCCCCAGTTCCGCCGCCGGCTCCCGAACCCGAGCCGGAAGCAGAGTCCGTCGCCGCTGCACCGGTTCCCGAGCCCGAACCGGAAGCGGAGACCGCCGCGCCGCCGCCGGCTCCCGAACCGGAGCCCGAATCGCTTTTCGCCCCGCCTCCGCCTCCGCCAGCTCCTGAGCCTCCGCCGCAGCCGGAAACGCTTTTTACCGCGTCTTCGCCGCCCGCTCCTGAGCCCGAGCCGGTCGTTCACGTCGAGGAGACGCCCGAACCGGAACCGGAGCCCGTCCCCGAGACGCCGGCCGCAGTGGCCGCCGAGGGGCCTCAGGATGTCGGCACCGAGATTCTGCTGCACATCATGGGCTTGGGCGATCGGCGCTATGTCGAGCCCGGCTGGGCGGGGAATCCAGGCAGCAAGCGCCAGATCGAAGCGCTCAGCATTCGCCCGCGCGACGCGCTGGCGGCAAACGCCATCGAGTTCCGCGTTTTCGCCCAGGAAGGGCGCGCGACGGCCTGGGTCAGCAACGGCAATTACGCCGGCACGCGCGGCCGCAACCTGCCGCTGACCGGGTTCGCGGTGCGCCCGTCGACCGATCTCGGCGAGCGCCTGCAAATCACCTATGAGGGCTCGTTCTTCGAAGGTGGTGTGGTCGGGCCAAAGCGCAATGGCGAACTGTGCGTGTCGCCGGTCGCCGACGACCCGCTCGAGGCGGTCCGCGTGACGATCATCGACGAGGGCGACGCCGCCGAGTAACGACGACAGCCGCCGAAAGAAAAATGGCCGGAACACAAGGTTCCGGCCAAGTTTGAACAGGGAGGCTTCACGTCTAAGAGACGTAGGATCCGAAGACCCTTTTCCGAGGACGAGCCCCGGAAACCGTTGCGGGCTAAATCACACCCGCCAAAACTCGCGGCGACGTCCGTCGCACGGTCTGAACATGGGCTGCGGGGCAGGGGCTTACCAGCCGGAATTCGTCCTGCCTCGTCTGCAAAAAAAGCAATGCTATCAAATCGTCAGTATCCGCGTCGGCCTCCGCCGCGGCAAACTCATAAGGTCAGTAGCATTTCCATGTGTGGCTACCCGCCGAGGCGTCCCTCGGCGACCTTGCGCAGCAGAAAATCGCGGAACACGCTGATGCGCTTCGAGGTGCGCAGCTCTTCGGGGTAGACGAAATACGCCTCGTTCGGCGGACCCGAGACCTCGGGCAGGATGCGCACCAGCCCGCTATGCTCGTTGGCGACAAAATCGGGCAGCGCCGCGACGCCAAGCCCGCTCATGATCGCGCGCAGCATGCCGTAGGTGTTGTTGACCGTCAGGATCGGCCGGCGATCCTGTCCCGACTTGACGCCGACTTCGAGCAGCCAGTTGACCCCGGGCACCGGCGGCCGCGCATCCTCGCCATAGACGATGATGCGGTGCTCTTCGAGGTCTTCCGGCCGCTGCGGCATGCCGTATTTCTGGATGTAGTCGTTGGTCGCGTAGATGTGCACCTGCACGCTGACCAGATGGCGCTGGATCAGATCGGGCTGGCGTGGCGGCGACATGCGAATCGCAACATCGGCTTCGCGCATCGACAGGTCGAGCTCCGAATCGTCGACCACCAGGCTCACCTGGATTTCGGGATAGAGGTCGAGGAACTCGCGTATCCGCGGCGTCAGCCAGATCGAACCGAAGGCGACCGTCGTGGTGATCTTGAGCGGGCCTTTCGGGCGGTCTTTCGATTCGGAGATGAGACCCTCGGCCATCGCCAGCTTGGCGAACACCTCGCGCGCCGTGCGGAACAACAGCTCGCCCTGCTCGGTGAGGATCAGACCCCGCGCGTGCCGATGGAACAGCGGTACGCTGAGGCTTTCCTCGAGCGCGCTGATCTGGCGGCTTACCGCCGATTGCGACAGGTTCAGCGACTCGCCCGCATGCGTAAAGCTGCCGGCTTCGGCGACCGCGTGAAACACCCGCAATTTGTCCCAATCCATCGCCATCGGGACGCTCCTAGCTCCTTATTCGGCGGCTTTCGCCGGTGCGGCGTCTTCCCGTGCCGCGATGAATTTCTCGGCCTCCAACGCGGCCATGCAACCCATTCCCGCCGCGGTGACCGCCTGACGAAACACCTTGTCCTTGACGTCACCGGCAGCGAACACGCCTGGAATATCGGTCGCGGTCGAATCGGGCTTGGTCAGGACGTATCCCTCGGAGTCGAGCCGCAGCTGACCGGCGACCAGTTCGGTAACCGGCGTGTGGCCGATCGCGACAAAGACACCCTCGCAGGCGTGCGCGCTCGTCGCCCCAGTCTTGATATTGCGCAGCCGGACACCCGTGACCTCGGGCGGTTCCGGGGTGCCGAGGATCTCCTCGACGACACTGTCCCAGACGACCGCGATCTTCGGGTTGCGGAACAGCCGGTCCTGCAAAATCTTCTCGGCGCGCAGCGTGTCGCGGCGATGGATCAGCGTGACGCGGCTCGCGTGATTGGTGAGGTAGAGCGCCTCCTCGACCGCGGTGTTGCCGCCGCCGACGACGACCACCTCCCTGTCCCGGAAGAAGAACCCGTCACAGGTCGCACAGGCTGACACGCCAAAGCCGCGATAGGTCTCCTCGCTCGGCAGCCCGAGCCAGCGCGCCTGCGCGCCGGTCGCGAGGATCAACGTGTCCGCCATGTAGGTGTCGCCCGAATCGCCGGTCACCACAAACGGCCGGCGCGACAGGTCCAGTTTCACCGCCAAGTCGAACATAATCTTGGTGCCGACATGCTCGGCCTGCGCCTGCATCTGCTCCATGAGCCATGGGCCCTGGATCACGTCGGCAAAACCCGGGTAGTTCTCGACATCAGTGGTGATCATCAGCTGCCCGCCGGCCTGCAACCCGCAGAGCAGCATCGGGTGCAGATTCGCCCGCGCCGCGTAGATCGCCGCGGTGAAACCCGCGGGGCCCGCGCCGATAATCAATACCTTGCTGTGATGATGCTCAGCCATCACACGAATTCCGATCGATTAGACAGCGTACTATACCATTTTTGTGCAAGGCGAGAGCCTTGCGCGCCAGATCGTAAGTAAGATTGCTCATAAGCTAGCTTAGTATCCAAACATATGGTCCAGGCTGAAACCGCCATTGCGGCCGATCAGCCCGTGATAGCCAAAAAGCCGGCACGTCGGATCACGGATCACCGCATAGGCGCGATGGCCGGCCGCCTTGCGCGTCTTCTGATCGAACAGCTCGTGATAGCGCCACAGCAGCGAGCCGGAGCACGGAATCGCCAGCGATTTTCGCGCGATCTCCACCCCGCCCTCGTCGCGCAGAATCACGTCGGTCGTGCTCTTCGCCCGCCATGGTAGCGAGGCCGGGTAGATCAGGTGGCACAGCGTGTCGTGGTCGCAATCGCCGAGGCGCAGGAACAGCGTCGTCGACAGTCCGGGCGGGCGTCCCGAATAGGATTGCGGCTCGTCGCGATAGGTGAGGATCGTGTTGAAGACATGCGCGCCAAAGCTGGTCTCGGCCGCATGCCCGCTGGCGCGATGGCGATAGCGGAAGAGGGCGTGCAGCCAGCCGTCGCCGTCGCCGCCTCCGGCGAAATCGTAAACCAGCTCGACATGGCCATAGCCGTCGCCAAGCGCGGCTGAAAGTTCGTCGAGGTCGAGTTCAACGCGATGCACGCGCGGCAGCCGGCCAAAGCGGTGTCGCGCGACTTCTTTGCCGTCAGCGTCATAGGCGATCGCCGCGATCGGCAGCTCGGCCTGGCCGACCGCCATCGGCGTCGGCAGCAGGACGCTCTGCCACTCGCCACGCGGCAGGATCGGCGCGGGCAGCAGATAGCCCTTGCCCAGCGTCTCGGCGAGGTGCGGCAGCTCGGGATTGGGTTTAAGGTCGCCGCGCTCGACATTGACATGGGCGATGCGCCGCCGGTCGCCGTCGATGACCTCGTAGCGCGGGCGCACCATATGCTTCCCAGCGTGCAGCTCGATCTGCGCCGGCCAGGCGAGGTCAGGCAGCAGCGCCGCCACGTCGAGAACGCGGGTCGCGAATCCGCCGATCGGTTCGTCGAGCCGCGCGATGTCGTTGCTGCCCATCGCCGCCAGCCCGATCGTCCCGGCCGGGATCGGCGTCGCGTGCGAATTTTGCAGCCACAGCACGATCTGCTCGCCGCTTGCCGGTGCTGGCAACCCGGCATAGCGATCCGACGGCCAGGCGTTGGCGTCGTGCGTGCACGACAGCGCGCGGTCATCGCTGCCATAGGTATCGAGCGCGTATTTGACGATGTCGTGCCCGGCCGCGCCGGCGACGTGCAGGAAAAGCTGGCCGGCAAACTCATCGAGCCCGAAGCGCTCTCTGACCTCGCGGCTGTCGATGACGATAGCGCCGGCCTCGGCGGTCGGCGCTTCCGACCACTCGGCGACGATCTGGCCGGCACCGTCAAACAAAGTCAGCCAGCAGGTGACGCCCTTCGACCCATAGCCCGACCAGTAATTTGTCGTGACTAGCCTCGTATGCAGCGTCGCGGTATCGCGGAACAGCACGAAATTGGTCGCGAAATTGAGCGGGTCGAGATAGGCCCGCGTGTTGGTGAGCCGCTCGGCCGGAATGCGCATCTCGTCGAGCGCGAAGACATCGCAATTCTGCGGCACAAACGGCGCGATCTGGCCGATCAGCCGGTCGGCGTCAAAGGCCGCGACGAGCACCGCGCGCGCCGCCGAGCGTGCCAGCGCCGGCACTCCTTCGGCCATCCGGCCGAGCGCCGGTTTGCCGATCCGCGCGACGTCCTGGACATAAACCCCGGCGATATCGAGGGCCGACAGATCGAATAGTTCGGCGAACCCCTCGGCCGCGCCTTGCGGATCGACGATGGCGATCTTGCCATAGCGCCGTAGCCGCGCGATCAGCGCCCGGCCCGGCGTCGCGGCCAACGGATGAGCCAGCGCCTTGTAGAGCGCGTTGCCGCCGCGGACATTGTCGAACGTGTCGATGCGCAAGGCCATCCGCGTATCCTACACGGCACGTGACGCCGGCGCAGCGTCATGCGCCGTGTTACGCTGCCCAGGACCGGCGCCGTCGCGCTGGCGCAGCAGCCACAGCGCGATAACGCGCGTCACCACGACGCCGATCGCCGTGCCGGCGATCACATCGCTCAAATAATGCTGGTCGGTAATGACCCGGCTGGTCGCGACGAGTGCCGCCGCCGCGATGTAGAGCCACAGCGGCCGCGGCCACAGGCACCACAGCGCCGTCATCAGCGCCGCGGCGGTGGTCGCATGTCCCGACGGAAATGACCAGTGGTCGGCGCGCAGGCCAAACCAGGTAAAGTCATAGGCGCCGCCGTCGAACAGCAATTTCGGCCGGGTGCGGCCGATGAGGATTTTCAGCAGATCGGCGATAAGCCCGGCGCCGCCGACCGCGAGAAAAATAAAGCCTGGGATGTAGGCGACGGCGCGCATCGCCTCGGCGCGCGGCCGCAATCGCTCCCACTCGCCGCCCCAACGCAGGAAGACGAACGCCAGCCCGGTCACCAACAGATACGGGTAGCCGAGGCCGAACCACTGTACCGTCATAAAAAACGGCTGCACCGCGCCGCCGTTTTTATGGAAGAAATCGGCGACTGGGCGATCGACCCAGACGATCGCGACAAATTCGGCGAGCACGAACGCTATCACCCAGAGAACGCGCTGGCCGTTCTGCGTTTCGCTGAGCCGGCCCGCTGTCGCGATAATCGGCGTCGCGCCGTCATGCACAACGAGCCACCAGTGCAAGAGCCACGTCGTCCCGACGACGAGCAGACCGGCGTCGACGATATCCGACAGGAAATGATGCCCCGCGGCGATGCGCGCGAGCCCAACCAGCGCGCCAAACGACAGCGCCGTCGCCAGCGCGATGTTGCGCGGCCGGCCACCCGGCATCAGGAATGCGAACATCACGAGCGAAAAGCCGAGTGCCGCATGGCCCGAGACAAAGGAGCAATTGCGGTCGCATTGATTGGCCGGCAGCGGCGCTGCGGTGAATTCATGCTGGCCGCCAAACGCCTCGATCTGGTACGGCCGCGCCCGACCCCAATGATCCTTGAGCACCGTGTTGACGAGAATGCCGGGGCCGATCGCCAGCGCCGCGACAAGAAAGATCAGCGCGTTGCGGTCAAATCGCCATAACGGCTGACGCATCAGCCGCAGCCAGACCGCGCCGGCCAGCGCAATGAGCAGGATCGCCCAGGCGATCCAGCGGATCGACCGGGTGAATTCCTTGATCGGCGGCCACTCCGCCAGCGTGAACCCATGCGTCGGGCTGAAAAACAATCCGCTGACGAACAGATCGACCTGCGGCGCCCAATAGAACAGCGCCAGGCTCACCGCCAGCACCGCGCCATAGACCGCGAAACCTTGCCACCTCATGTCGCGCAGCGCGCCGCTAGCCGCTCGAGCACCAGCGCGCGCAGCGCCGCGCCGGCGCGCGCCGTGTCGTCGAGTGATTGATAACGCCACGACTCGATGCGCCCGGCAAACGATCGGGTGATCCCGGCGTCACGCATGACCTTGTGAAAGCGCGCGAATTTCGCATCACCGCCGTCAAGCTCGACGATGTGCACCGGCTTTCCGGTCGCCGCCGCCTCGCTGATCATCGACACCGAATCGGCGGTCACCAGAAAGGCATCAGCGACCGCGAGATAGGCGTAATACGGGTTGTCGCCAGTCATGTCCCAGATCGCCGCCGGCAACCCCCGCAGGCGCTCGCGCAGCAGCGCGACGCCGGCCTCGCCGGTGCGCCGTGATGGGGTCAGCACGACCGACCCGCCGCTCGCCCTGACTGCGCCGGCGATCGCGTCGGCGATCTGCCTGAGCTTGTCCAGCGTCAGTCGATAGGCGCGGTTGGAGCCGCCGATCAGCACCCCGATGATCGGCCGCGGCAGCGCCGCGAGCTCGGGGAAACGATCGCAAGCGGCGGCAAGCTTCTCCGGCGTGACCCGGTTGATCGCACCCTTCGAGGTGATGATCCGGGGGCCGCGAAGCCGGTCGTGCTCCGGCACGACCATCAGGTCGAAGAGACCGCGCCCGACCCGCGGATCCTGGATTTGCGCCGCGATCGTACGACCGCCGCTCGCCCGGCGGATCGCCAGTGCCGGAGCCGCCGTGTTGCGGCCGCAGCCGATCACCACATCCGGCCAGGGCGGCCGCAGCTTCAGGCCGCCATCGCTGACCGCCGCGAGCGGCGCCAGCCATAATTGCGGCGGCAGATACGCCCAGGGCGCGCGCACCGCGAGGCTCTTTTCGATAAACGGGAACCCGGTCGCCTCGGCGAGCCCCAGCGCTTGGCTCGCCATGCCGGCCTTGCCGTCATGCAGCACCCAGACGAGCGGCGCGGTTCCTTCCTGCGACGGCGCGGCGGGATCGGTGCTGACGGGCAAGGCGACCATCGGCTGGGGTTTACGAGAAGCCCCGCTCCCGGGCAAGCGCGCCCCAACGGCATGACCAAATCCCGCAATAAAATTGCGCGCTACGGCGTGGGTTTCTATTATTACGCCAGCGCGAGGGGAGTTGCGATGCGGCGGATCAGACTCGACCGGATCGACCGCCGCATCCTGCGGGAACTGCAGGCCGACGGGCGCATGACCAATGTCGAGCTGGCCAAGCGCGTCGGCATCACCGCGCCGCCGTGTCTCAGGCGTGTTCGCGCGCTCGAGGAAGGCGGTCTTATCCGCGGCTACCACGCCGCGCTCGCGCCCGAGGCGCTGGGCTTCCCGGTCATGGTCTTCGCCCAGGTCGGGCTTGCCAGCCAGGCGGAAAGCGATCTTGTGGCGTTTGAAGCGCTGGTACGCGGCTGGCCCGAGGTGCGCGAGGCGCACATGCTCGCCGGTGAAGCCGATTTCATCCTGAAGATCGTCGCCACCGACTGGGACAGCTACCAGCGTTTTCTGAGCACAAAACTCACCTCGGCGCCCAATGTCGCGCATGTCAAATCGGCGATGACGTTGCGTGTCTCGAAAGCCGAGCCCGGCGTGCCGCTCAGCGAAGATAGGGTGATCGAAACCGAAAGCGCGGCTGGCTAGCCGAATGCGACGGTAACGACCTCGTAAGATTTGGCGCCGCGCGGTGTCGAAACCTCGACGCTGTCACCCTTGCCTTTGCCGATCAGTGCGCGCGCGAGTGGCGAGCTCACCGACAGACGGCCGTCCTTTATATCCGCCTCGTCTTCGCCGACGATGCGAAAGGTCTGTTCCTCGTCGGTCTCTTCGTCGGCGAGCGTCACCGTCGCGCCGAACTTGACGACCGAACCCGACAGCTTCGAGATATCGATCACCTCGGCGCGGGCGACCTTGTCCTCAAGCTCCATGAGGCGGCCTTCGATAAAACTCTGTCGCTCGCGCGCTGCGTGATACTCAGCGTTCTCAGACAAATCGCCATGGGTGCGCGCTTCGGCGATGGCGCGGATGATGGCCGGCCGTTCGATGGATTTCAGCCGTTTGATCTCATCGACCAGCCGGCTGTAACCATCGGAAGTCATCGGGAGCCTGTCCATAACGAGCATTAACCCCGGATGTCGAAAACAAGCGGTTAGAAGTAGGATTGCAACGGGGCGACTTCAAGACTACCCCTACGCAGCGCACCGATCGCTAGTACCGCGGCGCGGGCGCCCGCAACCGTCGTGTAATACGGAATGTTGTGGGTTAATGCCGTCCGACGCAAGCTGAAGCTGTCGGCGATGGCTTGCGCGCCCTCGGTGGTGTTGAAGACAAGCTGAATGCGCCCGCTGCGCATCTCGTCGACGATGTCCGGCCGGCCTTCCTGCACCTTGTTGACGATCGTCACGGCGAGCCCCGATTCGCCGAGCTTTGCCGCGGTGCCGCGCGTCGCGACCAGTTCGAACCCAAACTCCACAAGCCGGCGGCATGGCTCGACCAGTGCCGCCTTGTCGCCGTCACGCACCGAGACGAAGACCTTGCCGGTAAGCGGCAGGTCGGTCCCGGCGCCGAGCTGCGCCTTGGCGAAGGCGCGGCCGAAATCCGAGTCGAGCCCCATCACTTCGCCAGTGGATTTCATCTCTGGCCCGAGGATCAGATCGACGCCGGGGAAGCGCGCGAAGGGAAATACCGCTTCCTTGACCGCGACATGTCCGCCAAGGGATTTGGGGGCGGCGGGCCGCTCGCCGGCGATGAAATCGGCAAGGCGCTCACCGGTCATCACCCTCGCGGCGATTTTGGCGATCGGCACGCCCGTCGCCTTGGCGACAAACGGCACCGTACGCGAGGCGCGCGGGTTGACCTCGAGCACATAAACGTCGCCGTCCTTGACCGCGAACTGCACGTTCATCAGCCCGATGACATTGAGCGCCTTGGCGAGCGCCACGGTCTGGCGCTCGATCTCGGCGATGATGTCGAGAGAGAGGCTGTACGGCGGCAGCGAGCACGCCGAATCGCCGGAATGGATCCCGGCTTCCTCGATGTGCTCCATGATCCCGGCGACATAGACGCGCTCACCATCGGCGACCGCGTCGGCGTCGACCTCGATCGCGTCCTGCAGATAGCGGTCGATCAGCACCGGGCTCGTCCCCGAGACGCGCACCGCGTTGCGGATGTAGCGCTGCAGACCGGCGGTGTCGTGGACGATCTCCATCGCCCGCCCACCCAGCACATAGGATGGCCGGATCACCACCGGATAACCGATGCGATGCGCGATCGCCTCGGCCTCTTCCGCCGAGTAGGCGGTGTCATTCGCCGGCTGGCGCAGCCCGATGCTCTGCAAGAGCTGCTGAAAGCGCTTCCTGTCCTCGGCGAGGTCGATCGCGTCGGGGGAGGTGCCAAGGATCGGGATGTCTGCCGCTTCGAGCGCCTTCGCCAGGTTGAGCGGCGTCTGCCCACCGAACTGCACGATGACCCCGAGCACGGTGCCGCGGCGCTGCTCGACGCGCACGATCTCGATCACGTCCTCCGCGGTCAGCGGCTCGAAATAAAGTCGGTCGGAGGTGTCGTAATCGGTCGACACGGTCTCCGGGTTGCAGTTGATCATGATCGTCTCGATGCCAGCCTCGCGCAGCGAATAGGCGGCATGGACGCAGCAATAATCGAACTCGATGCCCTGACCGATGCGGTTCGGTCCGCCGCCGAGGATCACCACCTTGCGGCGCTCGCTCGGGTCGGCCTCGCATTCGGCCGGGCTCATGCCGTCCCCTTCATAGGCCGAGTAGAGATACGGCGTCTGCGAGGCGAACTCGGCGGCGCAGGTATCGACCCGCTTGTACACCGGCCCCAGCCCGAGCTTGCGTCGCTGCTTGGCGACCTTGGCTTCACCCAGCCCGGTCAGCGTGCCAAGCCGCCTGTCGGAAAAACCCATCTGCTTGAGGCGCAGGAAACCCGTCGCGTCCTTCGGCAGCCCGTCGCCACGCACCCGCTGCTCGGTCGCGACGATCTCCTCGATGCGCTCGAGAAACCACGGCTCGAAATGACACGCCGCGTGGATTTCCGCCGTCGTCAGCCCGTGGCGATAGGCTTGCGCGATCAGCAGCAGCCGGTCGGGCGACGGCCGCGCCAGCGCCGCCTTTACGGCTTCCTTGCCGCCGCTCTCGACCCCTTCGATCACGACCTCGTCAAACCCGTCGAGCCCGGTTTCGAGACTGCGCAGCGCCTTCTGCACGGACTCGGCGAAGCTGCGGCCGATCGCCATCGCCTCGCCGACCGACTTCATCGAGGTGGTGAGCAAGGGTTGCGCGCCCGGGAATTTCTCGAAGGTGAAGCGCGGCATCTTGGTGACGACATAGTCGATCGTCGGCTCGAACGAGGCCGGCGTGACGCCGGTAATCTCGTTGTCCAATTCGTCGAGCGTGTAGCCGACCGCGAGCTTGGCGGCGACCTTGGCGATCGGGAAGCCGGTCGCCTTCGACGCCAGCGCGGAGGAGCGCGATACGCGCGGGTTCATCTCGATGATGACGAGCCGCCCGTCGGTGGGATTGACCGCGAACTGGACGTTAGACCCGCCGGTATCGACGCCGATCTCGCGCAGCACCGCGATCGCGGCGTTGCGCATCAACTGGTATTCCTTGTCGGTCAAGGTGAGCGCCGGCGCGACCGTCACCGAATCGCCGGTATGCACCCCCATCGGGTCGATGTTCTCGATCGAGCAGATGACGATGCAGTTGTCGTTGCGGTCGCGCACGACCTCGAGCTCGTACTCCTTCCAGCCGAGCACCGATTCCTCGATCAGCACCTCGTGCGCCGGCGAGGCGCGCAGGCCGCCGCGGACGATCTCCTCGAATTCCTCGGTGTTGTAGGCGATCCCGCCGCCGGTGCCGCCGAGGGTGAAGGACGGCCGGATGATCGCCGGCAGGCCGACCATGCCGAGCGCCTCGTTGGCTTCTTCGACCGTCTTGGCGAGCCGGCTCTTCGGCGAGACGAGGCCGATCCGGTCCATCGCCTGGCGGAACAGCTGGCGGTCCTCGGCCTTTTCGATCGCCGCCTCGTTGGCGCCGATCAGCTCGACCCCGTAAGCCGCCAGCACCCCGGATTTCGACAGCGCCAGCGCGGTGTTGAGCGCGGTCTGCCCGCCCATCGTCGGCAGCAGCGCGCTGATGGGATGTCCCTCCGCGCGCTCGCGGGCGATGATCTTCTCGACCATCTCCGGCGTGATCGGCTCGATATAGGTCGCGTCGGCCAGCTCCGGGTCGGTCATGATCGTGGCCGGGTTGGAGTTGACCAGCACGATCCGGTAGCCCTCGGCCTTCAGCGCCTTGCACGCCTGCACGCCCGAATAGTCGAACTCGCAGGCCTGGCCGATGACGATCGGCCCGGCGCCGATGATTAAAATGCTGTCGAGATCGGTTCGCCTAGGCATTCGCGTCCATCAGCGCGATGAACCGTTCAAACAAATAGTGACTGTCCTGCGGACCCGGGCTCGCTTCGGGGTGGTGCTGGACCGAAAACACCGGCTTGCCGATGACCCGCAAGCCTTCGTTCGTATTATCGAAAAGCGAGAGGTGCGTCGGCTCGACCCCGGGCGGCAGGCTCTCCGGGTCGACGACAAAGCCGTGATTCTGGCTGGTAATCTCGACCTTGCCGGTCAGCAGATCCTTCACCGGGTGGTTGGCGCCGCGGTGGCCGCGCGCCATCTTGCGGGTTGTCCCGCCGAGCGCCAGCGCCAACAATTGATGGCCGAGGCAGATGCCGAAAATTGGCTTGCCCGCCGCAATCAGCTCGCGCAGCACCGGGACCGCATAGGCCGCGGTCGCAGCCGGGTCGCCAGGGCCGTTCGACAAAAAGATGCCGTCAGGCCGATGGCGCATGACATCCTCGGTGGAGGCGGTGGCGGGAACCACCGTCACCCGGCAGCCATGGACCGCGAGCATTCGCAGGATGTTGCGCTTGGCACCGTAATCGACGGTGACGACGTGATGGCGCGGGTTGCATTGCGAACCGTATCCGCGTTCGCGGTCCCATACCGTCTCGGCCCACTCGTAAGTTTGGCGACAGGTGACTTCCTTGGCGAGGTCCATGCCCTCCAGACCGGGCCAATCGAGAGCCCGCGCCTGGAGTTCGGCAATGTCGAGCCGTGCCTCCGGGTCGTAGGCAACAGCCCCATTCGGGGGTCCGAGATCGCGGATGTGCCGGGTCAACCGTCGCGTATCCACCCCCGAAAGGCCGATCAGCCCATTATGTTTCAGCCAGGTGTCCAGCGACTGCGTGGCGCGGTAGTTTGCCGGCGCGGTAATCGCAGTGCGCAGGACGAGACCGCGGGCGGCCGGCGTCGTAGCTTCGATGTCTTCCCGGTTGGCTCCGACATTGCCGATATGGGGGAAGGTGAAGGTGATGATCTGCCCGGCGTAAGACGGGTCGGTCAGGACCTCTTGGTAGCCGGTGATCGCAGTATTGAAGCAGACTTCCCCGACCGCCGACCCGCTTGCGCCGACACCGCGGCCCCAAAATATCGTCCCGTCCGCGAGGACGAGCGCGGCGTTGCAATCGGGCGGTCGCGGCATCGGCTGGCGCATGCGGATGGATCCTGTGGCCAGCAGAAATAATTGATCGGACCGATTGGGTCAACCCGACGCTCACTGGAACTCTCATTATTTCAATCACTTACGAGCGGACGTGCGGAATTGCCGCGGCGCCCAAAACTGGGTAGGCTTGAAATTGTGGCATAGGGGATGGCGACGATGCTGCGTCAGGCCTTCAGGGACCGCCTGAAGGAAGCGATGAAAGCTAGGGATTCTCGCACGGTTTCGACCGTTCGGTTGATGATTGCCGGGCTCAAGGAGCGAGACGTGGCCGCGCGCGGGGAAGGCAATCCCGACGGCTTATCCGAATCAGAAATCCAGCGCATGCTGCAGGCGATGATCAAGCAGCGCCGCGAATCGATCGCGCTTTATCGGCAAGGCAACCGCCCCGATCTTGTGCAGCAGGAGAGCGAGGAGATTGCTGTCATCGAGAGCTTCCTGCCGCGTCAGCTCGACGAGGGTGAGATGGAAGCGGCGGCGAAGGCCGCGATCGACGACACTGGGGCAGCGACGGTGAAGGATCTGGGAAAGGTGATGGCGGCGTTGCGCGAGCGCCACGGCGGCGTGATCGATCTCGGCCGCGCTGGTGCAATCGTCAGGCGGCTGCTGGGATGACGCAAGCCAGGCTCCATCTGCCTCCACTCGTGCGGGGAGATGGTCGAAGTGAGGTGCGGTGCAGACCGACCTCACCCTCCCTCTCCCCCGGATGGGCGGAGAGGGGACGATAGGTGGCGTTTCCGCCGGGCTTTCTCGACGAGCTGCGTAGTCGAATTTCGCTTTCCGGACTGATCGCTCGGCGGGTCAAGCTGATCCGCCGCGGGCGCGAATTTGCCGGATTGTGTCCGTTCCATCACGAGAAGACGCCGTCTTTCTACGTCGTCGAGGACAAATCCTTCTTCCATTGCTTCGGCTGCGGCGCCCATGGAGATGCGATCGGGTTCGCCATGCGGGCCGACAACCTCGACTTCATCGAGGCCATCGAGAAGCTGGCAGGGGAGGCGGGGCTGGCTGTCCCGCAAGCGACGCCGCAAGAGCGGGAACGGGCGCAGCGGCAAAAAACCTTGCTCGAAGCGACAGAGGCCGCCGCAGCTTTCTACGAGGAGCGGCTATGGGCGCCGGGCGGCGTGCGCGCACGCGAATATCTGCAAGGACGCGGGGTCGATCCGGCGATAATACGACGCTTTCGTCTGGGCTGGGCGCCCGACGACCGCCAGGCGCTGCGGCGCGCCCTCAACCCTGAATTTTCCGATCCGCTGCTCATCGAGGCCGGGCTGCGGCGCCGGCCGGCCGAGGGGGAACCCTCGGATTATTTCCGCAACCGCGTGATGTTTCCGATCAGCGATCGCGCCGGCCGGGTGATCGCCTTCGGCGGCCGCGTCCTCGGCGATGGGCAGCCCAAGTATCTGAACTCGCCGGACAGCCCGCTCTTCGAAAAAGGACGGGTATTGTACGGTTGGTCGGCGGCGCGGGCGGCTGTCATCCGAGAGGAAGAGGGCAGCCCCGGAGCGATAGTCACCGAAGGGTACATGGACGTGATCGCGCTCCACCAGGCGGGCTTCGCCAC
>DATMLO010000263.1:0-36740 GCA_035570495.1 Allostellaceae bacterium | reverse complement strand
AGTTGACCTGGGGCCAGCTCGGCCGCAGCCCCGACATCCTCGCGCCCTACATCCTGTCGGCGCTGCATCTCAAGGAGGAGTACAGCGCGATCAAGCATCCGAAATGCGATTTCGGCGAGAACCTGCAGAAATATTACGAATATTGCCGTGACAACGACCTGTTCCTGACCCACGCGTTGGGCGACCCGCAGGTCGACCGCTCGCAACAAACGCAAAACGAGCAGCGCAAGGTCGCCGAAGACACGGAGGTCGTACTCCACGTCGTCGAGGAGACGAACGAGGGCGTCATCATCACCGGCGGCAAGCAGCTGTCGACCGCTGCATCGCACAGCCACGAGGTTTATGTCGCACTGTCGGCGACTTTCGCCCAGCGCAACGATCCCAAATGCGTCCTCGCCTTCGCGATCCCGAATGATGCGCCCGGCCTCAAGATCCTGGCGCGTGAGCCGGTGTCGCGCTGGTTCGGCTCATGGGGCCATCCGCTCAAGATGCTCGACGAGCAGGATTGCATGCTGTTCTTCGACCGCGTGCTGGTGCCGTGGGACCGGCTCTTCATGCTCTACGACCCGACGCCGATGCTAAAGACGCTAGGCGCGGCCGGGCATAGCGTGCCGTTCAACTTCCTCGGCTGGTCGAATTTGTGCCGGGTCGAGGTGCGCATGAAGCTGATCCTCGCGGTGGCGACCATGGTCGCCGAGGCGATCGGCGTCATCGAGTTTCGCGAGGTTGCCTCGAAGCTCGGCGAGATGGCGACCTATTGCGAAATCTGGCGCCACGCGATGGAGGGCATCGAGCACGAAGCGCGCCCGACCCCGACCGGCCAATGGACGCTCGGCCCCGGCCGCGCGATGCACATCTGGTTCGCCCAGGTCTCCGGCCGTATGGTCGAGTTGCTGCGCGAGATTTGCGCCTCGGGGATCATCATGCAGCCGAGCGAGAACGACCTCGCCAGCCCCGACATCCGTCCCTATCTCGACAAGTACATGAAAGGGAAGGGCGTCGACGTCGAGTACAAGGCACGCTTGTTCCGCCTGGCGCACGACCTCGCCGCATCGTCCTACGGGTTGCGCCAGGACATCTACGAGTACTGGCATGGTGGCGATCCGGCGCGCAATCGCATTAACCTGTTGCGCGGTTTCGACCAGCGCGCGATGAGGGAACGCATCACGGAGATGCTGTCAAAACCGCTGGCGCACGGCGAGGTGCCGTGACTGTGCGCTGTTGGAAAATGGTCATTGCCGTGGTTCTTGCCACGGGCGCGGTTCTTGCCACTGAAGCCGCTGGTGTCGCGCCTGCGGTCTATGCTGCCGACCAATCGGCCCTTTCAGCGGTGCAGCAATCGCTGATCGGCGCGCGGCAGGGGCTGAACACTCAGCCGCTGCAAGCGGCCGATCTGCGCGGCAAGGTCGTCCTTGTCAATTTCTGGACCTATTCCTGCATCAATAGCCTTCGGGCGCTGCCTTATGTCCGGGCCTGGGCTGACAAATACAAGGATCGCGGTCTGGTGACCGTGGGCGATCATGCCCCGGAGTTCGGCTTCGAAAAGGAGATCGTCAACGTTCGCTGGGCGACGGGCTTTTACGATGTCCGTTATCCGGTCGCGCCCGACAACGATTTCAGGATCTGGAACGCGTTCGACAATGACGGGTGGCCGGCGTTCTACCTGATCGGCGCCGACGGACGCGTGCGTCAGCGGATGCTCGGTGAGGGCGATTACGACAAGATCGAACGCACCATCCAGCGATTGCTTGCCGAGACCAGCGGTCCGCTAGTGGCAAGCGATATCGTCAACGTCGTTGGCGAAGGTGCTCAGGCACCTGCGGACCTGGACGACCTGCTCTCGCCCGAGACGTATGTCGGCTACGCCAAAGCCGAAAATTTTGCTTCGCCCGGAGGATTTGCGGCCGGCGCCAAGGCTTACACAGCCCCATCGACCTTGCGGCTGAACCATTGGGGCTTCACGGGGACTTGGAACATCTTGGGCGAGTTCGCCACGCTGAGCGACGCGCCGGGCGGCGTCCGCTTCCGTTTCCACGCCCGCGACCTGCATTTCGTGCTCGGCCCTTCCGTTTCGGGGCAACCGATCCGCTTTCGCGTCAAGCTCGATGGTGCTGCCCCTGGGACCGATCATGGCGTTGATGTTGACGCAGGCGGTGAGGGCCGTGTTCAGGAGCCGCGCCTCTACCAGCTCATCCGTCAGAAGGGGTCAGTCACCGACCGAACCCTCGAGATCGAGTTTTTGGACCCGGGCGTCCGCGCTTATGTCTTCACTTTCGGTTAGGACGGCGACGAGCGTACCGCCGTAACAACCTCATAGCGCAAGGCGTGCGGCTCGCTTCTTGCTATCCTCCCCAAAAACCAGTGCGGGGGAGGCTCGATATGGCTCAGGGGTTTACGCGCCGTGACTTTGGCAGGACGGTGGCCGCCGCGGCTGTCGCAACCGCGCTTCCGCGTTTTCCGGCGCGCGCGGCTGACGACAAGAAGACATTGCGCTTTATCGCGCAGTCCGACTTGCGCGTGCTCGACCCGATCTGGACCACTGCCTATATCAGCCGCAATCACGGCTACTGCGTCTATGACACGCTGTTCGCGATCGATGAGGAATTTGCGCCGCACCCGCAGATGGTCGGCGATTTCGACGTTTCGGCCGACAAGCTCTCCTACCATTTCACGTTGCGCGACGGGCTCGGTTTTCACGACGGCAGCCCGGTGCGCGGGCAGGATTGCGTTGCTTCGCTGAAGCGCTGGATGGTGCGCGACAGCCATGGCCAGTCGTTGGCGCTGGTGCTCGATGAGATGAAGCCCGACGGCGACAAGAGCTTCTCGATTAAGCTGAAGGAGCCGTTCACCCTCTTGATCGACGCGCTCGCCAAGGTGTCGAGCCTCGCGCCGTTTATCATGCCCGAGCGCCTCGCCAATACCGATCCGTTCACCCAGATCACCGAGTCGATCGGCTCGGGCCCGCTGAAGTTCGTCAAGGAAGAGTTCCAGCCCGGCCACATGGTCGTCTATGTCAAGAACACCGATTACGTGCCGCGCAAGGAGCCGCCGAGTTGGGCGTCGGGCGGCAAGGTAGTCAAAGTCGATCGTGTCGAATGGCTCTACATCCCCGACGCGACGACCAAGGTCGCGACGTTGAATGCCGGCGAGGCAGATTGGTGGGAAAACCCGCCGATCGAGATTCTTCCGGCCCTGACCGCCAATCCCGACGTCGTCGTGCAAAAGGCCGACGCGCTGCCCTCCCCGATCATGGTCAAGCTCAATTGGCTGCAGCCGCCCTTCAACAACATCAAGATGCGCCAGGCGGTGCTGGCTATCGCCGATCAAGCGGACTATCTGACCGCGCTCGCCGGCGACAAGTCGAACTGGGAGCTTTGCCCGTCGTTCTTCCCGTGCGGCACGCCGATGGCGAACACCGCCGGCTCTGAGATGCTGACCGGCAAACGCGATTACGACAAGGCAAAACAGCTGGTTACGGAGTCGGGCTACAAGGGGGAGAAGATCGTGATCCTCGATGCGGTCGACCAGCCGGTCGCGCACAGCCAAGCCCTCGTCGTCGCCGACGAATTGAAGAAGCTCGGGCTCAACATCGAGGTCCAGTCGATGGATTGGGGCACGCTGGTGACCCGTCGCGCGATCAAGGCGCCGCTCGACCAGGGCGGTTGGAACATCTTCGCGACCGGCTGGGTCGGTGCCGACTTGCTCGATCCAGCCGGCGACCCCACCCTGCGCACAAACGGCGAGAAGGGGCATTTCGGCTGGCCGTCCGACGACAAGATCGAGGCGCTGCGCGTCGAGTGGATGAAGGCGACCTCTGCCGCCGACCGCAAAAAGCTCGCCGAGGCGATCCAGGCGCGCGCCTTTGAGATCGTGCCCTATATTCCAACCGGTCAGTGGTTTCCCAAAACCGCTTTCCGCAAGAATGTGAAGGGCGTCATCACCGCCCCGGCCTTCCTGATGTGGAACGTCGAGAAGGTGTAGGGCCGCTATTTCTCCAGCAGCTTCGTCCCCGCTGGCGTTGGCACTTCGAAGACGTTGAGCGTCACCGACACAAACGAGTAGTAGCCGATCAGCCCGGCGAGATCGATGACGCCCTTCTTGCCCCAACGCTTCTCGACCCGCGCGTAGACATCGTCGCTGACGCGGTGGTTCTGATAGTACGAATGCGCGAATTCGTAGACGAGCCGGTCGTCGGCATCATCGAAATGCGGCGTCTTGCGCTCGGCAATTGCGTCGATCTGCTCCTGCGTCAGCCCGGCATTCAGCCCCAGCCGGACATGCGCGGCCCATTCGAATTGCGCGGTCCAGTAACGCGCCGTGCAGAGGATCGCGATCTCGGTCTGCTTCGGCGTGTAGGGCGTACCGAAGCGGACATGCGCGCCCAGGCGATGGGCAAAGTCGGCAAGTCCCGGGCTGTCCAGCCAGACATGCACCGGCGGCGGCACCGCGCCGCGCGGACCGGCCTTGCAATCGTCCCAGATGCGGCGCTGCTCGGGGTTCAGCTTGGCTTCGTCTTGCTGTTCGTAGCGCGGCATGGCGTCCTCTCCGGTGTTGGCAGTTATTGATCACGATCATATCGTGCGCCGCCGCGACGGGAAGAGGACGAGGCATGCAAAGACGCAAGTTGGGCGCATTGGAGGTAAGCACGGTCGGTCTGGGCTGCGCGACGATGACCCCGTTCTACGACGATCCCGACCGCAACAGCGCCATCGCGACGATCCGCCGGGCGCGCGAGCTGGGGATCGATTTTCTCGACAGCTCCGATGCCTACGGCGCCGGCCGTAACGAGGAGCTGATCGCCGAGGCGGTCGCCGGACACCGGGACGACTACGTGATCGCCAGCAAATTCGGCAATATCGGGCTGCAGGGCGGCCCCAAACTCGCCGACGGCCGGCCCGAATATTTGAAGGAATGCTGCGACAAGAGCCTGGCGCGGCTGAAGACCGACGTGATCGACCTCTATTACATCCATCGCGTCGACGCCGACGTGCCGATCGAGGACACGATCGGCGCGATGGCCGAGCTGGTGCAGGCTGGCAAGGTCAAACATCTCGGCATCTGCGAGGCCGGTGCCGGCACTATTCGGCGCGCGCACGCGGTATATCCAATCGCCGCGGTGCAGATCGAGTATTCGCTGTGGAGCCGCGATGTCGAGGCCGAGATCTTGCCGCTCTGCCGCGAGTTCGGTATCGGTTTTGTCCCCTACAGCCCACTCGGCCGCGGTTTCCTCACCGGCAATGTGACCAACCCCGACAAGTTGCGCGAAGGCGACGCGCGCCGCCGCATGCTGCGCTTCCAGGGCGACAATCTTCGCCACAACCTCACCCTGGTCGAGGAATTGAAGGCGCATGCCGCGTCGCTCAACTGCACGCCGGCGCAACTCTGCCTCGCATGGGTCTTGTCGCGCGGCGACTTTATCGTGCCGATCCCGGGGACGAGCCACGTCCAATACCTCGAGCAGAACGCCGCCGCGGCGGGAATCAAGCTCAACGCCGATACCGAAGACGCCCTCAACCATGTCTTTGCGCCAGGCGCCGCAGCGGGAACCCGCTATCCCGAAGCCTATTTGGCGCGCATCGGCATTTGACGGTGGAGAAGGGCAAGCACATGGAATTCGGCATGTTCCACGAGTTTCCGTCGATGCCGGGGCGCGGCGAGACGGAGATGTTCGACGAGGCGATGGCGCAGGTCGATGCGGCAGAGCGCTGGGGCCTCGACGTGATGTGGCTCGCCGAAATCCATTTCGCGCCTGAGCGCACCTATCTCTCGGCGCCGCTCGCCATTGCCAGCGCGATCGCCGCGCGCACCGAGCGGATAAAGATCGGCATCGCGGTGCAGGTGCTGCCGCTCTGCCACCCGCTACGCCTCGCCGAAGAGGCCGCGACGGTCGATCAGGTGAGCCGCGGCCGGCTGATCTTTGGCGTCGGCCGCAGCGGTGTCGTCAGCACCTACGACGCCTACCAGGTGCCGTATGACGAAAGCCGTGACCGCTTCACCGAAATTCTCGATGTCGTCAAATCGGCCTGAAGCGAGGCGCGCTTCTCCTATGAGGGCCAGTATCACAGCTTCAAAGACATCGCCTGTTCGCCGCAACCGTACCAAGGCAAGCTGCCGGAAATTCGCGTCGCCGCGAGCACGCCCGACACCTTCCCGGCGATCGGCGGGCTTGGTTACCCGGTCTTCGCCAGCACGCGGCACGCGACCTGGAGCGATGTCGTCGGCCAGGTTGCCAGCTACCAGCGCGGCTGGAGCGCGCCAGGGCGCAAGGGCAGGGGCCGGGCCTTTGTCGCCGGTCCGATGTACATCGCCGAGACCGACGCCCAGGCGCGCGACGAGGCGCGCGAAAGCGTCGAATATTTCTATAAGCTGCAATACGAGCTGATCGCCGAGTCGGCGCGCCGCTCGGGCCGACAGAATTTCATCGACCGCGCCGAGCACCTGCGCACGCTCACCTATGACGATGTGCTGCGCGACAACGTCATCGTCGGCTCGCCGGAGACGGTGGCGAAGCGCCTCAAATCGCTGCAGGAGCGGATCGGCTTTGACGGCATCCTCGCCGAATTGAACTGCGGCGGGCTCATCCCGCACGACCGGGTGCTCAACGCGTTGCGCCTCTTGTGCGAGGAGGTAAAGCCGCGCTTCCAATAATTTCAGCCGCTTGCGATTGGCCGCGATCGTGGCATGATCCTGGCAGAAAATATGCGTCTGGCTCGACACCCGTACGACGACAAACAACCCACGCAGGAGGCTTCTTATGGCGACGAGGGCTCCGTACTTAAAGGCGCGTTACAGCGGTTATCATCACCGGCAGGTGCCGCAGGAAGATTCTGAGCTGACGCATGTCGGCCCCGACACGCCGGCCGGCGAGTACATGCGGCGCTTCTGGCAACCGGTCTGCTATTCCGACGATCTCAAGGACCTGCCCGTCAAGCTGCGCATCCTCGGCGAAGACCTCGTCGCGTTTCGCGACGGCTCGGGCGAGGTCGGGCTCCTCGAATTGCACTGCCCGCATCGCGGCACCTCGCTCGAATTCGGGCTGGTCGGTGAGACGGGCATACGCTGCTGCTATCACGGCTGGCTGTTCGGCTGCGACGGCGCGATCCTCGAAACCCCGGGCGAGCCGGCCGACAGCACGTTGAAGGAGCGCCTGTTCCACGGCGCCTATCCGGTGAAGGAAGCGTTCGGGCTGGTCTTCGCCTATATGGGCCCGCCTGCGGAAATGCCGGCCTTCCCGGTCTATGACAGCTTTGTGCGGCCGGGCTATCGCGTCGTCCCCGGGCAGAAATACATCTACCCGTGCAATTACTTGCAGATTCTCGAAAACACGATGGACGCGATCCACACGTCCTTCCTGCACACGATCGTCAGCGGCGCGGTGTTCACCGACGAATTCGGCGTGCTGCCCGAGCTCGAATTTATGGAGACGCCGGTCGGCATCATCTACATCGCGACCCGCCGGGTCGGCGACAACATCTGGTCACGCTCGGTCGAGAATGTGTTGCCGAACCTGCAACAGGTCGCGCCGGTCTGGGAGACCGGCCAGAAGGAGATCGGCTTTAGCGGCCCGATGATGAGCCGCTGGGTCGTGCCGATCGACGACAGCAACTCCATGTACATCGAACTGCGCCATGTCAGCGAGACCGAGTGGATCGAAACTCCCGCCTGGTGGGTCGACCGCTCGCAGATGCTGGCCGGCCAAATGCCACCCGACACCTACGAGGAAGCGCAGCGCCGGCCGCAGGATTTCGAGGCGCAGGTGTCGCAGCGGCCGATCGCCGTGCACGGCATGGAGCATCTCGGCACGACCGATCGCGGCATCACGATGCTTCGCGGCCAGATCCGCAAGGGCCTGCGCGATGTCAAGGCGGGCCGTGACCCGGTCGGCCTGTTCCGCGACGATCACGGTGTGGTCCCGACCTATTGCAACAACACGGTCGTGCGCATCCCGCCGGCTAAGACGGTGGAAGCCGACAAGAAGCTGATGCGCGAGACGGGCCGCCGTTTGGCGCGCAACTATATCGAGGCGCCGCCGCTGCTTGCCGCGGCTGAATAAACGCTCTCTAGCGTCATGGCCGGGCTTGTCCCGGCCATCCACGTCTAACCGTCGGCATTCGGAGCGTACGCGCGTGGATGCCCGGAACAAGTCCGGGGCATGACGCACAAATGTGGCCGATTGCCTTGCGGACGCAGGCTTGGGCGGCGATCATGCCCGCAATGATTAAGGGCGAGGGCGAGGATGAAGTTCGGATTGTTTGGCGGCGCGCGCACCGATCCGGGTGAGCAAGCGAGCGATAGCCGCATCTACACCGACGACATCGATTACATCTGCGAAGCCGAGCAGCTCGGCTTTCACAGCGTCTTCCTCGTCGAGCACCATTTCACCGGCTTCGGCCAGGTCTCGGCGACGATCAACTTCCTGACCTATCTCGCGGCCAAGACATCGACCTCACGCCTAGGTACGGCTGTGCTGGTGCTGCCGTGGCACAATCCGGCGCTTTTGGCCGAGCAGGCCGCGACCCTCGACCTTCTCTCCAACGGTCGCTTCGATTTCGGCATCGGCAAGGGCTATCGCTGGGGCGAGTTTCACGGCTTCTGCATCCCGATGCAGGAGGCGGAGGAACGCTATCAGGAGACGGTCGCGTTTCTGCGCAAGGCATGGACCAGCGATGGCCGGTTCTCGCATCACGGCAAATACTGGCATTACGACGATGTCGTCATCGAGCCGGCGCCGGTGCAGAAGCCGCACCCGCCATTCTGGGTCGGCGCCGCCAGCCCCAACTCGATCCGCTACGCCGCGGTACAGGGCTACAACCTATTGCTGGGGCAGGGCGGGGGCCCGGAAACCGTCGCCGACGGCGTCTCGATCTATCGCCGCGCGGTCGAGGAGCAGGGCCGCGTATTCGACCCGTCGACGGTCGGCCTCACCCGCGCCTTGCACATCGCGATGAACGATCGTGAGCGCGAGGCGGCGCTCGATCTCCGCGCCAAGTTTATGGCGCAGGTCGAGCAATTGTCGCTGTCACCGACCGGCGAGTCGCCGACCCTCGGCCGGCCGCGCAAACCCTTGACCCAAACCGAACGGCACGCGCTCACCGAACGCGACGCGCTGATCGGCAAACCCGACGAGATCATCCGCCGCATCAAGAAGCTTCAGGAAGGCGGCGTTGAATACATCATGGTGATCGATTTCACCGCCTCGCTCGACCACCTGCGCCTCTTCGCCCGCGAGGTCATGCCGGCGTTCGCGTAACGCTTATTCCGGTGCGGGGTTGAGCGCCGTCGCCAGCAGGTGTCCGGCCCATACCGCAAGCAGGCAGATGACGACCGAAATCAGCACGTTGGCACCGGCCTGCGCCCAATGGTTCGCACGGGCCAAGTCGAGCGTCTGGAGGCTGAACGCCGAGAAGGTCGTGAAGCCGCCGCAGATGCCGACCATGACAAAGGCGCGCGTATCGAACGAAGCGACGAACCGCCCGCCCGGCCCGGTAAAAGTCGCGAAGAAGCCAATGATGAACGAACCTAAGATATTGATGAGGATCGTCCCCCAGGGGAATTGCGGGCCCATGATCTCGGCGACAAACGCGGCGAGCCAGAACCGCGCCATGCTGCCGAGCGCGCCGCCGACGGCGACCCAGAGGTAAGTGGAAAGCATCGCCGCGGCCTAATGCTGCATGAGCAATGGAAGGTCGGCGGCGTGCAGGATGCTGCGGGTCACGCCGCCCAACAGCGCCTCGAAAAACCGGCGATGCGCATAGGCGCCCATCACGAGGAGATCCGCACCAAGCGCCTTCGCCTCGTCGAGCAACGCTTGGCCCACATCGCCATGGATCACCACGGCGCGCGACTCGGCGGCAATTTGGTGCTCGGTGAGCAGCGTCGGTAGCGGTGCTGGTTCGTTTCCGGCGCGGGTTCCTTGCAGTACGCAGACATGCTCCGCGGCGGCGAGAAACGGTATCGCCGAGAGCACGGCATGCGTGGCCGGCGCATCGTCATGCCAGGCAATGGCGATCTGCCGGCCAATCGTCGCACCCAATGTGTCAGGCACGACAAGCACAGGCCGCCCGGTATCGAGCAACGCCGCATGCAGCGCGGCGCCAGACCGATCTTGCGGCCCGGCATGACTGGCGGTGACCAGCAGCTCAGCCCCGTGGCCGTGCCGGGCAACCTCGGAAGCGACATCGCCTTGTGTTTCGAGCCAGTCGGCGTCGCCAGCATAAGTCGATCGCCAGGCGGAGAACGCTTTGCGTGCTGCTTCTGTTAGAGCGTCGCCGCGCCGTTCCATGTCGGCGAGCGCTTCCGCAGTCAGCACCTGCTCACTCGGCAGCACCGTATGTTGCGGATCGATCCGTGCCACCATCGCCACGATGCGGGCATTACCGAGAACGCCGGCGGCATAACCCGCTGCATCCAGACAGGCACGGGCCGCTGTGGGCCGGTTGAGGACGGCCAAAACCACGCGTTGCGGCGCTTGTGCCATCCGCCGAACTAGCGCGCCCTAGATATCCGCATAGACATGCGTTTCCGCCTGCGCGCCCGGATGGGTCACCGCGCCCTTTTCAGCGTCGCCGACGGTCTGCGCGTATTTCCACAGCGTGCCGGCATTGTAGTCGGTGCGGCGCGGTGACCAGGCGGCCTTGCGTGCCGCCAGTTCGGCGGCGCTCAAATGCACGTCGATCGTGCCCTTCACCGCGTCGATCGTGATCGTGTCGCCGTCTTTCAGCAGCCCGATTGGCCCGCCGACCGCCGCCTCCGGCCCGACATGGCCGATGCAGAAACCATGTGAAGCTCCCGAGAAACGGCCGTCGGTGATGAGGGCGACCTTTTCGCCCATGCCTTGGCCGACGAGCGCACCGGTCGTGGACAGCATCTCGCGCATGCCGGGGCCGCCCTTCGGTCCCTCATAGCGGATGATGATGATGTCGCCTTCCTTATAGGTACGGTTGCTGACCGCCTGGAACGCGTCCTCCTCGCAATCGAAGCAGCGCGCCGGCCCGGTGAACTCGAGCCGATGCATCCCTGCGACCTTCACGATCGCCCCTTGCGGCGCGAGGTTGCCCTTGAGCACCACGACGCCGCCCGTTTGCGAGAACGCGTTGGCGGTCGTGCGAACGACGTTCTGGCCGCTCGGCACCTTCACGTCCTTGAGGTTTTCGGCGATCGTCTTGCCCGTCACGGTGATGCAGTCGCCGTGCAGATAGCCGCCGTCGAGCAGCGCCTTCATCAGCACCGGCACTCCGCCGACGTCGTACAGGTCCTTCATGACGTACTCGCCACCCGGCTTCAGATTGCCGATATAGGGCGTGCGCGCATAGATCTTGCCAACCTCGTGCAGATCGAAATCGATTCCGGCCTCGTTCGCGATCGCCGGTAGATGCAGCCCGGAATTGGTCGATCCGCCGGCTGCCGCGACGACCGCCGCGGCGTTCTCCAGCGCCTTGCGGGTGACGATGTCGCGCGGCCGCAGGTTGCGCTTCAACAGCTCGATGACCTGCTGCCCTGAGGCCTCGGCATAAGCGTCGCGCGAGTCATAGGGCGCCGGTGCACCCGCCGAGCCAGGCAACGCGAGACCGATAGCCTCCGACACCGCGGCCATGGTGTTCGCGGTGAACATGCCGCCGCACGACCCCGAGGACGGGCAGGCGACGCATTCGAGCTCGTGCAGTTCCTCGTCGGTCGCCGCCTGGACGCTGTGCTTGCCGACCCACTCATAGACATCGCCGATCGTCACGTCGTGGCCCTGGAAACGGCCCGGCATGATCGATCCGCCATACATGAAGACGCTTGGCACGTTGAGCCGCACCATCGCCATCATCATGCCTGGCAGCGACTTGTCGCAGCCGGCGAGCCCGACCAGCGCGTCGTAGCAATGGCCGCGCATCGTCAGCTCGACCGAGTCGGCGATGATCTCGCGGCTGATCAGCGATGATTTCATTCCGGCATGGCCCATCGCGATGCCGTCGGTGACAGTGATCGTGGTGAACTCGCGTGGCGTGCCGTGCGCGGCGGCGACACCTTTCTTCGCCGCCTGCGCCTGGCGAGCGAGCGCTATATTGCACGGCGCCGCCTCGTTCCACGTCGTCGCGACGCCGACCAGCGGCTGATCCTCGATCTGCGCGCGCGTCAGCCCCATTGAATAGAGAAAGGCACGGTGCGGCGCGCGCTCGGGCCCGACCGTCACATGCCGGCTCGGCAGGCGCGACTTGTCGAAGACAGGGCTGCGGATATCGTCGGGCATAACCGTACTCCTTTGACGCGGCACTTGACGCGGTTTTCGGCAACCTAACGACCCCATCGGGCGCGATCAATGCCGGGCGCGCGAATAAGCGGCGCGGCAAACCGGTCTTTTGCGAGAAGAGCGATGATCGGAGGGGACGATGACGGAACATTCGGCGATCTACGACGCGGTCATCCGCGCCGTGCATTGGCTGACGCTGTTATTGATTACCGGCATCTATGCCGCCGCCTGGATCGCGCATTCGGGGCTCGCCGGCGACTGGTATCAGCCGGTTATGCAGCTTCACCGCTCGCTGGGGCTGAGTGTGGAAGCGCTCACCATTGTTCGGCTCGCCTGGCGCACACGCGCCCGAGTCCCGGCGCTACCAGGTGATTTGCATCCGCTCCAGAAGCTCGCGGCGCGTGCCAACGAGACGCTTCTTTATCTGCTGCTGCTGGCCCAGCCGGTGATCGGTCTGCTGATGACCAATGCGCGCGGCGAGCGCGTCTCGTTTTTTCTGCTGTTCGACATCCCGCCGGTCATCGGCCTCGATCGGCCGTTGGGAAAGCAGCTGCACGGCTTTCACGAATTGACCGCGAATGCGTTGCTGGTCGCGATCGGCGCACATGCGGCGGCGGCGTTGTTCCATCATTTCATCCGCCGCGACGAGGTGCTGAACGCGATGCTGCCCGTGCGGCTGCGCGGCATCGGGCGCTCATTGTTTGCGCTGCGCCGGGCGAGGGAGCAATCTTAGCGCTAAGCCTAACGGGAGGACGCGGCAGATGGCGGCGGTCTTGGAGCAGCAGGAAGTGCGGGTGCGGTCGACCGGCGCGGCGCTGGCCGCCGACATTGAAGGCGTCGATCTCGCGGCTGCGCTCGCGCCCGAGACCGTGGCGGCGATCAAGCAGGCCTGGGGCGACAACCTGGTGCTGCGGTTTCGCGGCCAGGAGCTGGCCGACGATGACCTCTTGCGTTTCAGCCGCCAGATCGGCGAGCTCGACTGGGCGCCGGTAGCCGCTACCAACGACGCGCCCGAAGGCCGCGCCTACATCATGGTCGTCTCCAACGTCGTCGAGAACGGCGAGCCGATCGGTCAGCTCGGCAACTACGAGGCGCTGTGGCACACCGACATGTCGTATATCGACGCGCCGCCGATGGCTTCGGCGCTGTACTCGCTCGAAGCCCCGCCATCAGGCGGCGACACTGGCTTCTGCAATATGTACCGGGCGCTCGAGACGCTCCCCGTGGAGCTGCGCCGGGCGGTCGAGGGTAAGACCTGCATTCACGACGCCAGCCGCAACAGCGCAGGCGAGTTGCGCCGCGGTTATGTCGACGCGCGTGACGCGTCGCAGACGGTCGGCGCGGTGCATCCGATCGTGCGCACCCATCCGGCGACCGGACGTAAGGCCTTGTTTCTCGGCCGGCGCCGCAACGCCTATATCGCCGGCCTGTCGCTCGCCGACAGCGAGGCGTTGCTCGACGCGCTGTGGGAGCACTCGACCAAGCCTGAGTTCGCCTGGTACCAGCAATGGCGGCCGGGCGACCTGATCCTCTGGGACAATCGCTGCGTGATGCACCGGCGCGATGCGTTTGACCCCGCGGCGCGGCGGGTCATGCACCGCACGCAAATAAAGGGCGATCGCCCTTATTGACTGCGGAGCGGCGTGGCGGATTTCATCGCCGCTGCTCGTGGATCACATGGACGACGCACGCCCACAAATCGCGGGCGGCGAAATCGCCGCGATCGATCATTCTGTTGAGGTGGATGATGGCCTCGCGGGCGGCGTCGGCGCCGTGTCGGGCGATCATGCCGAGCGCGACGCGCTCGGCAGTGGCCGACGGGGGTAGGGGACGCCGAAGGTGCCTTCTGGAAGCCTGAATGAAGGCGCGAGGGCTGGTCGTGGCGAGTGAGCGGCGTATGTCCGCGTCGATGGGGGCGTGGTTCATCGAGGCACTCCCGATCGTTGCCGGTGCGAGGCCCCGTTAACCACCGGGACGCCCGCTGGTTGACAAACACTAAGTCGAACTGACCATCTGGTAAATACTGTTGTCGAATAATTGTTGCGATTGTAAATCATATGTTACAATTTTCCCGCGTTTGGCGTTTGTTATTTACAGTCGCGTTACGATAGCACCATGGCGCCTTTGCGCTTGCACGCTGATGACGGAACTTGCACAAGGTCGCGGCTCCGATTGCGGCGATGGGGAGGGACGAATGCGGAGGTGGCTCCCATTCCTGCTGGTGATGCTTGTGGGGTGTTCGTCGAGTTCGCCCGATTCGTCAAAGCTCACACTGCGCAACCTGCAATGGGAGCATGTGAACGTGCAGTTGGTGATCACCAAGGGCTCGGATTGCGACGAACGCAGCCCCGAATTTGTCAATTCGCAGAACTTCGTGCTGCACCACGACCAGACCAAGACGATCACCGCGCCGCCCGAAACCAACGTCTGCTGGCGGCGCGATCGCTATCCGAACAACCCTCATCCCGAAGAATGGTCGGGCTGGAGCCACGCGATCATGGTGCCGGGAAGCGAGACGACAACTGATCTCTAGCGTCGGGCTATTCCGCGGGTAGCCTCGCGGCGGCAGGTCTGCCGATCGCCGCGTCGATCTCCTCGATCGAGCGGCCTTTTGTCTCGATCCCGAGGATCAGGAACGCGGCCGCGGCCAAGGCCGCCCAGAACGCGAGGAAATACATCGCCGGTACAAGGGCGCCGACGCTCGCGGCCGGTTTGAAGAAATTGCCGCCGCCGACGATCAGCGCCAGCCCCAGCGGGCTGATGATCTTGCCAAGGTTTCCGATACCGTAGCCAAGGCCCATGCCGCTCGCGCGCAAACCCGCCGGCCACACCTCGGCCATATAGGGCGCGATGATCGCGTAGGCACCGCCGCCGAAGAACGCATGGGCCATCAGCATCAGCCAGAATACAGAGATCGAGCCAATCATCAGATGACCTAGGTGCCCGGCGAAGATCAGCGCCACGACGCCGCCGACGCAGGCAAAAATCCCCGAGCCGCGCCGGCCCATCGCATCCGCCAACCAGGCACAGGTGATGCGGCCGATAAAGGCGCTCAAGCCCACCCAGATCATCAGAAACGAGGCTTCTTCCGGCGTTGTCTGCAGTAGCAACAGCAAGAGCGTGGGCGCCCACAGCGCAAGGCCGACGCCGCTCGTCTGCGCTAGCCCAGTCAGACAAACCAGCGCGACGCTGCGCGGGTATTTGAACAATTCGCGCCACGGCGTGTGCTCGAATTCTGGTAGCGCCTCGGGAATCTCGATTGTCGCGGGGTCGACCTGCAACGCCCACGCGATCGATTTCCGCGCCTCCTCGCGGCGGCCGCGGCGGACGAGCCAGCGTGGCGACTCAGGGACCCATGCGCGGATCAGCAGTGTGAAGAACGCTGGCAGCAGCCCGATCAGGAACAGCCCGCGCCAGCCGATGGTTGGGCCGAGATAGGCGCCGCACGCCGCGCCAAGCGCGCCGCCGATCGAGATCGTCGACGTCACGAGCCCGCCGATGAACCCGCGTTTTGACGACGGCACGAATTCCTGTACCAGCGGCAGATCGACGACATTGAGCCCGGCAACGCCGACACCCACCCAGAATCGGAAGAAGGAAAGGATCAGCCACCCGTATTGGTCCGGCGTAAACGCCATGATCCCGGTCGCTACCGAGAAATTGAGCGCGGTCATGATGAACACTTTGCGCCGGCCGATCTTGTCAGCCATCCATCCCCAGAAGAAGGAGCCGGGGATCGCGCCGATGCCGGCGGCAAGCAGGATGACGCCCGACTCCATAAAGGACAGGTGCCACTCCTTCACGATAAAGGTCAGCACATAGCCGATCAGGAAAAAGTCGAAGAAGTCGAGCATGTCGCCGAGGATCGCAGCGGACACGATTTTCCATTGGTTCAGGGTCAGGCGACGTTGCCGTTCCAATGCTTCCAACATCGCGACCTCCCTGTTCAACGAGTGGCGATGCGCCTGATTTTTTGTTTTAAGCCGCCGCCGTTTACCGGCTCCGGCTTCGCAATTTTTCATCAACTAGCCGACTGCGACATTAGCGCACAGGCGAATACACAAGTCGAGGGCCGATCCGCGCAGCCCGTCGCTACGAGCCGGTATACGGGCGCCGCCCTCTTGTCCTAAGCTCTTCTTCAGTCTTGTCGATCGGTCAGCGCCAGGAGATTCCCATGCAGGTCATCAACGCAATCGCCAAAATCCTCAAGAAGGAAGGCGTCGAGTGGCTGATCGGCTATCCCGTAAACCCCATCATCGAGGGCGCGGCGGCCGAGGACATCCGCACGATCATGGTGCGCCAGGAGCGCATTGGCCTGCATATGTGCGACGCCATCGCCAAGACGACGTCGGGCGACAAGATCGGCGTCTTTACGATGCAGCACGGGCCGGGCACCGAGAACGCTTTTGGCGGTGTCGCGCAGTCCTATGGCGACTCGACGCCGATCGTCGTGCTGCCGGCCGGCTATGCGCGCAACATCAACCAGGTTCACCCCAACTTCAACGCCGCGCTCAACTTCCGCCACATCACCAAAATGGCGGAACAGGTGACGGTCGCCGAGGCCTTGGTCGAGGTGATGCGGCGGGCCTATACGATGGTCAAGAACGGCCGCCCCGGCCCGGTGCTGGTCGAGGTCCCGACCGACATCCTGCGCGCCGAGATCCCCGACGCGCTGGTTGACGAGTACAAGCCCGCGCCGGTGTTGAAGAGCGGCCCCGACCCGAAATCGGTGTCAAAGATCGCCGAGGCGCTGGTCGCCGCCGAGCGGCCGGTGATCCATGCCGGGCAGGGCGTCCATTACGCCAAGGCCTGGCCGCAGCTCAAGGCGCTCGCCGAGCTCCTCGAAGCCCCGGTCATGACGACGCTTGGCGGCAAGAGCTCGTTCCCAGAAAACCACCCGCTGTCATTGGGCTCGGGCGGCATCGGCATCGGCGAGCATCTGTGGCACTTCCTGAATGCCGCCGACACGATCTTCGGCATCGGCTGCAGCTTCACCCGCACCAGCTTCGGCACCGGTATGCCGAAGGGCAAGAAGATCATCCACGCGACGCTCGACCCCTATGCGATCAACAAGGACGTGCCGGTCGATCTCGCCGCGGTCGGCGATGCCGGCCTGACGCTCGATGCGGTGCTGGAAGAAGTGAAAGACCGGCTCAAGGGCAAGCAACGCGACCGCCTCGGCGGCGTTACCCGCGAAATCCGTGGCCATCGCGAGGAATGGCTCTCGAAGTGGAAGCATCGCCTCGAGTCAAATTCAGCGCCCATTTCGCCGTACCGCGTCGTCTGGGACCTGCTGCATACGGTCGACGTCAACGAGACGATCATCACCCATGACGCCGGCAGCCCGCGCGACCAGATCTCGCCGTTCTGGGTCAGCGAGAAGCCGCTCACCTATCTCGGCTGGGGCAAGACCACGCAGCTTGGCTATGGTCTCGGTCTCGCGATGGGCGCCAAGCTCGCCAACCCGGACAAGCTTTGCATCAACTTCTGGGGCGACGCGGCGATTGGCTTCACCGGCATGGATTTTGAGACCGCGGTGCGCGAGCGGCTGCCGATCCTCTCGATCCTGTCGAACAATTTCTCGATGGCGATCGAGCTCAAGGTCATGCCGATCTCGACCGAGAAGTACCGCTCGACCGACATCAGCGGCAATTACGCTGACTTCGCCAAAGCGCTCGGCGGCTATGGCGAGCGCGTCACCGAGCCGGGCCAGATCAAGGAAGCGATCAAGCGCGGCATCGCCGCGACCAAGGACGGCAAGCCGGCGCTGCTCGAATTCATCACCGAGAAGGCGACCGACGTCTCGCGGTATCCCTGATCACCCCGCCCCGTCGGTTCGGGGAGCGCGTAGCTTGTGATGACCGCAAAGCCGTCTAAGGAAGGAGCACGCCATGCCGCTGCCGCAGGATATCCGCCCGGTATTCCAGGACATCCAAGACACGCTCATTCGTTCTGATGCGCCGTGGGCCGAGCGCTCGCCGCTCGACAAGGTCAAGGTGCTGTGGATCGGCCGCGAGACCGGCACTTGGGCCTCGCTGCATCATTGGAAGAAGGGCTACGCGGCCCCGCCGCACAAGCATCTTGGCGGCGCGCATGTCTGGATCGTCTCGGGTAAGCTGCAGGTCCGGGATGGTACGCTAAACGCCGGCGACTATGTCTACGAGCCATCGGGCGTGCTGCACGACGCGACGACCGCGCTCGAGGACACGACCTATCTCTTTATCGCGACCGGGCCGGTGCTGTTCTTCGATGAGAACGGCTTTACCCGCTACACCAATTGGGAAGTGATGGAGAAGCTGCGCGCTTCGGCCGAAAAGCTGCCGCAAGCAGCCGAATAGCGCGCAGTCCTCGTCGAAAAGACCTGTTAGTGGCTGTAGACGCCCGCGGCGCAGTCGCGGCGAACGCGGTCGGCGTTGTAATTGGCGCCGAGCCCTTTGCTCATCTGCGCCATCTTATGCATCTGCGCGACGCACGCGTCGACCGAAGGATCCGAAACCGGCTGGGCAACGACCGGCGATGAAGGGCTTGTCGCCGATGCCGATTGCGCCAGAGCCGGCGCCGCGAGAGTGAAGGCCAGGAAAGCGGCTGCGAGGGAGGATTTGAGCATGGCGGAAATTCTTTCCCCTAAGGTTCCATTCGTCTGCCGTGAGCAGGAATAGCGGGGCAGCGAACTACTTATAAATATAGTTGGAATCAGTATCTTAATCTAAGATTTTTAATATATATACTTAGAGGTCTAATAATTATTTATATCTATATTTTAAATCTAGAAAAATAAATACGCATGAAAAATGGCGCGCCAGCCTAAGTTCAGCTGGTGCGTCAGATTTCCTAATTAATACAGTGATATGGACGGAGATTCCGACGGTGAAAGCGCCGAGCGTCTCGTTGGCTGACTAAATAAGAGGCAGGCGCGGTTAGCCGTGCCGATCGCGGCTGTCGGAGGGGGCCTCGGCGCGCTCGTTCATCCCATAATCGCGGATCACGGCTGCGATCCTGAGCCGATAATCGCGGAACAATTCACCGCGTCCTTTGGCCTGGGCCATACGGTGTCTTTCGACCCGGCGCCACCCGGCGATCGCCTCGTCGTCGCGCCAGAACGACAATGACAGGACCTTGCCGGGATCGCTCAGGCTCTGGAAGCGCTCGATCGAGATAAACCCGTCCATCTTTTCCAGCGTCGGCTTGAGCGCCGCGGAGATGTCGAGATATTCCCCGCGGCCTTCCTCTGTCGGCCAGACTTCAAAGATTACGGCGTGCATCAGTTGGTCTCCCAAGTCAGTTTTCGACAGCTGCGATACAGTCGATCTCGATGTCGAACGGCCCGAACCAAGCCGGCACGGCGATAAAGATGCGGGCCGGCGGGTCTTTCGGGAAATAGCGCGCGTAAACCGCGTTGACCGCGGCGAACTTCTCGACCGATGTGCAGTAGACGTTGCACTTCAGCACCTGTTCCATCGACGAACCGGCCGCTTCGAGACAGAGCTTCATCTGCTCCAGGCACAATTCGGTCTGGCGCTCGACCGTGGCCCCGACTGCGAGCTCGCCGGTCTGGGGATCGAAAGGCGGAAAGCCCGAGACGTAAACCGTGTCGCCGTGGCGGATCGCCGGCGAGGTCGGCGCCTTGACCCGTTCGAGATAGGTCGATAGCGGCTCGACCCGGATGACTTCCCGTTTCATCGACGCCCTCCGTTCGCGAATGCGCCGAACCATAGCTCGTTAGCGGGGGGAGAGGTTACGATGACGGCCGAAGCAAGGAATTGACGTCATGGATCACGCCCAGCTCCTCGATCGCCTGCGCCAGCGCCTCGGCCCCGCCGGCATCCTGACCGATGTGGCCGACACCGACCCGTACTGCGAGGATTGGCGTCGGCTTTATCATGGCCGCACACCGGCCGTGCTGCGGCCGGCGAACACCCCGGAGGTCGCCGACGCCATTCGGCTCTGCGCCGAGGCGCGTGTGCCTGTTGTCCCGCAGGGCGGCAACACCTCGATGGTGGGCGGCGCCGCGGTCAGCGAGGACGGCTCGCAGGTGATCCTGTCGCTATCGCGCATGAGCAAAGTCCGTGAGATCGACCCGGTCGACATGACAATGGAGATCGAGGCCGGCGTCACCTTGAAGGGCGCGCAAAACGCCGCGGAGGAGGCGGGATGCCTGTTGCCGCTGTCGATCAGCTCCGAGGGCTCGGCGCAGATTGGCGGTGTGCTCGCGACCAATGCCGGTGGCAACAATACCGTGCGCTATGGCAACGCCCGCGACCTCGTGCTGGGGCTGGAGGTCGTGCTGCCCGACGGCGCGGTATGGAACGGCCTCAGGCGTCTCCACAAGGACAACACCGGCTACTGCCTGCGCCAGCTTTTTGTCGGCAGTGAGGGCACGCTCGGCATCATCACCGCCGCGGTGCTGAAGCTCTTTCCGCGGCCGCGCGAGGTCGAGGTCGCGCTGTGCGCCGTCGCCTCGCCCGAAGCGGCGCTGCAGCTTTTCCAGGCTGTCCAGCAGCATGACCCGGCGGCGATCCAGGCTTTCGAATACATGTCGGGCGCAGGCATGGCGCTGGTCGAGCGCTTCATTCCGGACGCCAAACCGCCGCTCGCTGCGCCCGCGGCCCATTATGTGCTGCTGGAGCTCGCAACCCCTCGCCAAGGCGCCGGGCTGCGCGGCGCGCTCGAGGTGCTGCTGGGCACTGCGATGGAAGAGGGCATTGTCGTCGATGCGGTAATCGCCGAGAGCGGGCCGCAGCGCGCGGCGATCTGGAAGCTGCGCGAAGAGCATTCCGAGGCGCAGAAACGCGCTGGCGCCTCGATCAAAAACGACATTTCGGTGCCGGTCTCACGCGTCCCTGAGCTGATTGGCCGCGCCACTGTTGAATGCGAGCGCCTTGTACCAGGGATACGCTGTGTGCCGTTCGGTCATCTCGGCGACGGTAATATCCACTTCAACCTGGTGCAGCCCGAGGGCGCTGACGGCGCCCAATTCATGGCGCGCGACCACGAGCTGATGGACGCCGTCAACGACATCGTCCGCTCCCTCGATGGGAGCTTCTCGGCCGAGCATGGCATCGGCCGGTTGAAGCCCTATATGATGCCGGACTGGCGCGGCGGCGCCGAGCTCGACCTGATGCGGCGGATCAAGGCCGCGCTCGATCCCGGCGGTCTCCTGAACCCTGGTAAGATGCTGCCGTAGCGGTAGTCGCGAGAGGGGACGATGTCGACGACAGAACCGCAAGCGCCCACTGCGCCGGCGCCGTCAGCGACGGCCGAACCGCGGGCGTCCGCCACATTGCCGTCGCGGCGCTATCGCCCCGGGGAGATCGCCATCCGCGGCGCGGTGATCGTCGCGGCGCTGATCGTTGTCGCGCTGTTCTCGACGCAATGGGACCGCTGGGTTGGCGGCGCTATTCGGCAGGAAACCGACGACGCCTATGTTCGCGGCACCGTCACCCCGCTCAGCGCTCAGGTCGACGGCTACGTCAAGCATGTCGCGGTCAACGATTTTGATCGGGTCAAGGCGGGCGACTTGCTGATCGAGATCGACGATTCCGTCTATCGCGCGAAAGTCGACCAGGCGGCCGCTGACCTCGACGCCGCGCAAGCGACAATCGCCAATATCAAGGCGCGCAAGGAAACCCAGCACGAGCTGGTGGCGGAAGCGGAAAGCGCCGTCGCCGAGGCCCAGGCGGATGCGTTGCGGACCAAGCAGGAAGCCGATCGGCAGCGTGCGCTGCTGGCGACGACATTCGGCACCGAGCAAAAGGTCGAGCAGGCGGTCGCCGACGAGAAGCGCTTCGCGGCGACGGTCGCCCACAACCAGGAGGCGCTCGACGAGCAGCGCCGCCAGTTCGCGGTGCTCGACACCCAGGAGTCCCAGCTCCGCGCCGACGCCAAGTCCAAACAGGCCGCGCTTGATTTGGCGCGGATCAATCTCGGCTATTGCCGGATCGTCGCTCCGGTGAGCGGTGAGGTCAGCGAGCGGGGCGTTTATGACGGCCAGTACGTCCATGGCGGCAGCGAGGTCATCTCGATCGTGCCGCTCGACAATCTCTGGGTCATCGCGAACTACAAGGAGACCCAGCTCACCCATGTCGCGATCGGCCAGCGCGCCGAGATCCGCGTCGATACCTTTCCGGGTACTGTCGTGCCCGCGATGGTCGAGAGCATCGCCCCGGCGAGCGGCTCACAGTTCAGCCTGCTCCCGCCCGACAACGCGACGGGTAATTTCACCAAGGTGGTGCAGCGCATCCCGGTGAAATTGCATATCGGCGCCGACAACCCGCTGGCGGGCCGGCTGCTGCCCGGCATGTCGGTCGAGACCACGATCCTCACCGACACCAAGCCGTCCTCGCCATGACCGCGATCGACGCGCCGGCGCCGCGCCCGTCGGGACTCCCGGCGCTGATCGGGCGCACGGAATACCCGGTGATCGGCGTCGCCGCCGTGATGCTTGGCGCTGCCATCTCCAGTCTCAACACCAGGATCACGACCTTTGGCCTAGCGGACAGCCGCGGCGGGCTCGGCTTGGGGTTTGACGAGGGCTCTTGGATGACCACGGCCTTCGGCGCCGCACAGATGGTGGTGACGCCCGCGGCGGCGTGGATGAGCACGGTGCTCGGTACCCGCCGGGTACTGCTCAGCACAGGGATCGTCTTCACGATCGGCTCGCTGCTGGTGCCGTTGACCCATGACTGGGCCACATTGATGGCGTTGCAGACGATCCGTGGCCTCGCGGTCGGCGCCTTTATCCCGGCCGCGCTCGGCTTTGTGTTGCGCAGCCTGGCGCCGCGCTGGTGGATGTGGGGGATCGCGGCGTATTCGTTCCGCTACGTTTTCTCACAGAACGTCGCCGGCGCGCTCGAAGGCTGGTACTCCGAGGCCGGGCATTGGCAATGGATCTACTGGCAGAATGTGCCGCTGACCTGCCTGATGCTGGCGCTGGTATGGATCGCGATGCCGCGCCGGCCGATCGATAGCGCGCTGTGGCCGCGCACCGATTGGACCGGGATCGTTCATGCTGGGCTCGGCTTTGGCCTGGTTTATGCCGGGCTCGACCAGGGTAATCGCCTCGACTGGCTCAATTCCGGTCTCATCTGCGGGCTGCTGCTCGGCGGGTCGATCCTGATCGTTGCGTTCTTTGTGCACGAGGCGCGCACTCCCGACCCGCTCGTCCACCTGCCGGTGCTGTGTCGGTCGAATGTCGCCGGGCCGGCCATCCTGATCTCGATCTACGGCTTCGGCTCGACGGCGACCGGCTTTGTTCTGCCGGATTATCTGACACGCATCCAGGGCCTGCGCGATCTGCAAATCGGCGACACGCTCAATTGGATCGCGCTGCCGCAATTCGTGCTGGTGCCGCTGGTCGCGATGCTGATGCGGCGCGTCGATGCGCGGCTGCCGCTGGTTTTCGGCTTTGCGATGATCGCGCTCGGCAGCGCCATGGATACCGGGCTGACGCATGACTGGGCCGGCGGCGATTTCCTGCCGTCGCAGATTGCCGAGGCGATCGGCCTCGCTTTCGCGATCACCGCGATCGTCACCTATACCGTGTCGAACATCACGCCCCCGCAAGCCGCCGCGATCGCCGCGATGATCCAGATCTCCCGTCTTTTTGGCGGCGAGGTCGGCACCGCGGTGATCCAGACCTTTGTCCGCGTGCGCGAACAAACCTACTCGAACCTGATCGGCCAGCATGTGTCGGACGCCTCGCACGCTACGGTCGGCATCGCGGCCCAGCTTGCGGCGCCGTTTACCGCTCGCGCGACCGGTGCGGACACGCCGGTGACGCAGGGCCTCGGCGTCCTGGCCTCGCTCGTTCAGCGCGAGGCCTATGTGCTGGCCTATATCGACGCGTTCTGGCTGATCGCCTGGGTGTCGTTCGCCGGGATGCTGGTGATCTTGTTCCTGCGTCGTCCGCCGCCCAACCCGCTGACCCCGCCGCGCATCGACCTGGGCTGAAGCCCGACGCTGGACCGGCTTTTGCATCGCCTTGGGCGGTTTCGTCCCGATCCGATAGGAAGCCGAATGAGCGCCGACACGAATACCCTGGACACTCCCGCCATCGCCTCGCCGGCGGCGCGCTGGGTGCAACTGGCGCTCGGCCTTGTCTGCATGATGGCGATCTCCAGCCCGCAATATGTCTGGGCCTTGTTCGCCAAGCCGCTCGGCGCCGCGCTGTCCGTCACCCCCGCGGCGCTGCAGGTGACGTTTTCGCTGCTGATCGTGCTGCAGACCTTCTTTTCGCCACTGCAAGGTTGGCTGGTCGATCGCTTCGGGCCGCGCCTGCTGATCGCGACCGGCGGTCTTTTGTCGGGGCTGGGTTGGGTTTGCGCGTCTTATGCGACCTCGCTTACCGCGCTCTACCTCAGCTACGGGGTCATCTGCGGCGTTGGCACCGGCATCGTCTATGTCGGAGTCGTGGGGCAGATGGTGCGCTGGTTCCCCGAGGCGCGCGGCTTCGCCGCCGGCATGGTCGCGGCCGGTTATGGCATGGGCGCGATCGTGACGACCTTTCCGATCAGCGCCAGCATTGCTGATGCGGGCTATCAGGCGACGCTGCTGCGTTACGGGATCGTCTTCGCGGTCATCGGTGTCATCGCCGCATTGGGCTTGCGCCCGCCGCCGGCGAGCAATTCCGTCAAGGCCGTCGCGATCGCCGGCGTCAGCAGCGCGGTGATGCTCAAAAGCCCGATCTTCTGGCTGATGTTCGTGATGATGAGCCTGATGTCGACCTTGGGGCTCATGGTGATCTCACAGATCGGCAACTTCGCCGCCGATTACGGCATCGCCAAGCTCACTGTGTGGGGCATGGCGGCGCTGCCGCTGGCGCTGACCATCGACCGTTTCACCAACGGCCTGACCCGGCCGTTTTTCGGTTGGCTCTCCGACCGGATCGGCCGCGAGAACACGATGTTTCTTGCGTTCTCGCTCGAAGCCGCGGCCATGCTTGTGTGGCTGTTGGCGATCAGCGACCCGCTCTGGTTCGCGCTGCTGTCGGGTGTCGTATTCTTTGGCTGGGGCGAGATTTTCTCGCTATTTCCGTCGACCCTCACCGATACGTTCGGCCCGCGCAATGCGACACAGAATTACGGCTTCCTCTACATCGCGCAGGGGATCGGCTCGATTTTCGGCGGCCCGCTTGCTGCGCTCTTGCACCAGGGCACCGGCAGCTGGACGAGCGTCTTCGCGGTCTGCATCGCCGCGGACCTGACGGCAGGATTGCTTGCGTTGTTCGTGCTGAAGCCGCTGCGCGCCGCGCGCCTGGCGGACGCCTAAAGCGGCCAGGCGCCGCCGGGGAAGGTGATGACCGGCACCATCGTACCGGCCGCTGCGGCGGGCACGTGCGGCGCGCGGATCACCAGGCAGTCCGACGAAGCGAGCGGCCGCATCATCGAGGAATCCTGCACCGGGAAGGGGGTTGCTTCGAGCGCGCCGTCCGGGCCGCGCGTCAGCGTCGACCGCAGGTAATCCTGGCGCCGGTCATTCTGTCTGAGGTCGCGGCCGAGCCGGGCCATCAGCTGCGGCTCGGCTTTGTCAGGCAGGCCTGACAGCCGGTCCATCGCCGGCTTCAGGAACAGGAATGAGCACACCAGGGTCGAGACCGGGTTGCCCGGCAGCCCGATCATCGGGACGCCGCGATAACTGCCCGACATCAGCGGCTTCCCCGGCCGCATCGCAATCTCCCAGAAATCGATCTTGAGCCCGTCTTCGCTCAAGACACCGCGCACCAGATCATGTTCACCGACCGAAACGCCGCCCGTGCTCACCAGCAGATCGACCCCGCGCGCCCCCGCCGCGAAGGTCCGCAGCGCGTCGGCGTCGTCGGGCGCGTTGCCGAGCGCCACCGGCGCCCCGCCGCAGGCGGTCACAAACGCCGCCAGCGCCAGCGCGTTCGAACTGACGATCTGGTGCGGCCCGATCGGCTCGCCCGGCATGACGACTTCGTCGCCGGTCGACAGGATGCCGACCCGCGGCCGGCGATGAACAAAGAGCCACGGCCGGTTCATCGCCGCCGCAAGCCCAATATGGCGCGGCGTCAGCCGTGTCCCGGCATGCAGCAGCACGTCGCCCTCGGCGAAGTCGAGCCCGGCCTTACGCACATAAGTCCCGAGCTTGGCGCCCTCGACGACGCGCACGGTGTCGCCGTCGCGCTCGGTATCTTCCTGGATGACGATTGTATCGGCGCCTTCGGGGAGCGGCGCGCCGGTGAAGATGCGCGCGGCCTCGCCCTTGTCGAGCAACCCTGAAAACCCGGCGCCGGCTGGGATTTCCGCGATGATGCGCAGATTGACCGGCACGCTCTCGACATCGGCGGCGCGCACCGCGTAGCCGTCCATCGCCGAGACCGCGAAAGGCGGCTGGGTGCGGCGCGCAGCAATATCCTCGGCGAGCACGCGGCCCATCGCGTCCGACACCGAGACCTGCTCGGGCGGTAGCGCGGAAAGCGGCGCCAGGAGCTGTTTGAGGGCTTCTTCGACCGAGATCATCGCTCAGCCTCCTATTTGGCGACGAAATCGCCCGACTTGCCGCCCGATTTGCGCAGCAAACGCACATCGGTGACCGTCATCCCGCGATCGATCGCCTTGCACATGTCGTAAATCGTCAGAGCCGCGACGCTCGCTGCGGTTAGCGCCTCCATCTCGACCCCGGTACGGCCCTTGAGGCGGCAGGTCGCGGTGATCTCGACTGAGGAGGTCGCGGGCGCGCATTTCAGCTCCACCTCGACCGAGGTCAACGCCAGCGGATGGCACAGCGGGATCAGGTCGGACGTCTTCTTCGCCGCCATGATGCCGGCGAGCCGGGCGACCTGCAGCGCGTCACCCTTGGCGATGTCGCCAGCCTGGATGCGCGCCAAGGTGGCCGGCTGCATGACGATCCGCGCCCCGGCGACCGCGACCCTGTCGGTCTCGTCCTTCGTCGACACATCGACCATGCGCGCGCGGCCCTGCGTGTCGACATGGCTGAGATCGGGTAGGCGCAACAGCTTGCGGGTCGCCGCCGCGACGTCCTTCTCGCGCATCAGCGACTCGCCGACCAGGAAACACCGCGCGTTGACCGCCGCTAGACGGTCAAGATCGTCGGGCGTGTTGAGCCCGCTTTCGCCGACCACGATACGGCCGTGCGGCACCAGCGGCGCCAAGGTCTCGGCGGTCTTGAGATCGACCTTCAGCGTTTTCAGGTTGCGATTGTTGATGCCGATGAGCCGGGCGTCGAGCTTCAGCGCGCGGTCGAGTTCGGCACGATCATGCACCTCGACCAAGACATCCATGCCGAGCGCCTTGGCCTCGTCGGCGAAGTCGCGCGCTTCCGCATCGTCGAGGCACGCCATGATCAGGAGAATGCAGTCGGCGCCGAGGGCGCGGCTTTCCAGCACCTGATAATGGTCGACGATAAAGTCCTTGCGCAGCACCGGCAGGTTTACCGCCTCACGCGCCGCGATCAGATAATCGTCGCTGCCCTGGAAATACGGCTCGTCGGTCAGCACCGAGAGGCAGGCCGCGCCGCCCGCCTCGTAGGCGCGCGCCAGGGCTGGGGGATCAAAATCGGCGCGGATCAGCCCTTTGCTGGGGCTCGCCTTCTTGATTTCGGCAATGAGCCCATAATTCTCGTCGCCGATCTTGCGCGCCAGCGCATCGGCAAAGCCGCGTGGCGGCGGCGCGTTGTCGATGCGCTTCAACAGCGTCGGCACCGGCATCTCGCGCTTGCGCGCTGCGACATGCTCGCGCTTGCGGTCGCAAATCTCGGTCAGGACATTCTCTTCGCGCGCGCTCACTTGTTGGTCTCCGCGATCAGCCGCGCGAGCACATCCGCCGCTTTGCCGCTGTCGATCGTGTTCGCCGCCAGCGCCGCGCCTTCGCGCAGATCGGCGGCGCGTCCGGCGATGATCAGCGCCGCCGCGGCATTGAGCAGCACGATATCGCGCAGCTTTCCCTTTTCGCCGGCCAGCACGCCGCGCATCAGCGCCGCGTTGTGCGCCGGGTCGCCGCCCTTGAGGTCGTCGGGCGTCGCGCGGCCGATGCCGGCATCTTCGGGCGTCATCTCGAAGCTGCGCACCTTGCCGTCCTTGAACTCGGCGACAGCAGTCGTTCCAGCGGTGGTGATTTCGTCGAGACCCGAGCCATGCACCACCCAGGCGTACTCGGCGCCGAGCCGGCCGAGCACCTCGGCCATCGGCACCACCCATTGCGGCGCGAAGACGCCGACCAGCAGGCGCTTTGCCCCTGCCGGGTTCGACAGCGGGCCAAGGATGTTGAAGATCGTCCTTGTGCCAAGTTCGACGCGGGTCGGGCCGACATGGCGCATCGCGCCGTGATGGCGCGGCGCCATCAGAAAGCAGATGCCGATCTCCCACAGGCAGCGCTGCACGATCGCCATATCGCACTCGATATTGACGCCCAGCGCGGTCAACACGTCAGCGGCGCCCGATTTCGACGAGATGGCGCGGTTGCCGTGCTTGGCGACCGGCACGCCCGTGCCCGCCACCACAAGCCCTGTCGCGGTCGAGATGTTGAATGTGCCCGAAACATCGCCGCCGGTGCCGACCGTATCAATCGTGCCGGGGGGCGCATCGATCGTCAGGGCCTTCGAGCGCATGATCCGCGCCGCGCCGGTGATCTCCTCGACGCTCTCGCCGCGCACCCGCATGCCCATCAACAGCCCACCCATCTGCGACGGGGTGGCGTTGCCGGACATGATGATCTCAAACGCCTCCTCGGCCTCGGCTTCGCTGAGCCGTTCGCCGGCGGCGACGCGCGCGATCAGCGGGCGCAGGTCACTCATCACAATGTTCCCGGTTCGACATAGCGCCTATATATCAGTCTCGACGGGGTTTTTGCGAGCGGGGCCACGATGAGCGCGCCAGGGAACATCGAAGGCGGCTGCGCCTGCAGGGCGGTGCGCTATCGGCTGACCAATTCGCCGATGATCGTCCATGCCTGCCATTGCCGCGATTGCCAGAAGACCAGCGGCGCCGCGTTTGCGCTCAATATGTGGGTCGAGCGCAAATTCGTCGAGGCGAGCGGCGAGGCGCCGGTCGCCTTCGCCGTGCCGCCGGGCAGCAGCGGTAAGCCGCACGACGTGCTGCGCTGCGGGAAGTGCGGCACTGCGCTGTGGCACAAGTACCATGCCGCGCCGGGCGACACGGTGCTGCTGTGCGCCGGCTCGCTCGACGACTCCGGCGCGGTCACGCCCGACGTCCACATCTTCACGGCCAGCAAACTTCCGTGGCTCGAACTGCCAAAGGACACCCGAATCTTCGAGGGCTATTACAAGACCAGCGAAGTCTGGCCGCCCGAAAGCCTCGAACGCTGGAAGGCGTTGTTCGCTTAGCGCGAGCCTGCTATAAACCTTACATGAACACGTTCACGTTCGTTCCGAATTGGTGGTGGCCCGTCTAACCGGCGGCCGCTAATCATTTTCATTTCAGGCCGCCTTGGAGACCCAGGCGGCCTTTGTCATATCTAGGGCAAAGCGGCATTGGTTCCCGAGGCGGCGAGTCGAAGGGGAACCGAGATGCAGTCCAGAACCTACACGACCGAAGGTGGCATCGGCGTCGCGCGCGCGCTCGTCGAGCGAGCGTACAGCTCCGCCGACACCGCGCTCGCCGAGGCGCTCGACAAGAAGCGCGGCGTGCTGTTCTCGTCGAGCTTCGAGTTTCCCGGCCGCTACACGCGTTGGGACATGGGGTTTATCGATCCGCCGCTGGCATTCACCGCGCGGGATCGCAACTTCACCGTCGAGGCGCTCAATCAGCGCGGCGAGGTGCTGATCGAGCCGGTCGCCGCGGCGCTGCGGGCGCTGGATACGGTTGAGATCACGACGGTCGGCGCGACCCGTGTCGCCGGCGCGATCCGCGAGTCGGCGACGCGCTTTCCCGAGGAACAGCGCAGCCGCCAGCCGAGCGTCTTTTCGGTATTGCGCGCGCTGATCGCGCTCTTCAAAAGCGCCGAGGACGAGCATCTCGGCTTCTACGGCGCGTTCGGCTACGACCTCGTCTTCCAGTTCGAGCCGATGGCCCTGCGCCTGCCGCGCCCGCGAGACCAGCGCGACCTCGTGCTGTACTTGCCGGACGAAATCCTCATCGTCGATCACATGCGCCAGTATGCGGCGCATTACCGTTACGAGTTCGCCGCCGGCGGTCGCTCGACCCAGGGGCTGCCGCGCGCGACCGAAGAGGCGCGCTACCGCCCCGACCTGTTGCCGGAAGTGAAGCCGCCCGAGAGCGACCATGCGCCCGGCGAGTACCCGGCGCTGGTCGAGAAGGCGAAACTTGCCTTCAAGCGCGGCGATCTGTTCGAGGTGGTGCCCGGCCAGCTGATGACCCGGCCATGTCCCGACCAGCCGAGCACGGTCTTCGAACGGCTGAAGAAGGCCAACCCGGCGCCCTATGGCGCGATCATCAACCTCGGCGCCGGTGAGTTTCTCGTTTCCGCCTCACCGGAAATGTATGTCCGGGTTGAAGGCCGCCGCATCGAGACTTGCCCGATCAGCGGCACGATCCGTCGCGGCGCCGACCCGATCGAGGACGCCGATCGCATCCTCGAGCTGCTCAACTCCAAGAAGGATGAGAGCGAATTGACCATGTGCACCGATGTCGACCGCAACGACAAGTCGCGGGTCTGCGTCGCGGGCAGCGTCAAGGTCATCGGCCGCCGCCAGATCGAGATGTACTCACGGCTCATCCACACGGTCGATCACGTTGAGGGCGTCTTGCGTCCCGAATTCGACGCGCTCGACGGCTTTCTCAGCCACGCCTGGGCAGTCACCGTCACTGGCGCACCAAAGCTGTGGGCGATCCGCTTTATCGAACAGGAGGAGCGCTCGGCCCGGCGTTGGTATGGCGGCGCGATCGGCCGGCTGACCTTTGACGGCAACATGAACACCGGCCTGACCTTGCGCACGATCCGCATGCAGGATGGGATCGGCGAGGTGCGCGCCGGCGCGACCCTCTTGTTCGACAGCGATCCGCAAGCCGAGGACGAGGAATGCCGGCTGAAGGCGTCCGCGCTTTTCGCCGCGATTGCCGGCAATCGCGCGCCGCCGCAGGCTGCTGTCGCGGCAACGCCGCAATCGGGCGACGGGCGTCGGGTCATACTGGTCGATCACGAGGATTCGTTTGTCCACACGCTGGCCGGCTATGTCCGCCAGACCGGCGCCGAATGCGTGACGCTGCGCCACGATTTCGCCCGCGCCGAGCTGGCGAGCGGCGCATCGCCCGACCTCGTGCTGCTGTCGCCCGGGCCAGGCCGGCCCGACGATTTCTCGATGCGTGAGACGCTCGGCCTTCTCCTTGAGCGACGCATCCCGATTTTTGGCGTCTGCCTCGGGCTGCAGGGGATTGTCGAGTATTTCGGCGGGGCGCTTGATGTGCTCGATACACCGATGCACGGCAAGCCTTCGGTGATCCGCGCCGCGGGCAACCGCCTGTTCGGCGGCTTGCCGGCCGAGTTCCAGGTCGGCCGCTACCACTCGCTCTATGCCCGTAAGAGCAATCTGCCGGCCGAGCTGTCGGTTGCCGCGGAGACCGCCGACGGGGTCATCATGGCCATCGAGCACAGGACGCTGCCGATCGCCGCGGTGCAGTTTCACCCCGAGTCGATCATGACGCCGCCGGGCGGTATCGGCATGCCGATCATCTCGGCGATGCTGACGACGCTGTGCGCCTAAAGCGTCCCTCTTCGCCCCCTAGGGACGGAGAGGGACAGCAGGTGCGACTAGAACATCTTGTCGAGCACGTCGTGCTTGATCGTCACCGGATAACGCTTCTTGAGCGAGTCGGTGAACTCACCCGCCATGTCGTAGCGCATCGAATTGCCGATCTCGGCGGTTAGCGCCTTGACCTGGTCGTCGGGCGTCGATTGCGGGATGTTGATCGTCTTCAGCTGCGCGACATAGGTGCCGTTGTCGTCGCCTCCGGTCTCGGTATCGCCGATCTTTGCCGTGAACAGCTTGCCGATCAGCGCCTTCGGCAACGGCAGCGCACCTTGCGCCCGCCGGCTGAGCGGCGGCGAGGTGGCGACGCCGAGCCCCTTGGCGGACGCAGCCTGCGCGAGCGGCGTGCCGCTCGACACCGCGGCCGTCAGATCGCTGGCGATCTTCTTGACCGCATCCTGTCTCTGCTGGGTATTCCAACCGATGACCGCTTGCGCCTTGACATCGGCGAGCGGCTTCACCACCGGCGGTACGATCTTGTCGACATGCACCGCGAAGATCGCCGCGTCTTCGACCGGGGTGATCCGGCTGGTCTGATTGGTTTCGGTCTCGAAGACCGCCTTCAGCACGTCTTTCGCACCGATCGGCAGCGGGGGCACCTTGCCGTCGGGGGTGCGGCCGCTGGCGTCCACCCCGTCAACCGTGATGAGCTTCAATCCGTATTTTGCCGCCACATCGCTGAGCGCGGCGCCGCCGGCGAGCGCGTCGTCCGCATCGTTGGCGATCTTGTCGAGACGGTCGGCCGCTTCGTCCTCGACCAGCTGTTTTTGCAGCTGATCTTTCGCTTGGTCAAAGCTCAGCGTTTGCGGCGCCTGGATCTTGACGACGCGCAGGATGTGCCATCCGAGTTCGGTCTTCATCGGCTCGCTCGGCTTGTCGACCGGCAGCGTGAACGCGGCGTCACCCAGTTCCTTGGGCAGGTCGTCGGGCTTGACGAGGCCGAGATCGATGGTTGAAGGGTCCTGGCCGGCGATCTCGGTCGCCGCCTTCTGAAAGTCCTCGCCACTGGCAAGCGCCGCCTCGACGGCCTTGGCCTTGTCCTCGGTGGGCGCGAGGATCTGCTGGACATCGCGCTCCTCGGGCAACTGAAAATCTTCCTTGCGGTCGTCATAGGCCGCCTTGAGCTTGTCGTCGGTGATAGTGACCGCACCCGTCAGATCGCTGATCGCGAGGCTCGCCAGCGTGAAGCTGCGATACTCCTCGGCGCGAAACATGTCCTGATTGTCCTGATAGAATTTCGCGACTTGGTCGTCGGTCGGCGCGGGGATGTTGCCGGCGATGCTCAGCGGCACGGCGACGACATCGGCCACCCGCGTCTCATTGCGGAAGCGATAGACCGCGTCGATCACCGGGCGCGGCACGACGACCCCGGCCGTCATCGACTGCAGCAGGTCGCCGCGCGAGATATCGCGGCGCATGGTGCCGATCAGCTGATCTTCGGTCATGCGGTTGGCGGCGAGCGCCTGATTGAACTGGTCGCGGTTGAACCGGCCGTCGGGACCGACAAAGGCAGGGTTCGACATGATCGCGTTGCGTATAACCTCGTCCGACAGGTCGAGATGGAGACGCGTGACCTCCTGGCCCAGCAGGTCGCGATCGACAAGTTGCGCGACCACCGCGTCGACGACGTTTTTCTTCTTGTCGGCGTCGAGATCGCCACCCACTTGCGCGCGCAACCGCTCGAGAACCGGCTGCAGCGTGGCCTGCACCGTGTCGGCGTGGATGTCTTGGTCGCCGACCGTCGCGACGACAGTGTCCGCCGATTTGTCCTGGAAGAACGGCGATTTTGTGTAGAGGCCCCAGAACCCGAAAGACAGGATCAATAGTCCGAACAGCACCTTGACGATGATGCCGCCAGCTCGTGTGCGGATCGCTTGCAGCATGGTTTATCGACCGTTTCGATGTGACCGACGGCACGTGGCGAGCGGGGGCGTGGTCTTGGTTGACCCGTTCGCGCGCCGGTGTGATCGTGGCAGCCGATGATAAAGATCGGCCGCCGCCGCCGCAACCGCGCGACGGTCGCAGGCTGAACGGGAGCAACATGGCGCAGCGACGCAAGCTCATTGCCGGCAATTGGAAGATGAACGGGTTGCGCGCCGACGGCGTCGCGCTGGCTGAGGCCGTCGCGGCGCGGGCCAAGACCGGCAAGCCGCGCTGCGACTTGCTCGTCTGTCCGCCGGTAACGATCGTCATCGCTGTCGGCGCGGCGATCGCCGGGAGCGGCGTCGCGCTTGGCGGCCAGGATTGCGCGCCCGCCGAAAAGGGCGCCTTCACCGGCGACATAAGCGCCGAGATGCTCAAGGACGCCGGCTGCACCCACGTCATTGTCGGCCATTCCGAGCGTCGTCACGGTCATGGCGAAAGCGACGCGCAGGTGCGCGCCAAGGTGTCGGCGGCGTGGCGCGCTGGGCTCGTGGCGATCCTCTGCGTCGGCGAGACCCGTGCCGAGCGCGAGGCGGGGCGGCAGGCTTCCATCTGCTGCGGTCAGCTCACGGGCTCGATCCCCGAGGGCGCGACGGCCGGCAATCTCGTCGTCGCCTACGAGCCGGTCTGGGCGATCGGCACCGGGCTCACGCCGACCCTCGATGACATCGAAGCGATCCACAAGGCGATCCGCGCGGCGATCCCGGACGGCACGCGGATCCTCTATGGCGGATCGGTCAACCCGACAAATGCGCGCGACATATTGGCGATCGCCGATGTCGATGGTGGGCTGATCGGCGGCGCGAGCCTCAAGGCCGACGATTTCTGGGCGATCGCCGAGGCCTGCCCCTGAGCCGCACCGTCTAGCCAGAGCGCCGCGAAACCCCTAAAAGACGCGCCATGATCATTCTGCTGTTTGTCATTCACGTCGCGATTGCGATGGCGCTGGTCGGCGTCATCCTTTTGCAGAAGAGCGAGGGTGGCGCGTTGGGCATGGGCGGCGGCGGGATGTCCGGTTTCATGACCGGGCGATCGACCGCCAATCTGTTGACCCGGACGACCGCTTTCCTCGCGGTCGCGTTCTTTACGACCAGTCTGCTGCTCGTCTGGCTGAGCAGCGTGACGACCCACACGACGCATTCGATCCTGGAGGGCGGTCCGCCTCCACCGACTCCAACCTTCCCGGCCAAACCTTCCACGCCGGCCGCGCCACCGGCGCCGGCTAGCCCCGTCGCGCCGCTCGCAAAGTGAGGACGCTCCGCGAATCGCGAGGCCCGGCGCTCGCGACATCGACCGACGCCCATCCGCCACACAGTCGGTCAAAGGTCTGCACGGATTGGCAGGTCAGCGTCGAACAATTTGCGGTGGGACGGTCCCCGGCGTTGCTATAGACTGAAGGTCCATGACGCGGTTCATCTTCATCACCGGCGGCGTGGTCTCCTCACTTGGGAAGGGTTTGTGCTCCGCAGCGCTCGGAGCGCTGCTGCAGGCGCGCGGCTTTAAGGTCCGCCTGCGAAAGCTCGATCCGTACCTCAATGTCGATCCCGGCACGATGAGCCCGTATCAGCACGGGGAAGTATTTGTGACCGATGACGGCGCCGAGACCGACCTCGATCTCGGCCATTACGAGCGCTATGTCGGGGTTGCCTCGCGTCGCAGCGACAGCGTTACGACCGGCCGCATCTATTCGACCGTGATCAGCCGCGAGCGCAAGGGCGAATATCTCGGCGCGACGGTGCAGGTCATCCCGCACGTCACCGATGCCATCAAGGAATTCATCACCGCCGATCTCGCCGACGAGGATTTTGTTCTCTGTGAGATCGGCGGCACCGTCGGCGACATCGAAAGCCTGCCGTTTCTCGAAGCGATCCGCCAGCTCGGCAACGAACTGGGGCGCGAGCGGGTCATGTACGTGCACCTGACCCTGGTGCCGTTCATCGCCTCGGCCGGCGAACTCAAGACCAAGCCGACGCAACACTCGGCGAAAGAGCTGCTCGGCCTCGGCATCCAACCAGACATTCTGCTGTGCCGCTGCGAGCGCGAGATTCCGGAAGGCGCACGCAAGAAAATCGCGCTGTTCTGCAACCTGCGGGAGTCGCGGGTCATTCCGGCGCTCGATGTCGACACGATCTACGCCGTGCCCGGCGCCTATCACGCCGAGGGTTTCGATCGTGAGGTCTGCAAGCATTTCGGCATTGTCGCACCCGAGCCCGATCTCAGCCGCTGGGACGCGATCGTCAATCATATCCGCCGTCCGGAGGGCGAGGTCACGATCGCCGTCGTCGGCAAGTACACGCATCTGCCCGACAGCTACAAATCGCTGGCGGAGGCGATGACGCATGGCGGCATCGCCAACAACGTCCGCGTCAAGCTCGACTGGATTGAGTCCGAGGTATTCGAAGCCGAGGGCGAGGCGTTACGGCAGCTCGAGGGTGTGCACGGCATCCTGGTGCCGGGCGGCTTCGGCGAGCGCGGCTCGGAAGGCATGATCGAGGCGGCGCGCTTTGCTCGCGAGCGTGAGGTGCCGTATTTCGGGGTCTGCCTTGGACTGCAGATGGCGATCATCGAAGCCGCGCGGCATCTCGCAAAGCTGGATGGCGCCGGTTCGACCGAATTCGGATCCTGCACCCACCCGGTCATCGGTCTGATGACCGAATGGATACGGGGCAACGAGATCGAGCAACGCAGCTCCGAGGGCGAGCTCGGCGGCACGATGCGGCTCGGCGCCTATGAGGCCTTGCTCGACCCGGAAAGCCGGGTTGCCGAGATTTATGGCACGACCCGGATCAGTGAGCGCCACCGCCATCGCTACGAGGTCAACATCGCCTATCGCGATACCCTCGAAGCGGCAGGACTGCGATTTTCCGGCATGTCACCGGAC
>DATMLO010000262.1:0-12186 GCA_035570495.1 Allostellaceae bacterium | reverse complement strand
GCCGGCCTGCTGCAGGTCATGAAAGCGGGTAAATCCGCACCGTTTCAGCAGCGTTACGACGTGCTCGCGCCGCTGGTCACCCGTGCGATCGACCTCGACGCGATCCTCGAAGGCGCGGTCGGCACCGCCTGGGCCACACTGTCTCCCACCGACATTACGGCGCTCAAGAGCGCGTTCCAGCGCTTTTCGGTCGCCACCTATGTCGCCAATTTTGACGATTACGGCGGCGAGCGGTTTGATCTCGCGCCGCCGGCGGGCGCCGATCCGGTGGTCCGGGTCAAGATCGTGCCGGGCAAGCAGGGCGACGAGACGCATGTGCTCGCCTATACGATGCGGCAGACCCCGGGCGGCTGGAAGGCAATCGACGTCCGGGCGGATGGCTCGATCAGCCAGGTCGTCGCGCAACAGGAGGAGATCCGCGCGCTGATCCGGTCGGGCGGCACCGCCGGGCTTTACGCGCGGCTACAACAAAAGACCGCGGAGCTTTCCGGCGGTGCGGTGAAGTAGCCCGCGCTGGTCATGCTGGGCTTCAAGCCGGGGCTTCGCGGGCGTTGTCTGGGTTTCCCTCGCCAAAGCAGTAATAGCCGATGAGCTGCATCACGGAGGCCTGGCGCAGATTGGGCGCCCGCCCGTCCTGGTAGCGTTGCGTCATGTCGTGGAGCGCCTCGAGCAGGGTGCGCGGGCGTTGCCGTTCGGCGAGGCGGCGCAGCGGATGGACAAACCGGCGCGGTTGTCGCCACGCCGGCGGGTTTTCGAGATCGCGCAGGCACGGCGACTCGTTGGGGTCGAGCCCGGCCTGTTCGAGCCCGGCGCGCAGAAAAGCCGCCATTGTCCGGTCGAGCTGGCGCTTTTTCTGCTCCTGTTCGGCGTCGTGCGACCAGGAGCGGAGCATTGCGGCGAGCGCGGCGAGGCGGCGCTCGAACGCCTCAAGCCGGCGGCGCATGATTGTCCGCTTCCTTGGCGTCCTGCATTTCGCGCTCCAGCGCCAGAAGGCGGCGGTCGAAATCGCCGGTCTCGAACGCGCGCAATGCGGTCTCGACCATGCGGGCGAGTTCCGCCGCATCGAACGGGGTGACCGCGCCCTCGGCGGCGGCGCGCATGATGGCGTCCATCGCCGGGGCGAGGTCCGCGGCGGATTTGATCTCGGGGAGGGGGATCGGGCGGGTGCGGGCGCGGCGCGGCACGATGCCCTGAAAGCCCAATCGCAGCATCATCCGGTCACCCTCCAGCGCCAGCTCGACGAGCTTTTCGGTCAGCGCCCCGGCGTTGTCGTCGAGGATCGCTTCGGCAAGCTGTGTCGCGCGGTTGCGCGATCCTATCGGCCGCCCCGCCGGATTGCCTGATTGCCCCTTCCGGAACGGCCGCCCCGGCCCGCGCCCACGCTGTTTTTGCAGCTGATTTACAGCCATCAATGATCCTTGCGATTAAACGCGCCTCGCCCAAAGACGAGACGATAATCACAACGATATAATATGATTATGGCAATTTTAGGTATAACCTCTAAAAGACGATTTTGCGCCGGAAGCAGGCATTTGGAAATGCCGAGTTTCGCGATCGTTGATTGTTGCGCGGCTCGGTTAGGTGATCCGTTCCGTTTTCTAGCGTTTCCTCACGAAGGTGCCTAAGCTGTCTGCCGGGCACGATTGCATGGATGCCGAAGATCATGGAAAGCCATGCCGTCCAGCGTCGGCTTGCGGCCATCCTTGCCGCCGATGTCGTCGGTTACAGCCGGCTCATGAGCATCGACGAGATGGGCACTTTGAACGCGTTGAAAGGTCATCGCCGCGAGCTCATCGACCCGGTCATTGCCGGTCATCACGGTCGTATGGTGAAGACGACGGGCGACGGCGCCCTGGTGGAGTTCGCCAGCGTCGTCGACGCGGTTGGCTGCGCGATCGTGATCCAGCGCGCCATGATTGGCCGCAATCAGGCCGTCGCGGAGGACAAGCGCATCGTCTTCCGTATCGGGATCAATGTCGGCGACATCATTATCGATGGTGATGACATCTTTGGCGACGGCGTGAATATCGCCGCCCGCCTGGAAGCCCTCTGCGAGCCGGGCGGGCTGTGCATTTCACGCGCCGCGAACGACCAGATCAGGGACAAGCTGTCGCTCGCCTTCGCCGACTTGGGCGAACAAATGGTCAAGAACATCTCTCGGGCGATCGGCGTCTACGGTCTCGCAGCCAAGGATATCGAGGAGCTGCCGGAACCCGAACCGGTGCCTGCTGCCGTCGTTAGCGCCGATGTCGGGGAACGGCCGACGGCAGCGCGTTATGAGCAGGAAATCCAATTCTGTACGACGCCGGATCGCATCCAGCTCGCTTATGCGCGGACCGGCAACGGGCCGCCGCTGGTCAAGACCGGCAACTGGATGACGCATCTCGAATTCGATTTCGAAAGCCCGATCTGGCGCGGTCTTTATCGCGAATTATCGCGCGATCGCTCATTGATACGGTATGACGCCCGTGGCAACGGCCTGTCGGATCGCGAGGTCGAAGAGGTCTCGCACGAGATGTTCGTCAGCGACCTTGAGACGGTGGTCAATGCTGCCGGACTCGAACGCTTTGCTCTTCTCGGCATCTCTCAGGGCTGCGCCGTGTCAATCGACTACGCCGTCCGTCATCCCGAGCGCGTCTCGCACCTGATCCTGTTCGGCGGTTACCCGATCGGATGGAGGAAACGCGCGCATTCGGCTGCGGAAAGGGAACAGGGTGACGCGATGCTCACCTTGATGCGGCTTGGCTGGGGTCAGGAGAACCCGGCGTTTCGGCAGCTATTCACGTCGCAGTTCATCCCCGGCGGGACCAAGGAACAGGCCGATTGGTTCAACGAACTGCAACGCATCTCAACCTCGCCATCGGACGCCGTGCGCAATTCCTTGGCCAATGGAGATACCGACGTGAGTGGGCTGTTAGCCCGGATATCGGTACCGACTCTTGTCATGCATGCGCGCGACGACGCACGCGTGCCGTTCGATCAAGGTCGGCGATTGGCTGCGGGCATCCCTGGCGCCCGCTTCGTGCCGTTGGCGAGTCGCAATCATCTGATCCTCGAAGACGAGCCCGCGTTTCCTCGATTTTTGCAGGAAATCCGCAGCTTCCTCGCTTCTTGAGCGAGCAGAACACGTCTATTGGTAGAACGGTGGCTTAGCGGCTATGCGGCGAGAGCGGCGCGCACCCAGGCGTGATCGAAAATCCGGTCGGCCATGACTTGGCAGCGCTTGATGAGGCGGTGCTCGTCCGGGCCGTAATCGGCATGGGCGTTGTGCAGGGTGCCGATATCGTCCCACAGCAGCACGTCGCCTTCGGTCCAGCGGTGGACCCAGCGGAATTTCTCCTGGAGCTGGTGGCGGAACAGGAAGTCGAGGATGTCGTCGCTCTCCGCCTCGGGCAGCTCGTTGATGCGGATCGCGTAGCCGGGGTTGGCGTAGAGCACCTTGCGGCCGGTGATCGGGTGGGTGAGGAAGATCGGGTGCGAGACGGGCGGCTTCTTCGCTCGCTGCTCCGGGGTGAGCGGCTTTCGCCAGGTGCCGGGGCGCTTCAGCATCATGTCCCAGAATTTGTTGAAGTCGTGCAGCACGGTCATCCCGTCGAGCCGGGTCTTGAGGTCGTCGGGGAGCCCGTCATAGGCGGCGTGCATGTTGGCGAACTCGGTGCCGCCGAGCGCCTGGCCGTCGCGGTGCGGCACCTTGAGTGCGTAGAGCACGTTGGCGAAGGCGATCGTCTCGCTATAGGACATGTCGGTGTGCCAGTCCTGCCCAGCGTCGCGCGCACCGAGCGGCCGGCCGCGCTCGTCCTTCATGTTCGAGAGGATCATGATCTCGGGCAGGCCGGGCTCCTGGAAGGCGCCGGCGACGTTGATCTCCAACGAGCCGAAGCGCTCGGAAAACGCGAGCTGCCGTTCGGGCGCGAGGCGCTGCGCCGGGAAGCGGAGGACGCCATGCTCGCCCAGCGCGCGCAGGATGCCGGCGAAGGTCTCGTGGCCGATCTCGTTGTTAAGGTCGACGCCCTCGACCGTGGCGCCCAGGGTTGCGCCGGTGGGGCGGATCGCGAGCGCCCCGGTGACAGCGAAACCTTCCAGCATTATCGTCACTCGCTAACCTGAACGGGCGAAGCGCCGTGTGCGCTCTGCCGCCGGCAAGTCTAGCCGATCGCCCCCTCAGAGCGAAACCGACCGTCCCGCCATCGGAGGATTGCGATGCAACGCCGTGATTTCATCAGAGCTTCCTTGGCCGCTGGCGCCCTGGCCGCGCTGCGGCGCCCGGCGGCCGCAGCCGCGCCGGAAGGGTGGCGGGAGTTCGAGGTCACCTATCGGATCGCGGTGAAGAATGCGGATTTGCCGCTGCGGCTATGGGTTCCGGTGCCTCAGGATGCGCTCGACTACCAGCGGGTGGTTGACCTGAGTTGGCGCTCGCCGGTCGCGACGAATATCTGGTGGGAGCCGGCGTCGCGCGGACCAATCGTCATGGCGGCGTGGTCGGACCCCGGCGTCGCGCGCGAGATCGAGATCACGGCGCGAGTGGCGACGAAGGATCGCTCGGGCTTCACGATGGAAGAGTCGCCGGCCGAGCTGGCCGAATACCTGCGGCCGACCAAGAGCTCGCCGACCGACGGCATCGTCCTCAAGAAGGCGCAGGAGATCGTCGGCGCCCGCACCGCGCCGCTCGACAAGGCGCGAGCGATTTACGACTGGGTCGTCGACAACAGCTACCGCCGCGCCGAGACGCGTGGCTGCGGGCTGGGAAATGTCGCCTTTATGCTGGAGAGCGGCGATTTCGGCGGCAAATGCGCCGACATCAATTCGCTGTTTGTCGGGCTCGCCAAGGCGGTCGGGCTGCCGGCGCGCGACTTTTTCGGGGTGCGCGTCGCCGATTCCACGGTGTCGAAATCGCTCGGCAAATCAGGCGACGTCACCAAGGCGCAGCATTGCCGCGCCGAGGTGTTCATCGACGGCAAAGGCTGGTTCCCGGTCGACCCGGCCGATGTGCGCAAGGTGGTGCTCGAGGAGCAGGCGGCGATCGACAGCGACAAGGTCAAGGCGCTGCGCGAGCGCCTGTTCGGCCAGTGGGAGATGAACTGGGTCGGGTTCAACTACGCCCGCGATTTCACGATGCCAGGGCAGCAGCAGGGGCCGATCGGTTTCCTGATGTATCCTAATGCCGAAACCCCGAAAGGCGGCCCGGACTCGCTCGACCCGGCGAGCTTCGCCTACACGATCGCGTCGTCGGCGAGCGCCTAGCGCGTCTCGCCGACAAAGCTTGCCTGGATCTCGGCGACGCGCGCCAGCGCGCCGGGCGATAGAGGCCCCTTGTTGATGGCGCGCGCGGCGATCTCGAACTGCTCGAGGTTCGCGATGCCGATCAACACGGTCGAGATCGCCGCGTGCGCGATGACGTAACGCAGCCCCAATTCGACGAGGCTGTCGGCGAGGCCCTCGCGCACCAGGGGCATAAAGCGCCGGGCGCGTTCGACATCGATCTTATAGCTGCTGCCGGAGCCGATCGGATCGGGCGCCGGCGAATTGAGCGCGTGGCGCTCTTCGCTGCCGCTGAGCGCGCCGCCTGCCGCGACGCGGATGTTAATGACGCCCATGTTCGCGGCTTCGGTGTGCGTCAGGAGGCCACCGTAATCTTGCGCCGGGAAGCCCTTTGGCACGGCCGCGCCGGGGCTCGGGTTCAACAGGTTGAAGCTCACCTGCGCGGTTTCGAAGGCGCGCGCATCGACCACCCGCAGCAGCGACGCGGTCTCGCCCACCGCGGTGATCCCGTAGTGACCGATCTTGCCCTGCTGGACGAGCTTCTCGAAGGCCGGCACGACTTCTTCGAGCATGCTCTCGACCGCGAAACTGCCGCCCGCAGTGCTGCCGACGATGGCGTTGTGGAACTGGTATAGATCGACCCGCTCCAGTTGCAACCGGGTGAGGCTGGCTTCGAGCGCGGCGGTGATGCCGGCGGCGATCTGGCCCGGATCGGTCGGCGGCAGCCGCACCTTGGTGCCGAGATAAATGTCGCTGAGCTTCAAAGACTTGATGACGCGCCCGATATTCTCTTCCGAGCGGCCGTTGCCGTATTGTGCGGCGGTGTCGAAGTAGTTGACCCCGAGCTCCAGCGCCCGCGCCACCGCGCGTTCCTGGTCGGCCGGCGCGCCGCCGACCATGAGCCCGCCGACCGCGCCGCAGCCGAACCCCAACAGCGACACATCGAGACCGGTCTTGCCGAGCCTGCGTTTTTCCACGCCTACCTCCGAACGCTATATTGCGCGGATCAAGTCGCCCGGAAGCGGCGGCCTGTCAATCGGCTGATTCGCCGGGCGATCGATATGCGGAAGCATGGAACTCCATTGCAGCTCAAGCGTGCTGCCGTTTGGATCATCGCGGCTGCGCTTGCGTTGCTGTCGGTGTAGGTTCAAGCAGTGCGTGCGCGGCAGGAGGACAGTTCCATGCATCCGCTGTTTCGTGGCGCTAACGTCATCCCGGTTCTGTCGATAGAGCGCGAGCGCGACGCGGTGCCGCTCGCCCGCGCGCTCTACGAAGGTGGGCTTTCGGTTCTCGAAGTAACGTTCCGCACCGAGGCCGCCATCGCGTCGATCGAGGCAATCGCCAGCGAGCTGCCGCAAGTGACGGTCGGCGCCGGCACCTTGTTGCGCGCCGCCGATGTCGCCGCCGCGGTCAAGGCCGGCGCGAAGTTCCTCGTCAGCCCCGGCACCACGCCGCAACTCGCCGGCGCGGCGCTGGCGACCGATCTGCCCTATCTGCCGGGGGTCGCGACCCCGTCCGAGATCTTGGCGGTGAGGGCGCTCGGGATTTGCGTCATGAAATTGTTCCCGGCCGAGGCGATAGGCGGGGTCGCGTTGCTGCGCGCGCTGGCGCCGGTGTTTGCCGGGATCGAGTTCTGTCCGACGGGTGGGATCGACGAGCGTCTCGCCGAGCACTACCTCGCGCTGCCCAACGTGCCGATGGTCGGCGGCTCGTGGATGGCGCCGCGCGATGCGATCAATGCGGGCGACTGGGGCCGCATCCGCGCTCTTGCGCAACGCGCCGCGGCGATCGGCCGGCAAGAGGCGGCCTAGCTCTTCTAGGATCAGGCGCGCGAGCGTCGAAGATATCAGGCGGGTCACCGCCTGATATCCGCCTGTTATCGGCGAAATTAACAGGCGGTGCGCGGCCGGTATCAGGCGGCCGAGCCAGCCTGTCACCGTTGCCATTGTTCCTTCCGAAACGCCCCGCATTTCCGTCTCGTTGCGTGTTGCTTGAGACCTATATGTTCATGATATGTTCGTGTTACAAGAGCGCGGCGTCACCGAAAAATGCCAACGCCGGAGATCGGCGCCGGACAAGCCGCTGTTTACCATGCTCGAACGATGGGACCCGCATGCCGGCGTTGCGTCGATATCGCCGAGGGGCGATAATTTTGCTTGCCGGCGCCCGCGTTCGCCGAGGCGTCGAGACCGCTGTCCAGGACCGGCCTGAGGGGGTGAGATGCTCGGCATATCGACCGCCCAGCTTCCTGAAATCGCCGGATTGCTGGGCGTCGTCCTCTATGTCGGGGCCTATGCGGCGCTGCAATCCGGGCTGCTGCGCAGCAACGGCTACAGCTATGCGGCGGCCAATCTGGGCGCCGCGTCGCTGGTTCTGTTGTCGATGACCAGCGCGTTCAACCTGTCCGCCGCGATCAGCCAGATCGTCTGGATCGTTCTTAGCGTCGTCGGGTTGGTCCGCATGGCGGTGCTGGAACATCGGGCGCGCTTGAACGACGAAGAGGCCGCCTTCATCGCCGCGAAGTTCCCGAGCATGAGCCGCTCGATGGCGCGCAAGTTCCTCAACGCGGGTAACTGGTACGACGCCAAAACCGGCACGCTGCTCGTGAGCGAAGGGGAGCACCTGGGCGGTCTCATTTATCTGGCGAGCGGTGAGGCCGAAGTGACGCTGCGCGGCCGGCCCATCGCGCATTGCGCGGCCGGTAGCTTTATCGGCGAAATGAGCTGTTTTGACGGTAGCGCCGCGAATGCAACGGTGTCGTTGCAGCAACCTTCCCGCTATTTCCTGATCCGCACCGAGGCGCTCAACCGGCTGTGTGCGCGCGATCTCGACATGCGCCGGACGGTGGAGAACGGGTTGGGGAGCGACACCCGCCACAAGCTCATCGAAACCGATCTCCGGTTGCGCGAAGCCGCCGGGGCGTAGCCGGCCGGCTTCAGTAGGTGGCGCGGCCGCCGGAAATGTCGAACACCGCGCCGGTCGCGAAGGAGCACTCGTCGGAGCACAGCCAGGCGACGAGCGCGGCGATCTCCTCGACCTGCACAAAGCGGCCCATCGGGATTTTCGACAGCATGTAGGCGATCTGCGCCTCGGTCATCTGGTTGAAGATGTCGGTCTTGGCGGCGGCGGGCGCGACCGCGTTGACGCGGATGCCGGTGTCCGCCAGCTCCTTGCCCAATGACTTGGTGAGGCCGATCACGCCGGCCTTTGCCGCCGAATAGGCTGAGGCGTTGGGGTTGCCCTCCTTGGCGGCGATCGAAGCGATATTGACGATGTGGCCGCGATTTTTCCGGCGCATCACCGGCACCACGGCGCGGCAGCAATAAAACACGCCCATCAGGTCGATCTCGATCACCTGCCGCCAATCGTCGATCGGGTACTGGTCGAGCGGGTGGTTGGGCCCGGTGATGCCGGCGTTGCAGACGAGGATGTCCGGCGCGCCGATCTGCGCCGAGGTCGCCGCGAGCACCGCTTCGATCGAGGCGGGGTCGGTGACATCGGCGACATAATCGACCGCGTTCATGATCGAGGCCGCGGTGTTGGCGGCGGCATCGCCGTCGATGTCCCAGATCGCGACGCGCGCGCCGGAGGCCGACATGCGGTCGGCGATGGCACGGCCGATGCCGCGCGCCGCGCCGGTGACGATCGCGACGCGGCCTTCGAGGTCGATGCGGTTCATTCGATGCTTTCCTCGCGCGGTGGCTCTATTGCGGCAGATCGGCTTGCGACACTACTTCGCCGCGCTGCCGCTGCTTGCCGCCGATCATCGCGTCTTCGAATAGCACGCCACTGTGGAATTGACCGCAGTCGAAGTCGATCGCGCCCGTCAGCTTCACCCCCGCGATGGTGACGAAGGCAGTTTGGTCGACGGAAAGGCGTTGCAGCGCCTCGCTCTGATAGCAGAACCCGGCTTCGGTGCCGACCGGCAGGCTGAGCCCGAAGCCGTCGACTGAGGGTCCGGCCGGCGGCAATCGGAACCACTCGGGCCTTCCGCCGACATAGGCGACAAACGAACCAGGCGGCAGCTCGACGGGGCCGAACCGGGTTTGCTGCGCCAATGTGCAGCTGTAGAGCATCGCGTTCACCAGCTTGAGTTCGGCGCCGGCCGCGCAGGTGACGCCGCCGATCGCCGCCGGTGCGGCGAGGGTGCAAACGCCCATTTCGCCATGACCGAGCAGCTGCGTCTCGATGGCTGTTCCGGCCCGGCACGAGAAACTCTGCCGTCGGCTTGTGCCGTTGGCCTCTTTGATCGTCACCTCGACCGTCGCGTCGCGCGACAGCGTGCAGCCTCCCAGTTCGTCCTTGCTCCAAAAACGAACCATCTGATCGTGCTGGCAGGGAATGTTTTGGATCGTCGCATCCGCCGCGAGCGAAGCGTCGGTAACCCAGCCACGCGCGCCAAACTCCACACCGTGCTGCCAGGTCGCACCGCTCGCGGCCAGTGTCACGCCATCGGGCAAGCTGACGGAGCGCAGCGCGCCATCTTCGCCGCGCGACACCATGGCCCCGGCCGGGATATCGATCCCATCGATGACCGTCGCTTCGCGCACCGTGTAATTCAGGCGCGCCCGTTCCGCGTCCTCGGCCATCATCCCGGAGATCATCCACCCGCCGAACCCGGCCCCGGGCAGCCAGAACGCCGCGATGGCAGCTGTCCACCAGGCGAATGCCCGCGCCGCGCCGGCGCGCCCTTTTCTGCGCGAGATAAACCAGCCGAGACCGGTCCCGATGAGCGCGAGGCTCGTCACCGGCACCGCCAGGGTGAGTATCGACAGAGGGAGGAACCACCACGGAAAATGCATGCAGATACCCCTGGCCGGAGACCGGTTGTTACCGCTGCCGGCCTGCCCTCAATCGGATACGGGGAGGAGGCGCGATGGGGTCCAGTGCCCGCCGGCGATGAGCCCCTGGAGCACCGCGGTGAAATGCGCCGCGGCCGAGCGCTCCAGCCCCTCGAGCCAGTTCTGGTCGAGAAACGAGGCGAGCGCCGGCTGGCCGAGCGCGGCTTCCCACAAAATGCCGAGCAGCGAGGCGGCGGCTTCGTCGGCCTCGCGCTCAATGATCGGCAGCGCGGCGGCGCGTTCGGCGCCGTCACGGTCGCGCGTGTCGGGACCGGGGCCGGCGCCAAAATCGATCAGCGCCCGCCGCTCGGGCGGGGCGAGGACGAAATGCGCGACCTCGTGCAGGATCACATAGGCTTCCGTGTCGCCGTCGAGCGCCGCGCCATCCCAGTTGTAGGCGCAGTCGGTGCCGAGTGGGTGCACGGTCACCCCGTGCGTGCGGGCGAAGGCGAGGGCTGTCCGCCGGTCATGCTCCGCCGCCGCTGCTTCCGCGCGCTCGGGCGACGTGGCGCGGATCAGCGCGAAGGCCTGGCGCGCCGCTGGCTCTTCGAGCCGCGCCGCGAAGCGGTCGAGCGCGTCGTCGAGTTCGTCGGCCGGGATGGGGGTGAGGATCATCGCGCCAATTGAAAATTGTCGTCCCGGCGTAAGCCGGGACCCACTTTTCAACCGTTTCTGGCGCCGGAAGGTGGGTCCCGGCTTACGCCGGGACGACAAACTATAGCCGCGGGCCTCGCCCGTTGCATCACACGACTTGATCGGGCGAGAATCCCGGCTCCAGCGAGGGAGGGACTGATGCCGGGCGCATTGTTGTTTTCCAGCCGCCTCGACGATCCGGTGGCGTGGTCGGCGGCGCTCAAGGCGGCGATGCCGGAGCTCGACGTGCGGGTGTCGCCCGATCTCGGCGATCCGGCGGATATCGAGACCGCGCTCGTGTGGAAGGCGCCGCCAGGTGAGCTGGCGTCGCTGCCCAATCTGAAGCTCATCACCAATCTCGGCGCCGGGGTCGACCCGATCCTCGCCGACGAGACAATCCCCAAGCACATCCCGGTCGCCCGGCTCGGTGACGAGGTCATGGCGCAGATGATGGCGCAGTTCGTGACGATGTGCGTGCTGCGTCATTACCGCGACCTCGGCCGCTATGGTCGCCAGCAACGCGACAGCCGGTGGGATTACGAGCTGCCGCGCGCCTCCTATGACGTCCGTGTCGGGGTCATGGGGATCGGCCTCCTGGGCGGCGCGGCGGCGCGCATGCTCCAATCGATCGGTTTTCCGGTCGCGGGGTGGGGACGCTCGCCGCGCATGGTCGAGGGGATCGAGACGTTTCACGGCGCCGACGGCCTGACGCCATTTCTCGCGCGTACCGAGATACTGGTCTGTTTGCTGCCGTTGACCCGGGAGACGCGTCACATTGTCAACCGCGATGCGCTCTACCGGCTGCCGCGCGGCGCGAAACTGGTCAATTGCGGGCGCGGCGGCACGGTCGACGAGGATGCGCTGCTGGCGGCGCTCCGGGACGGCCAGATCGCCGAGGCGACGCTCGATGTCTTCGAGACCGAGCCGCTGCCGGCCGAGCACCCGTTCTGGCAGATGGACAACGTGCTGGTGCTGCCGCATATCGCGTCGATCGCCGTGCCGGAGATCGCGGCGCGCGATGTGGTCGAGAACATCCGCCGCCTGGAGAGCGGACAGCCCTTCCTCAACATCGTTGACCGCGCCAGGGGTTATTGACCGGGGGGCTTGAGCCGCCCTCTCACCGCCCCGATCGGCCGCGATTTATGTTATGCTAAGGCCTGTGGGGCACACTCCCGGCATGACCAATAAAATCCTTGTCATCGGCCGCATTGGCCAGATCGGCCACGAGCTGCTGCGCAGCTGGTGGCCCGCCGGGTTCGAGGTCGAATCAATCGAGCGGCCGCGGCTCGATTTGACGCGCCCGCAAGAAGCCCGCGACATCATCGCCGCCGCGCGGCCTCGCATTGTCGTCAACGCCGCCGCCTACACCGCGGTCGACGCCGCCGAGAGCGACCCCGACACCGCTTTCGCGATCAATCGCGACGGGCCGGCCGCGCTCGCCGGGGCATGCCGC
>DATMLO010000261.1:0-3616 GCA_035570495.1 Allostellaceae bacterium | reverse complement strand
TAAAATCGGGCGCTGGGATATCTGCCATGCCGCTAATCGGCTGCAGCATGTTTGTAACCCATTGATCTAACGTGACCAGAAGCGCGCTGAGGTTGGACGGCACGATAAATCTGGATCCGTAAATCTGGATCCGTCGGGCTCCGGCGACGTTGTCGAGAGTTCGTCGAAGCGCTTCGCGCCTATGGCCATGGAAGGCACCGGTGAGACAGACTCCTTGGCGGAGCGAGAGGAATTCGAACCCTCGGTCGCTCTTGAGCGAATGGTCAACCTCGCAAAAGAGCCCTACGGTGGCTACAAGGAGAGCAGTATCGGCCGCGAATTCTCGCTGGAAGACATGCTCGACAGCTTCACCCAGCGCAAGAACGTAACCGCGCCGGGCTTAGGAGAGATAACATGCATCCGGCTTTGACCGAAGGCCGCGCCGCGGTCATCACCGGCGGGGCGAGCGGCATCGGCCTCGCGGCGGCGAAGCGGTTCGCCTCGCTGGGCATGAAGATCTGCCTCGCCGATCTGAGCCAAGACGCGCTCGACCGCGCCGCAGCCGAGATGCCGGGCGCAACCGTCATCACGGTGCCGACCGATGTCAGCAAAATGGACGAGGTCTTGCGGCTCAAGGAGCGGGCCTACGCCGCGTTCGGCGGGGTTGCGGTGCTGATGAACAATGCCGGCACCTCGCCGGTCGGCGGCCCGTGGGACCATTATGAGCGCTGGCAGCGCGTGCTCGGGGTCAATTTGTGGGGCGTCGTCAACGGGGTGCACGCCTTCTCCCAGGCGATGATCGACCAGCAGACGCCCGGCGCGATCGTCAACACCGGCTCGAAGCAGGGCATCACCTGCCCGCCCGGCGACACCGCCTACAACATCACCAAGGCCGGGGTGAAGGTATTGACCGAGGGGCTGGCATATGCGCTGCGCAACGTCGCGGGCTGCCGGGTCACCGCGCATCTCTTGGTGCCGGGCTCGACCTTCACCGGCATGACCGCGCGCGGCCGTACCGAGAAGCCGCCCGGCGCCTGGACGCCGGAGCAGGTCGTCCACTTCATGCTCGCAGCGATGGCGGCGGGCGATTTCTACATCATCTGCCCCGACAACGACGTGACCCGCGACATCGACAACCGCCGAATCTTGTGGGCGGCCGAGGACCTCATCCGCAACCGCCCGGCGCTGTCGCGCTGGCATCCGGATTACGCCGACGAGTTCGCCGAATTTCTGACCCTGGAAGCGCCGTTTCGGCGCTGACCGATGAAGGAGGTTCTATGACCGAATTGCCAAAGCGCGAACTCGGGCGCACCGGTCTCGAGGTAACGATGCTCGGCTACGGCGCGATGGAGCTGCGCGGCGCGCCGCGCGCCCGCGACATCAGTGAAGCCCAAGCCGAAACGATCCTCAACGCAGTGCTCGATTCCGGGATCAACTACATTGACACGTCGATCGATTACGGGCTCAGCGAGGAGCGCATCGGCCGCTACATCGGGCATCGGCGCGATGAGTATTATCTCGCCAGCAAATGCGGCTGCCTGGTCGGCGCGCCGCCGGCGCCGCGCGGCGAGCGCAGCCCGCATGTGTTCACGCCGGAGAACATCGTCGCCGGGGTCGAGCAGAGCTTACGTCGCATGCAGACCGATCATCTCGATGTGGTGCAGTTCCACAGCTCGCCATCGCAGCGGACGCTTCAGGACAATGGCGCGGTCGATGCTCTGCTTAAACTGAAGGACGCCGGCAAGGTGCGGTTCATCGGGATGTCCGGCACCTTTCCTAATCTGAAAGATCACATAGCGATGGGCATCTTCGATGTCTTTCAGATTCCCTATTCGGCCGTCGAGCGGGAGCACGAGGCGGCGATTACGGCGGCGTCCCAAGCCGGAGCGGGCATCGTCATTCGCGGCGGCGCGGCGAAGGGCGCGCCGGCGCCGGGCAAGCAGGCCGGGATGCAATGGGACCGCTGGGCGCAGGCCGGCCTCGACGATCAGTTGCAGGGGATGGCCCCGGTCGAATTCGTCCTGCGCTTTACCTTCTCGCACCCGGACATGGACACGACGATCGTCGGTACCGTGAACCCGTCGCATCTCCACGCCAATCTGGCTGCACTACGTGACGGGCCGCTGCCGCCGGACCTTTACGCCGAGGCAAAGCGCCGTCTCGCCGCCGCTGGCCTCGCGCCGCAGGCCATGTAGGGAGCTGCGCCGATGAGCTTCAAGATCCTGCTGCTGGCACCCGATGCCGACCCCTCTTGGCCCGAGAAAATCCGGCGCGCAGTGCCTGGCGTCGTCGTTAACACGTACAGCGATCCGCAGGACGCCCTCGACGACATCGCCGATGCCGACGCCGCCTACGGCACGGTGCCGCCCGAGCTGCTCGCCCGCGCCAGGAAGCTGCGCTGGATCTGTGCGGCCCGTGCCGGGCTCGGCGGCGCCTGGTTCTACGACGCGCTGGTCAACAGCGACGTCCTCGTCACCAACATGCGCGGCAGCTACAACGAGCACCTCGCCGCCCATGCCGTCGCGTTCCTCCTCGCCTTCGCCCGCCGCTTCGATCACTACCTGCCACAAAAGCGCTGGCAGCGAGGCCCGCAAATGATCGATCTGCCGGAGCAGACCGTGTTGATCGTTGGGGTCGGCGGCGCCGGCGGCGAGGCCAGTAAGCTTTGCGCCGCGCTCGCCATGCGGGTGCTCGGCATCGACCCGCGGGTGACCGAACTGCCGCCCGGGATGAGCGACCTGGCAACCCCCGAGCGGCTGGGGGAGCGATTGGGCGAAGCCGATTTCGTGATCCTGACGACACCCGAGACGCCGGACACCGTAGGCATGTTCAATGCGCGGCTGTTCGCGCGGATGAAGCGCGGTGCGCATTTTATCAATATTGCCCGCGGCCGCTGCGTCGTGACCGACGATCTCGTTGCGGCTCTCCGCAGCGGCCACCTCGCCGGCGCCGGCCTCGACGTCGCGGACCCCGAGCCATTACCGCCCGATCACCCGCTGTGGAGCATGCCGAATGTGCTGATCACCCCGCATGTTGCGATCTACGGCACCCCCTACCGCGACAAATGGGAGGCGATGCTGATCGAAAACTGCCGCCGCTTTGCCGCCGGGCAACCGTTGCTCAATATCGTCGACAAGGAGAAATGGTTCTGATGCGGTTGATCCATCTTCCTTCAAATTTCGTCATCGCCAGGCGGCCCGGGTGAGCCAATCGCCGGCAGGACCTCATTCGCACACGACTCTTTGCTGGAGGAAGACGGATTCGAACCATCGGTCCCGCTTGTCTCGCGCGGCGCGATCCGCAGCCGATCAGCTCGGAAAGCCCGGAGAAGACAAAGCGCCCGACGAACCCCGCCAAACTCACAAATATGAACAGATAGGACGCTTGGGCCGGCGAGACGCCGAGCAGCATACGAACAGCGTCGGTGCCCAAAGAATGAGCGAATCACCCCATAGCCCGTCGTCTGCATGCCGAGATTGCTGAGCCAAGACACGTGGCCGCGCGCCGGCAAAGCGTTCGTAGAGCTGGCGGATGGTCAGACCTTCCTCGCGCGCCCAGCCGACTACATTGCGCAGTGAGGTCTGCCCAGTCACCACGCCGCAATGATCGGGAATATCGGGCAAGGGGCCGTCGACGT
>DATMLO010000260.1:0-21436 GCA_035570495.1 Allostellaceae bacterium | reverse complement strand
ACCAGCGCGCCGATGCCGGCCGGCCCACCGATCTTGTGGCCCGACAACGTGAGGAAATCGGCACCGATTTCGCCGAGCAACAGCGGGATTTTTCCGGCCGCCTGTACTGCGTCGCAATGGAACAGGGCGCCATTGGCGTGGGCGATCTCGGCCAGCGCGTGAATCGGCTGTATCGCCCCGGTCTCGTTGTTGGCGAGCATCACCGAAACCAGTGCCGGGCGGGAACTCGCGTCCGCGTCGAGCAGCGCGGCAAGCGCGGCGGGATCGACAAGCCCGTCACCACCGACCGGAATGTGCTCGGCCCGCGGCACAGCATCCACTATCGAGGAATGCTCGATTGCCGACACCAGCACCCGGGGGCGCCCGCTGCCGAGCAGCGCCAGGTGATTGGCCTCGGTGCCGCCACTGGTGAACACGACGCCGTCGGGTGACGCGCCAGCCAGCGCGGCGACTGCCGCACGGCCTTGTTCGACCAGCTGCCGCGCGGCGCGGCCGCTGCGATGCACCGAGGACGGATTGCCGCTCAGCGCCAAGGCAGCGCTGATCGCCGCCCTTGCTTCGGGGCGCAGGGGCGCGGTGGCATTCCAGTCGAGATAGGTGTCGCGATGGTTCACGGGTTCACAAAGCATCTATTGCGCGGCTTGAACCCGATAGGCGAGGCCGCTGGTGCCGAGCACCCGCTTCTCACAGACATCGTCGAGGGTCACCGAGCTCAGATAAAGGTGGATCTGGTTGCTCAATTCTTCCCACAGATCGTGCGTCAGACATCGGCTGCGATCGCCCCGGCAGCCGAGCGTCGTCCCCGGCTTGCAGCGCACCGCGCGGATCGGCTCGTCGACGGCGAGGATGATGTCGGCGATGCGGGTGGCATCACGCTCATGCGCCAACAGATAGCCGCCGCCCGGCCCGCGCACGCTTTTGACGAGGCCGCCACGACGCAATTTGGCGAAGAGCTGCTCGAGGTAGCTGAGCGAGATTTCCTGACGCTCGGCGATTTCCGAGAGGCACACCGGGCCGTCCTCACCATGCTGCGCGAGGTCGACCATCGCCATCACCGCATAGCGGCCTTTGGTGCTGAGCCTCATGAAAAACGCTCGCTTTCCGCCTCGTCGGCGATCGCGCGGGGGCCCGGCCGCTCCCTAGTGGGCTTCTCGCTTTCGAGCTCGTTGACGCGAGCGCGGAGACTCGCGACCTCGTCAAGCAAGCCCGACAGCGCGCGGGCAATGGGGTCGGGAATGTCCTCGCCGCTGATGCCGTAGGGCGTGAACGCGGGCTTGGCCTCGCCCGGCTCGCGACGAGTGAGCTGACGCGCGGGGTTGCCGACCATTACCGCGCCGGGCGGCACCTCGCGCAGCACGATGGTCGCGGCACCGATCGTGGCGTTGTCGCCCACCTTGAACGGCCCCAGCACCTGCGCATTCGAGCTGATGATGACGTTGTTGCCGATCGTCGGATGCCGCTTGTGGCCGGTCTGATCCTTTGAGGGCCGCGTGCCGCCCAATGTTACGCCCTGATAGATCGTGCAGTCGTCGCCGATCTCCGCCGTCTCGCCGATAACCACGCCGGCGCCGTGATCGATGAAGAGGCGTTTTCCGATCGTCGCGCCGGGATGGATGTCGATCGCGGTCAGCACCCGTCCGACATGCGACACCAGGCGGCCGAGGAAGTAACAGCGGTGCGTCCACAGCCAGTGTCCCATGCGGTGGAACAGCAAGGCCTGGAAGCCGGGATAGCAGAACACCACCTCTAGCGAGGAGCGGGCGGCCGGGTCGCGCGCCCGCGTGGCATCGATTTCGTCGCGCAGGTTCTTGAATAGCATTGCGTTCACTGTGCTATCGTGGCCGCCGCGAAACAGAGCCTAACCGACACCCGGCCCGACGCGGTGCAAGAATCGAGATATAATTGCCCGACTACACCGATCAAGTATCACCGATAAACTTGCCACGATGGCCACGGATAGCTAAGCGTTCCAAACCCGACTCTCTTTGTCGGAATTGCGATGCCTGACGTTATCCTCAACGGCCCCGAGGGGCGCATCGAAGGGCGCTACCACCACGTGCGCTCGGGTCCAGCGCCGATGGCGTTGGTGCTGCACCCGCACCCGCTGCACGGCGGGAATATGAACAACAAGGTGGTCTACACGCTCTACCAGAGCTTTGTGCGGCGTGGCTTTTCGACGCTCAGGATCAATTTCCGCGGTGTCGGACGCAGCCAGGGCAGCTTCGACCGCGGTGAGGGCGAGCTCGCCGATGCTGCCGCGGCGCTCGATTGGCTGCAGACCTACAATCCCAATGCCGGGTCGTGCTGGGTGGCGGGTTATTCGTTTGGCGCGTGGATTGGCATGCAGCTCTTGATGCGCAGGCCGGAGATCGAAGCCTTCATCGCGGTGTCACCACCGGCGAGCCAATACGATTTCACCTTTCTCGCGCCATGCCCGTCGTCTGGGTTGGTGCTGCAAGGTGACCAGGACACGTTGGTGCCGATCGAGAGCGTGCAGAAGCTGGTGCACAAGCTCGCCCATCAGCGCGACATCAAGATCGATTTCCGTAAGGTTCAGGGCGCCGACCATTTTTTCGCCGACCAGCTCGAGATCGTCAGCACCCAGGTCGAGGCCTACATCACCGACCACATGATGCCGGGCCGGCCGGAGCCCGTGTCGCAGGGCCGCGGCCGGAACTAGTCCTTCGAACGGGTGGTGCGCAGCACCGCCCAGACGATCCCGATGATGCCGAAAAGGGTCAGCGCGCCGAACACCAGGACAAAGGTGTTGCTGGCGCCGATCGCCCGGTCGCCGATTTCTCCCACAGCGTCGCCGACAAAGAGCAGCATCGGCGCCCAGACCAGCGCCGAGACGATATTGGCGAACCAGAACCAGCCGCGCGGCATCTGCATCAGCCCGGCGGCCAGCGGGATCACCGCGCGGATCGGGCCAAAAAAGCGGCCGATCGCGACGCTTTTGCCGCCATGCCGCTCGAAAAAGCGGATGCCCGCGGGCAGCATTTCCGGATGGCGCGAGAAGGGCCAGAGGCGGGCGATGCCGCTCCCAAATCTCCGGCCGATCCAGTACGATACGGAGTCGCCGAGCGTCGCGCCCAGCACCGCGCCGGCCAGCACCGGAGCGTAGGGCAGCGTCCCATCCGCCATCAGTGTGCCGGCGGCGATGAGCAATGTCGTGCCCGGGAACAGAAGGCTGAGGAACGCAAAGCTTTCGCCAAAAGCGGTGACGAACATGATCGCCGCCGCCCAATGCGCATGGGTCGCGATAAAGGCGAGGGCGGGCTGAACGATCGAGTCCATGCGCGGGCGTATACTTTGCTTATCGTCCCGGCGAAAGTATGAGGGAGCAAAGGAGACGCCCCATGCCCGTCCTCGACCCTCGGCACACGGCTGAACACATCGTCGGCATATTCCGTGCCCGGCAGCCGATCGACATCCTGCCCGACGAGCTGATCCCCGCGACGCTCGACGACGCCTACCGGGTACGCGAGGCCTACGAGGCGATCGAGACATCGCGACGCGGCCAGGTCGTCGGCTACAAGATCGGCCTCACGACGCCGATCATGCAGCAGCTCTGCGGTGTCGACGAGCCATGCTACGGCGCGATGTTTCAGAGCGAGGTGCTGAACTCTCCGGCGGAAGTCCGCGTCGCCGACTACTGCCGCGTCGGTATCGAGACCGAGGTGGCGATGCGCTTGGGCGAAGACCTGCCCGAGGGCGGCGGCCGCGCGCGGGTCGAGGCGGCGGTCGAAAGCTGTATGGCGGCGATCGAGGTGCTCGAAGACTTGCGGCACGACTACAAGCGCCTCTCGGCGCGCTCGATGGTCGCCGGCAATGTCTGGAACGCGGGCTGCGTGCTGGCCGCGCCAGTCGTCGATTGGCGCCGGCTCGATCTCGCGACGGTGACCTATCGGCTGACGATCAACGGCCGGGAGATCGGCGCCGGTACGGGCGCGGACGTGATGGGCAACCCGCTCAACGCGCTGTCCTGGCTCGCCGACAAGCTTGCTGCCGACGGGCGGCCCTTGAGGCGCGGCATGGTGGTGATGACCGGCAGCACGGTGCCGATCCAGTTCCCGCAACCCGGTGACCGCGCCGTGGTTGAGGTGACCGGTCTCGGCCGCGCCGAGTTTGTCGCCGTCTGAGGCGTGGCCGACCTCTACCCGCTGATCCGCCCGCTGCTGCGGGCGCTGCCTGCCGAGGCCGCGCATCGTCTGACGATCCGCGCGCTTGCCGGTGGTCTCGCCGGCTTTGTCGCCGCGCCGGCCGAGCCGGCCCCGCCGAGCCTGCGGCAGACATTATGGGGCCGCGACTTTCCGAACCCGATCGGTGTCGCCGCCGGTTTCGACAAGGACGCCGAGGCGCCGGACGCGTTGTTGCGGCTCGGCTTCGGCTTTGCCGAGTCCGGTACCGTCACGCCGCGCCCGCAGCCCGGTAACCCCAAGCCACGCGTCTTCCGGCTCTATGAGGACCGCGCGGTGATCAACCGCATGGGGTTCAACAGTTATGGCTTGGAGCCGACATTGGCGCGGCTGCGCGCTCGAAAGCGGGTTGGCGTTGTCGGGGTCAATCTCGGCAAGAACCGCGACAGCACCGACGCGGCGGCGGACTATCTCGAGGGGGTGCGACGGGTCGGCGCACTGGCCGATTATTTCGTCATCAACGTGTCGTCACCCAACACCCCCGGTCTTAGGGACCTGCAACGTCGGGAAATCCTCGACGATCTGCTGCGCCGACTCGTCGCGGCGCGCGATGAGGCGGCGCCGGGAACGCCGCTCCTCGTCAAGATCGCGCCCGATCTCTCGCCCGAGGAGCGCGCCGATATCGCGGCGCTTGCCGGCCCGAGCGGCATCGACGGCATCGTCATCGCCAATACGACGATCGCGCGGCCCGCGAGCCTGCAAAGCGCGGCGGCGATCGAGCAGGGCGGCCTCAGCGGCCAACCGCTTTTCGCGCCGTCGACCGCGCTGCTCGGCGAGATCTACGGGCTGACCGGAGGGAAGCTGCCGCTCATCGGGGTCGGCGGCATTGCAAGCGCCGACGAGGCCTACGCGAAAATTCGCGCTGGTGCATCTCTGGTGCAGCTTTACACGGCGCTGGTGTTCGAAGGTCCTGCCCTGATCGGCCGCATCAAGCGTGGCCTCGCCACATTGCTGCAGCGTGACGGGTTTGCGTCGATCGCTGAGGCGGTTGGCGCCGACCATGTGCTAGTTTCGGCCGAACGTTCAACCGCGTGAATCCCTGAAGAAACTGCCGATGAGTTTGCGACAAATCACCGGGCTGCGCGAAATCGCCGCCGATTACGATGGGTTTGTGCTCGATCTGTGGGGCGTCGTGCATGACGGCGTGAAGCCGTATCCCGGGGTGCTCGATTGCCTGAAGGCGCTGCTCAACGCCGGCAAGCGCATCGCGCTGTTATCGAACGCGCCGCGCCGCGCCTATGACGTCATCAATCGTATTAGCGCGATCGGCGTGCCGCGCGAGCTCTACAACGAGGTCATGTCGTCGGGCGAGGAGGCCTGGCAATATCTCAAGGATCGCAGCGACCCGTTTTATGTCGGGCTCGGGCGGAAATGCCTGCACATCTGCTCGGATCGCGACCTCGAAATCCGCCATGGGCTTGACCTCGACTATGTCGAGAGTGCGGAGGCGGCCGAGTTCATTCTCAACACCGGCCCAGCCGGATGGGACGACACGATCGATGATTACGCGCCGATCCTCGCCGCGGCGCACGAGCGCGGGCTCAAGATGTGCTGTGCCAACCCCGACCTGATGGTCAATCACGGCGCCAAGCTGGCGCTTTGCGCCGGCGCGCTCGCGGTGCATTACGAAGGGATCGGCGGCGCGGTGCGCTGGCACGGCAAGCCGTACCCCTCGGTCTACGCGTCGACCCTGGAGCTTTTGGGCATTGCCGACAAGCGGCGGGTGCTCGCGGTGGGCGACAGCCTGCGCACCGACATCGCCGGCGCCAACGGCGCCGGACTCGACTGCCTGCTGATCGCCGGTCAGGGCATCCATGTCGACGAGTTCGCGCCTGGAGGGGCACCCGATCCGGCGCGGATCGAAGCCGCTGCCTCCGCTGCCGGAGTGCGACCGACGATCGTGGGATCGCGCTTCAATTGGTAGTCAGTGCGAGGCGTGGTGCAGGATCGCGTCCTTGAGGCCGGTATCGTAATCGCGGCCGGCGGCGAGCAGTGTCGCTGATTCCGGGAATTGCGTCTTGACCAGGCCCTTGCGTTCGAGCGCCGTCCAGACCGCCGGGTTGCGTAGCCCCGTCGCATCCTTGGCCGCGACGATTGCGTCGCCGAGGTGGAAATGGTCGCCATGCGGGTCGGGCAGGCTCGTCAACAGCACGCTGCCTTCGGCCTCGCCCGGTTTGGCGTCGGGTAGAGCAGCCAAAGCTTGCAGCAAGGTCAATGTCTTGAGCTGCAGCGGATTGAGATTCAGGGGATTGCGTTTCGCGGGCATGTGATTTGATTAGCCTGCCGACACCGCGCATGCAATCGCGTAGTGTCGTTGGTGGCGGCGCCATGGGGGACCGATATGCCGGCCGTCGAGCGCATCTGGAAGTGGCACTTCGCCGCCTCACCCGAGGCGTTGTGGCCGCTGCTCGTCGATACGTCCCGGCTCAACGAGGCGCTCGGCTTCAACCGTTACACCCTCACCGAAACCGCTCAGCCCGATGGCAGCATCGAGCGCATCGGCGCGATGCGCCGCTTCGGCAGGCCCCTCACCTGGGAGGAGGGTGTCCCGGAATGGGTTGCCGGCCGTAGCTACCGGCATGGGCGGCGCTTCCGGAGCCGCTTCGTGCGCTCGATCGTGACCGATATCCATATGGCTCCCGCGGCGGAGGGCGAAGCCAAGGTCGAGTTTTGCGTGACGTTTGATGCGATGTGGCCAGTTGCACTGGCCCTCGCGCTGGGCGGATTGCGTGGTATCCACAAGAAAATCGACCGTCTTTATCGCGAGGCGGCCGGCTTCGCGATAGCTGGCATCGACCAGGGTTTCTCGGTGCCGGTCGTGCCGCCGTCCGACATGGTGCGCCGCCGCGTGACGGCGCAAGCGGAGGCACTGGCCGCCCGAGGCGACCCGCTTGCCGGGCGACTCGCGGCGCATCTACTCGATGCGCCGGATGTCGAACTCGAGCGGATGCGGCCGCGTCGACTGGCGCGGCGCTGGGGTGAGCCGGCGCGCGCGGTGATCGAGACGTGCCTCACCGCGGTGCGCGAAGGAATGCTGACGCTGCGCTGGGACCTCGTCTGCCCGCAATGCCGCGGCGCCAAGGTCAGCGCGACAAGTCTTGATCAGCTGCCGCAAGGGGCGCACTGCGCGTCGTGCAATATCGATTTCGACGGTGATTTCGCGCGGAACGTCGAGGTCACGTTCGAGCCCGCACCGACGGTACGCGAGATCGCCATGGGCGGTTTCTGCCTGGCAAACCCGCACGAGAGCGAACACATCAAGGTGCAGCGCCGCGTCAAGCCCGGCGAAGGCAAGGTATCGTCGTTTGTCACGCTGCCCGACGGCGATTATCGGGCGCGCACCGTCGAACCTGGGCCGAGCACCGATTTCACGATCGAGAACGGCCTTGTGCCGAGCATCACGCTGACACCGGAAGGGCCGGTGATCGGCGATGATGGCGGCGACGGCATCCATCTATTCAACCTTACTGACGCTGATCGTTACATGGTCATCGAGGACCGGCGCTGGGCGCAGGACGCGCTGACCGCGCACGAAGCGACAACGATGCAGGCGTTCCGCGATCTCTTCGCCGATGCGGTGCTGCGCCCTGGCGATCAGGTGGCGATCGGGCGCATCGCGTTCCTCTTCACCGACATCAAGGGCTCGACCGACCTCTACAACCGGGTCGGCGACGCGCGCGCCTACGGCTTTGTGCGCGAGCATTACGCGGTCTTGACCCGGGCGGTGCGGGAGCATGACGGCGCCGTCGTCAAGACGATCGGCGACGCGGTGATGGCGGCTTTTACCGACCCGGCCAACGCGCTCGACGCGGCGCTGGCGATCCGCGACGACATCGCCCGGTTCAACCGTCACCTGGCGGAGGAGACCGGTGGGGCGGGTGTCGCGATCCTCGTTAAGGTGGGGTTGCACAGCGGCGCCTGTATCGCCGTCACCTTGAACGACCGGCTCGATTATTTTGGCAGCACGGTCAATTTGGCGGCACGGCTGCAGGGCGAAAGCGCGGGCGGCGATATCGTGCTGTCGGAGACGATGGCCGGCGAGCACGGTGTCACCGAGCGGCTTGTGGCGCTCGGCGCCGTGGCCGAAACGGCGCATGTCAAAGGCTTCGCCGAACCGGTCGCATTGCGCCGCATCCCGGCCAAGGAGTAAGTCTTCCGCCAGGAGGACCGCATTTATGTTGCAGGGCAAAATCGCGATCGTCACCGGCTCGACCAGCGGGATCGGCCTCGGCATCGCCACGGCACTTGCCGCCGAGGGCTGCGGCATCCTGCTTAACGGGTTTGGCGATAAGGCGGAAATCGAGCGCATCAAGAAGAAGCTCGGCGACGAGCACAAGGTGCGCGTGGCCTATTCGCCGGCCGACATGACAAAGCCTGCCGATATCCGCGGCATGGTCAAGCTGGCGGTCGATGAGCTCGGCGGGGCCGACATCCTCGTCAACAACGCCGGCATCCAGCACGTCGCGCCGGTGGTCGACTTCCCGGAAGATCGTTGGGACGCGGTCATCGCGATCAACCTGTCGGCGGCGTTCCATGCCGCCAAGGCGGCGCTGCCGCACATGACGCAGAAGGGCTGGGGCCGCATCATCAACATCGCTTCCGCGCACGGGCTCGTCGCGAGCGGTGAGAAGGTCGCTTACGTGACCGCGAAACATGGGCTTGTCGGCATGACCAAGGTCATTGCCATCGAGGCCGCGAATTCGGGTGTCACCTGCAACGCGATCTGCCCCGGCTGGGTGCTGACCCCGCTTGTCCAAAAGCAGATCGAGGCGCGCGCCGCGGCGCAGGGCATTCCCTACCAGCAGGCCCATGACGATCTGCTGCGCGAGAAGCAGCCGATGCTGCAATACACAACGCCCGAGAAGATTGGCGGGCTCGCGGTGTTCCTGTGCAGCGAGGCAGCGTCGACGATGACCGGTACGGCGCTGTCGATCGACGGCGGCTGGGTGGCGCAGTAGCTATCGCGAGATCGCCTCGAGCCGCAGTCCGGTGGTGCGTGGCCCCATCAGCGCGATCACGAAGAACACGATGATCATCGACCCGGCGATAAACGTGAAGACGCCGATCGTGCCGTAATTTCTCAGGCAGAAGGCGATGATGAAGCCGATAAAGATCGTGCTGAACCGGCTCCAGCCATAGGTGAAGCCGACCGCGCGGGCCCGGATCCGGGTTGGGTAGAGCTCTGACTGATAGGCATGCAGGGAGTAAGCAAGCACCGTATTGCAGAAGGCGATGCAGACGCCGATCGACATGATCCCCGGCGCCGCCGTCATTTGCGAGAAGATGAGCCCGAAGCCCGCTATCCCCAGCGCGGCGAAAGCGAGCTGCCATTTGCGCTCGCATTTGTCAGCGAAGCGGGTCGCCGCGAAGGCGCCGAGCGGGTTTGCGGCCGCGATGATGATCGTGTAGGCGAGCGACTTGGTGACATTGATTCCCTGCGCGAGGAGCAGCGTCGGGACCCAGCTGGTGAAGCCGTAATAACCGACCGTCTGCAGCAGCTGGAAGATGATGAGCATGATCGTGCGGTTGCGGTACGGCTCCTGGAACATTTCCATAAAGGCGCCTTTGCCGACCTCGACTTCGTCAGCGACGATGCGCGGCGACGGCAACGGCCGGCCGATTGACTGTTCGACCCGCCCCTCGATCATCGCGGTGATCCGCTCGGCTTCCTCGCGCCGGCCGTGCGCGGCAAGCCAGCGCGGCGATTCCGGCAGCCCCAGGCGCAGGATCCAGGCGATGATCGCGCCCACCGACGCGATGATCCCGACCCAACGCCAGCCATCGATATTGAGCGGCATGTAGGGCACAAACGCCCAGGCGAGAAAGGCGGTGATCGGATAAGCGGTGGTGCCGATCAGCGAAGTGAAGGCGAAGGCCTTACCGCGCCGCTCGACGGGCACGAGCTCCGAGAGATAGGTGTCGATCGTCACGAACTCGACGCCGATGCCGATACCGCACAGGAAACGCCAGGTCACCAAGCCGACATCGGTCGACTGCAGCGACATCACGAGGGTGCAGATCGAGTACCAGAAGAGCGCGAACGTGAAGATCGTGCGGCGGCCGAAATGGTCGCAGAGGGGACTTAGGAACTGTGTGCCGATGAACATGCCGGCGAAGGTCGCCGCGATCAGGCTGGCATAGCCGTGGACGTCGAAGAAGCCCTGCGTCGTCGGCACCATGATCCCGGCCTTGTAGAGCCCGGGCGCAATGAACGAGATGAGGCCGTTGTCGAACACGTCAAAAAACGCGCCCAGCGCCAACAGCACGATGAACCGCCGCATGTACCAGGACGGCGGCAGCCGATCCATTCGCGCGGCAATGGTGGCGACAGGCTCGGCAACGACGGCTTCGGCCACAGCGTCTCTCCCCTGAGTTTTGCTTATTGTTCTGTGTTAATGCGCTGGGGCGCAAGGGCCGCCGCCAAGGTACCACCCCGGCAAAGGCCGGGGTGGTGACGCAAGTCAGACGGTATCCACCAGCACCAGTTCGGCATCCTCGCTGGCCGTGACATGCAGGACCCGTTCGTCCTCGATGGCGATGCCGTCACCCATCGCTGCCTCGACGCCATTGACCGCGATCTTGCCGGTCGCCGGCACGAGATAGGCGTGGTTGCCGGCGAGGCGGTATTCGACCTGCTGCCCGGCCTTGAGCGTCGCGCCGAGGACGCGCGCGGAGGTGCGGATCGGCAGTGCGTCCTTGTCTCCCGGCAGCCCGCTTGCCAGGGTCACGAAAGCACCGGCCCGGTCGCCCTTGGGGAAGGGCCGGGTGTCCCAGGAAGGGGCGCCGCCCTTTGCGTCGGGGAAGATCCAGATCTGGAAAAGCCGGGTGGGTACGTTCTCCCGGTTGTATTCGGCGTGGCGGATGCCGGTGCCAGCGCTCATCACCTGGACATCACCCGCCTCGGTGCGGCCGCTATTGCCGAGGCTGTCCTGGTGCGTGATCGCGCCTTCGCGGACATAGGTGATGATCTCCATGTCCTGATGCGGGTGCGGGTCGAACCCGGTGCCTGCGGCGATCAAATCGTCGTTCCACACCCGAAGTTTGCCCCAATGGACGCGCTCGGGGTCGCGATAGTCGGCAAAGGAGAAGTGGTGGCGGGTGTCGAGCCAGCCGTGATTGGCGCCGCCAAGGCTGGCAAAGGGTCGAAGCTCGATCATGGCGATTCTCGGAAGTGGGGAATTTGGTCTGATAGATGGGGCCGCCTGCCCATCGCCGATAGGTGCGAATGGCATGGCAGACAAAACGACCGTTGATATCCCTTGCGGAACCGTGCTCAGGATCGGATTGACCACGGTTTAGGCAATTCGGGTTCGCAACGCCCCCGGCCACGGCCGGCAATAATCATCCTCGGAGGAAACGCCATGCGGGACAGCGGCGCATGAGTGCTGCGCTGTCGCTATCGACGATGCTCGCGCCGTTCCGCGTGAAGAGTTTCCGCTTTCAATTCCCGGCGGATCTCTCGACCTCCTGGGGCATCGAGATGGAGAACCTGGTGCTCGGCTGGTACATCCTGGTCGAGACCGGTTCGGTGCTGCTGCTCTCACTCTTTTGGGCGCTGCAATATCTCGGCACCTTGTTCGCACCACTGGTCGGGATGGCCGGCGACCGGATCGGCCACCGCGCGATCCTTTGCGCGATGCGCATCGTCTATGTGGCGCTGGCGCTGACCATGACCGCGCTGGCGATGACCGGTACGCTGCGCCCGCTTCACGTGTTCCTGATCGCCACCGCCTCGGGGCTGCTCCGCCCGTCCGATCAGACGATGCGCAACGCACTGATCGCCGAGACCATCCCGCTCGAAGGACTGATGCCGGCTATGGGCATTTCGCGTACGACACAGGATTCGGCGCGGATCGCCGGCTCCCTGGTCGGCGCCGGAGTCTTTGCCGTCTTCGGGATGGGCGCGGTTTATTGCGTCATCAGCGTGTTCTACGTCGTCGGCTTCCTGTTGACGCTCGGTGTCGGCGGCCGGCGCTACCGCCGCGAGGCCACGAATCCGCCGCTATGGCGCGACCTCGTCGACGGGCTTTCCTACGTCTGGGATACGCCGGTGTCGCTGGCCGCGATCTGGCTGGCGCTGCTCGTCAACCTGACTGCATTTCCGCTGACCGGCGGGTTGCTCCCCTATGTTGCGCGCGAGGTCTACCACATCGATCAGACCGGGCTCGGTACGCTGGTCGCGAGCTTTGCGCTGGGTTCGCTGATCGGGTCGATCGCGGTGAGTTTTGCCGGTCGCCTGTTGCGCCCGGCTCGGATGATGATCGTCTTCGCGCTTGTCTGGTACGCCTTCCTCCTGGCTTTCGCCGAGATGCCGGCGCCGGCGACCGGCCGGGTCGCGTTGGTCCTGGCGGGAATGGCCCAAGCGCTGAGTTTGGTGCCGATGTCGGTGCTGCTACTGCACAGCGCCGGCGAGCGCTATCGCGGCCGGGTGATGGGCGTGCGCACGCTGGCGATCTATGGCGTGCCACCCGGGCTGCTGGCGGCGGGGCTGCTGATCGACCGGATCGGCTTTGTCGCGACGGTCTCGGTCTATTGTCTTGTCGGCAGCGTGCTCACCATGCTTATCGCGCTGCGTTGGCGCGAGGCGTTGTGGCCGCTTTCCGCACCGGCAAACGCACGCTCGGCGGGTTAGGCAGAGGCGCGGTGGTTCTCGTAGACCTGCAAATGCGCCCAGGCGACGCGCAGCAGCGGCGTCGCGACCCCGAGCGCGGCGGCGCGGTGGCGCATGTCGCCGATGATGTAGGCTCCCTCGGTGCGCGAGCCGTGCGCCAGATCGTGATGCATCGAGGCGTTGTTGACGCTGCCCTTCTCGGTCAGCATCGCGGAAATCTGGTCGATATAGCCCTGGCGCAGCGGATAGCCGGCCGCCTTGGCGACCGCCCGGTTCTCGGCGAACAGCTCGAGCATCAGCTGGGCGCCGTCGTCGCTGCCGGCGATCTCGCCAATCGTGCCGCGCATCAGGCAGTTCATGCCGGCCATCGTCGTGATCATCACGAACTTTTCCCACATATCGAGCATCACATTCTCGCTCGGCGGGGCGGAGACCTTGCTGTCCTCGAATTCGGCGCTGATCGCCCTGGTGCGGCTGCTGATCCGGCCGGCGCGCTCGCCAAAGGCGATGCCCGAGAGCCGGTTGTGATGCCGGATGCTGCCGTCAGGCTGCAGGCTGGCGCCGACATAGGCGACGCCGCCCAGGATCGCCTCGCCGCCGAACGCTTCGCTCAGCCGGTCGAGGTGCACGAGCCCGTTGAGCATCGGCAGGATCGCCGTCCCCGGCCCGACCGCAGGGCGGATTGCAGCAATCGCCTGGTTGAGGTCGTAGTGCTTCGCGGTCAGCAGGATCAGGTCGAAAGGCCCGCTCAGCGTGTCGGCGGTAGCAAGTTGCGGCTTGAGCGTGAAGTCGCCGAGCGGACTGGTTACGACAAGGCCGCGTTCGTCGAGCAGTGCCTTGCGCGCCGGACGGACGAGAAAGGTGATGTCGCGTCCAGCTTCGGCCAGCCGCCCGCCGAAATATCCGCCGACCGCGCCGGCGCCGAGCACGAGAATGCGCATCGGCCGCTTACTGACCGTTACGGGCGCTGACCATCTTCAGGCCGCGCAACATATCGAGCGCCTGGAGCAGCTGTTCGTCTTGCGAGCCGCCCAGGTCGCCGGTGGCGACCGACGAGCGGGTGTCGTGCTTTTCGGGCGCTGGCGCGGCCGCCTCCGGGCTTGGGGCTGCGCCAGGTGCCGGGGGAGCGCTGGGCGCACCGGGTTTCGCCGCTGGATTGGCCGGGTTGGTTCCGGGCGCTTGCGGTGGACCGTTTGCGGGCGCCGGGTTCGTGGAGACCGGATCGGTGTTCTTGAGCGCTCCGGGCAAGTCCGCTTCGCGGCGTCCGAAGCCCTGAGCGATCCGTTCGAGCTTGACCGGGGCGACGGTGACGTCGGGGTCGAGACCCTTGCCCTGGATCGCATGCCCGCCGGGCGTCTCGAAGCGCGCCGTGGTCAGCTCGATCGCACCGTTGCCATTGAGCGGGATCAGCGTCTCGATCGCACTCTCGCCAAAGGTCTTGGTGCCGACGAGCACCGCGCGGTGATCGTCCTGCAACGCGCCAGCCACAAGTTCCGCTTCACTCGCGGTGCCGCCATTGACCAGCGCGACCAGCGGCAGGCCATTGGTGAGGTCGCCGGGTGTCGCGGCGATACGCTTGGTAACGTCACCCTTGCGTCCCTTGACGACCGCGATATCGCCCTTGTCGATAAAGTCATCCGCCGCCTGAACGGCCACGTCGAAATTGCCGCCGGGGTTGTTGCGCAGGTCGACGACAAAGCCGATCAACTTGTTGCCGGCTTGCTGCTGGAGGTTCTGCACCGCGGCGGTCAGCGCGGCCTGCGTAGCGTCGTCGAAACCAGCGACGCGGATATAGCCGATATCATCGTCTTCGAGGCGCGAGCTGACGGTCGACCATTTCGTCGCGACTCGTTTCACCTTCATGTCATGCGGCTTGCTGTCGTCGCCACGGAAGGTCAGCGTCACCTCGCTGTCGACGGGGCCGCGCAGTTGCGCGTCGATCTGCGGCAGGGTCAGGTCGAACACCGGAGCCTTGTCGATGGCGAGGATCGTTTCGCCGGGCTTGATACCGGCATCGGCTGCGGGCGAGCCGTCGCGTGGCGACACCACCTTGAGCTGCCCGGCATCGATCGTCACCACGAGCCCCGTCGAACCGGTCGTCTGATCTACAGGCGCCTGCTTGGCCTTGTATTCGTCCTCGGTGAGATAGACGCAATTCGGGTCGAGGCCCGACAGCATCCCGGCGATCGCCGTCTCGATCAGCTTTTCGTCGCTGACCGGTTCCACCGCGTCCTGGCGAATCCGCTCGAACGCTTCGCCAAAGAGGTTGAGCTGCTCATAGACGCTGCTCTTGGCGGGTGGCGGCGGCGGTGGCGATTGCGGCTGGGACGGAGTGGCGGCGGGCGTCGCCTGCGACCAGGCCGAGGCCGGCGCGAGCAGCACGATGAGCGCGAGCGACACAAGCCGTAGCATCGGCACCGGTTTGCGCATCGACATCTTTTCTCCACGAAAAACGCCGCACACTACAAGACGGGCCGGGTATTGCAATGGCCTGCGCAGCCGCACCGGGCAAACCGCGTCGGCATTTAAACCCTTGGTGAAGCCAGCTTCAGCAGCAGAGCACCGACGGTTGGAGGGAGGGTGCCAATACCCGCGGCGCAATCGACCGGAACGGCAAAGCATCGTATATGAATCGAATGAGTGTCGTCGGTCGTATTCTCGTCGGTGCCCGCCATCTGTCGTTTGGCGGGCCAATGGGTCACCTGCTTGCGCGGATCGGCGAGCACCTGCCGCATTGGCACCACCCGACGACCGACGGCGATGGCCGACCAGCCGATAACGGGCATGGCGATCCGCGCCAGCGCGTCAGCTTTACGATCGCGGTCATCGCGCTCGGCGCCAAGATGGCCAAGGCCGATGGCGAGGTGACGCGCGACGAGGTCGCCGCGTTCAACGACGTCTTTAGCGTGCCGCCCGGCGAAGAAGTGCACATGCGCATGATCTTCGACCTCGCGCGGCGCAGCGCGCACGGTTTCGAGAGCTACGCGCGCCAGGTCGGTCGGCTCTTTGCCGATGACAAGGCGGTGCTTGAGGATCTGCTCGGCGGCCTCTTTCACATTGCGCTCGCGGACGGCGCGCTGTGCACGGCGGAAGACGCCTATCTGCGCGAGGTGGCGCGGCTGTTCGGTTTCAGCGCTGGCGACTATGCCCGCATCCGCGCGACGCATGGTGGCGCGCCGCATGAGGAGCCGGAAGACCCGCACGCCGTGCTCGGCGTCGCCGCCAACGCCTCGGCCGAGGAGATCCGCGTCGCATATCACCGGCTGGTGCGCGAGACCCATCCCGATGCGCTGATCGCGCAGGGCTTGCCGCCCGAGTGCCTGGCCCTCGCGACGGCGCGCATCGCCCGGATCAACGCTGCGCATGACCGCCTCGTCAAGGGAGCCGCATCGCGGCCATGAGCCCTTTGGCATGAGCGGACTCGAGATCAGCGAGCGCCTGTCGCCCAACCATGACAGCCGCAGCGACATGGCCGAAGCGCTCGGGGCCGGAACGCCGCGTATCGACATGCTGGTCCTGCACTATACTGGAATGCAAAGCGCCGCCGCCGCGCTCGAACGGCTGTGCGATCCCGAGGCGCGGGTCAGCGCGCATTACGTCATCGAAGAAAACGGCGCCATCTGGCGCCTCGTCCCCGAGGAGCGCCGCGCCTGGCATGCCGGGGTCTCGTCATGGCTCGGCGAGAGCACGCTCAACACCGTCTCGATCGGTATCGAGGTCGTCAACCCCGGGCATGAATGGGGCTACCGCCCGTTTCCCGAAGCGCAGATGCAGGCGGTCGTGGCGCTATGCCGCGACATCATGGGGCGCCGCCGCATCCCGGCGCATCGCGTCGTTGGCCACTCCGACATCGCGCCGACGCGCAAGACGGACCCCGGCGAGCTGTTCGACTGGCGTCGCCTCGCTCGCGCCGGGATCGGGTTGTGGCCGGAACCGGCGGCGGAACTGTCGCGCCGCCGCGGCCGCGGGGTTGGCATCGTCGAACGGGCCGCGGCGCTCAGCGATCTGGCGCGAATCGGCTATCAGGTCGAGCCGGGCAACTTGACGCCGCCGCTGATCGCGTTCCAGCGCCGCTTTCGTCCCGAGCGCTGGGACGGCAGGCTCGACGGCGAAACCGCTGGCCGGCTCAGCGAGATACGGCAGGCGGTCGAGGCGGCCATCGCGGTCGAGGAGGCAGCGAAACGAAGCCGGTTTAGCGGCTATCGTCGGGTCAATTGACGAGGCGGCATGACCAGCTACGTCGCATTGTTGCGCGCCGTAAATGTCGGTGGAACCGGCAAATTGCCGATGCCGGAGCTGCGCGTGATGTGCGAGGCGGCCGGTTTCCATAATGTCCGCACCTATATCGCCAGCGGCAACGTCGTCTTCACTTGCGACAAGCCCGCCCGCGAGGTGAAAGCGATACTGGAACTGGCGCTGCGCGATTACGCCGGAAAGGCGGTTGGAGTGCTTGTCCGCACCGCTGCGGAAATGGCCGAGATTCTCGCGGCCAACCCGTTCGCGGCGGGCGCGCCTAATCGGACTATGACAATATTTCTCGACGATCCGCCGCCGCCCGCCGCGCTCGACGCGTCGAGCGGAAAGCACGATGAGGAAATGGCGCTGGGGCGCCGCGAGATCTACATCCACTACCCGAACGGAATGGGTCGGTCGAAGCTGCACATCCCGGCGGCGCGGAGCGGCACGGCGCGCAACATGAACACTGTCGCAATGCTCGCGGAAATGTGCGGCGGATAGTCCGCTGCTCCTTGGCGCCTAGTTCAACCGCTCTGGCCTTGGGCGCGGTGCAGCGGTGCGACGGGCGACGAGCTGTCCGGCCTGGTGGTGTGCCATGCGCCAGTCGCCGTCCTCGCGAACGAACCAGTTGCTGGCGATTAGCGTGCCGCCAGCAAGTTCTTCCTCGCAGATCACCAACGCGGTGTCGCCGTAGAGGAATACCCGCTCGTCATAGCAGACGATGCGCGGCGACTCCGGGTTGGACAAGATGCCACGCCAGCTTTCGATCACCGACTGGCGGTCGACGAGCGGCGGCCAGCCCGGATGTACGCAGGCGACCGGCGCGCGCTGCGCCCAGAGCGTGTCCATCGCGGCTGCGTCGCGCGTCGTGAATGCCTGGTAAAATTGCAGGTTTGCGGCGAGTACGGCGTCGCTGTCTTCCATCGTCGTCTCCGTTGCCGGCATGACCCGCAACGTCGCATGGCGGTCGGGGGCTGTTAAGGCCTATCTGGCGCGATGATCGGCACCTCGCGCGGCCGCCGCCGATCTGCCTAAAATTTCATCAAATTTGGCCGAGCAAATGAGCATGCATAAGAAATATGCAGATAAGCCCATGATTTCGCCCACGCGCGCGTGATTGGCCTCGATCTTGCTCCTGCCCGGGCGACGCGGCCCCCGCCGCGCCAATCCGAGAAAAGGGGGGAGAGCTCCATGTCATCCGAGGGATTTATCATTGATCGCCGCAGGCTCGCCCAGCTCGGTGCCGGCGTTGTCGCCGCCGCTGCGCTGCCGGGCATCATATCCCAGGCTCAGGCTGCGGACGCCCCGGCCGCGGGCGAGCCGATTAAGGTCGGCATCTTGCATTCGCTGTCGGGCACGATGGCGATCAGCGAAGCGCCACTCAAGGATGTCATGCTGATGCTGATCGCCCAACAGAACGCGAAGGGGGGCGTGCTGGGCCGCAAGCTCGAGGCGGTCGTTGTCGATCCGCGGTCGGACTGGCCCACTTTCACCGAAAAGGCAAAGGAGCTGCTGTCGGTAGACAAGGTGGCGGCGGTGTTCGGCTGCTGGACCTCGGTGTCGCGCAAATCGGTGCTGCCGGTGTTCGAACAGATGAACGGCATTTTGCTCTACCCGGTCCAGTACGAGGGCCAGGAATGCAGCCGCAATGTCTTCTACACCGGCGCCGCGCCGAACCAGCAGGCGATCCCCGCGGTCGACTATCTGATGAATCAGGCGAGCGTGAAGCGCTGGGTGCTTGAGGGCACCGACTATGTCTATCCGCGCACGACCAACAAGATTCTCGAGGCTTATCTGAAGGCGAAGGGGGTCGCGCCGGCCGACATCATGATCAACTACACCCCGTTCGCCTATTCCGACTGGCAGGCCGAGGTCGCCAAGATCAAGGCCTTTGGCTCGGCTGGCAAGAAGACGGCGGTGGTGTCGACGATCAACGGCGACGCCAACGTGCCGTTTTACAAGGAGCTCGGCAACCAGGGCATCAAGGCGACCGACATTCCGGTGGTGGCGTTCAGCGTCGGCGAGCAGGAATTGGCCGGTATCGACACGAAGCCGCTGGTCGGCCACCTCGCCGCGTGGAACTATTTCCAGAGCGTCGACACGCCGCTCAACAAGCAGGTCGTCGCCGACTTCAAGAAAGCGGCGGGCGACGACAAGCGCGTCTTCAACGACCCGATGGAAGCACATTACATCGGCTTCAACATGTGGGTGAAGGCGGTCGAGAAGGCGGGCACCACCGATCATGACGCGGTGATCGATGCGATGGTCGGTGTCTCCTACCCGAACCTCTCGGGCGACTACGCGACGATGATGCCGAACCATCATTTGACCAAGCCGGTGCTGATCGGCGAGGTGCAGGCCGACGGCATGTTTAATGTCGTGTGGCAGACCGGCGGCACTGTTGTCGCCCAGCCTTGGTCGCCCTATCTCGACGAGAGTAAGAACCTGATCGGCGATTGGTTGCCGCCGATGTCGTGCGGCAGCTATGACGTCGTCGCCGGCAAGTGCCTCGGTAGCGGTCCGAAAAAGGCGTAACGCGTATGGGCCTGGTGCCGCGGGAGGGTCGCCGTCGCGCCCTCCCGCGCGGTTCTTTTATCGCGGCGTGGATGTTCTGCCTCTTGGCGCTCGTCGGCGCCGCTCGCGCCGACGACACTGGCAAACCCGACCCGTTCGCCGACATTTCCGCGACAAGCGCGGATGTCGAGGCGCGCGGCATCCTGGCGCTCGCGGTGTCGGGCAGCCCGCGCGCCGCACCGGTCATCGCGGCGCTGCGCGACGGCAAGCTCTTCGCTTGGAAATACCCGCGCCCAGATACGCCGCTCTTCATCAAGACCGATAGCGGATTTGTCGACGCGCGCAGCGGTGACCAGGTCGATACGCCGGCCCCGGTCAATCTGCGCAAGGTCATCGCCAGCGACACGGTGCGCGGCGCGATCGAGACCGCAGAGGGCGCGCTCGACTTGTTCTCGCCGGAGCCGGCGGCGCGCGGCAAGGCGGCGGAAGCGCTCTATCAGTCGGCCGATCCCGGCGCACTCGCGCTGCTCGACAAGGCGCTCGCTCAGGAACAGGACCCCGGCGTCTTGCGCGTGTTGCGGCAAGCGAAGGCCGCGGCGCTGCTCAAGTCCGACACCGGTTCGGACGCCGATCGCATCGCCGCGGTGCACGAGCTCGCCGCGCGCGCCGATCTGCAGACACGCAATCTTCTCGCCTCGCTGCAAGGGCAGCCACCGGCGGTCGCGGCCGCGCTGAGCTCGGCGATCACCGATATCGATCACACGCTGCAGCTCTGGGGCCTCGCCGAAAACGTCTATTATGGGATCAGCCTCGGTGCGGTACTTCTGCTCGCCGCCACCGGCCTCGCGATCACCTTCGGGGTAATGGGGGTTATCAACATGGCGCATGGCGAGATCGTCATGGTCGGCGCCTACACGACTTTTGTCGTGCAGCGGCTGATCCTGGCCTTCGCGCCGGCTCTCGAGCAGTTCGGGTTGTTGATCGCGGTGCCGGCGGCGTTTCTGGTCGCGGCGCTGCTGGGCGTACTGATCGAGCGCACGTTGATCCGCTTTCTTTACGGCCGGCCGCTCGAGACGCTGCTCGCCACCTGGGGCCTCAGCCTCGTCCTGCAACAGGCGGTGCGCAGCATTTTCGGGCCGACGAACCAGGACGTGTCGTCGCCCGGCTGGATGAGCGGCGCGCTGCAACTCGGCGGGCTCACACTGACCATCAACCGGCTGTGGATCATCCTGTTCGCGCTTCTGGTGCTCGGTGCTTTGATGGCGGCGCTGCGCTGGGGTGGGCTCGGCCGCAGCATTCGCGCGGTGACGCAGAACCGGCGCATGGCGGCGGCAATGGGCATTCGCACGCCGCTCATCGACGCGCTGACCTTTGGCCTCGGCTCGGGGATCGCCGGTATGGCCGGGGTGGCGCTGAGCCAAATCGATAATGTCAGCCCCAATCTTGGCCAGAACTACATCATCGACAGCTTTATCGTGGTGGTGGTCGGCGGTGTCGGAAACCTGTGGGGCACCCTGCTCGGCGCGTTGATCCTCGGCGTGGTCGACAAGTTCGTCGAGCCGTTCTTTGGCGCTGTGCTGGCAAAGATTCTGGTACTGGTGTTCTTGATCGTGTTCATCCAGCGCCGGCCACGCGGCTTGTTCCCGCTCAAGGGACGGATGGCGGAGGCGTGATGCGCGCCGACCGGCTGACCACCGTCACGCTGGGCTGCATCCTCGGCGCCGCCGCGCTGCTCGCGGCGTTGAACCTGCTGACCCCGGCGAGCAGCGCGGTGCATGTCCAGGGTTTTGTGATTTCGCTGGTCGGGAAGTACCTCTGCTACGCGATCCTCGCTTTGGCGATCGACCTGGTGTGGGGTTACGCTGGGATATTGACG
>DATMLO010000259.1:0-20707 GCA_035570495.1 Allostellaceae bacterium | reverse complement strand
GTGGCGGCTCGACGATCTGTGGCGGCGGCGGTGCGGGCGGCGGCGGTGGCTGAGGCGGCGCGAACACCACCGACACCGCATTCGACAAATCGACATGCGGCGGCGGGGCCACCGCCATCAGCGGAAACAGAAACAGCAGCGCGATCAGCAGGAAATGCGCGGCGGCCGAGAAGGGAAGCGAGAGTTTCAAACGCGCGTCCTCAGCCTGCCGCTCATCCAAAATCCGCTTGCGCCGCTTCGGCGGTGGTTGCCGCGTCGGCGATCTTGCGCGGCACCTTAGAACTCCTTGGTGATGCTGGCAAAGACCGAACGCCGCGGACCGTATTGATTGGCAAAGACGCCGATCCCGGTCTGGCTGCGCAGCAGGTAAGTCTCGTCGAGCAAATTGACGACACTGAGGCGCAGGGTGATCGGGCCGCCCGGCGCCTGCTCGAAGCGATGGGTGATCGACAGGTTGACCTGTTCGTAAGACGGCACCGTTTCGCCATTGAATTGTGTGTCGTTGGCGGGCTGGCTGCGCAGGCCCGAGCCGGCGATCAAGTCGGCCGCGAAACGCGTGCCCCACCAGGTATACGCCACGCCGGCCGAGGCCGTGTAGAGCTGGCTGTGGTCGGTATTGACCAGCATGCTGTCGGCCGACACCAGGTCCGCCGGGCTGAAGTTGAACTGCGCCGAGTTGATCCCCTTCGCCTTCTGCTTGGCGATCGCCAGATTGCCGTAAAAGTCGAAATCTCCCGCCGTGTAATTGGCGGTGAGCTCGACGCCCTGATTGATGCCGAGATGATAGTTGAAGGGCGTCAGCACGACAGGCGAGCCGAACTGCCCTTCGTCGATCAGGTTGCGGGCGTATTTGTAATAGAGATCGACGCCGGTCTTGAGCCCCGGCAACCATTCCTGCGTCACGCCGGCGTCGAGGTATTGGGCGCGCTCGTTCTTGATCGGGCTGTCCTGCGTGACCGCCGGCTGGGCGCTCGTATTGGCGAACAGCGCGAGGTCGGTCGTCGCGACCAGCTCCTGCGGCGGCGGGGTGAAGTAGCTCGCGTAACCAGCATGGACGGTGGTCGATGGCGTCGCTTTCCACACCGTATTGAGGCGCGGGCTGAACTGGCTGCCGGTCGTGTAGCCGTTGACGACGTCGTAGCGTATCCCGGGATTGACGGTGACAGTGTCGAGCGCCCGCCACTCGTCCTGCAAATAGGCGCTGTAGCTGAAACTCGTCTTCTGCGTGTTGTCGATGATGTTGGTCGTGGTGGTGGTGAAGATCGGGTTGCCCGAGGCATCGGTGCCGGTCTGCGCCAGCACGTCGGCGTTGGTGTTTGATGTCACATGCTCGCCGCTGATGAGAATCCCGACGCGCAGCGTGTGGTCCTCGTTGAGCCGGTAGCTGCCTTCGGCTTGCAGCGCGTTGGCCCAGCTCGTGCGCTCGGCGGTCTCGCCGATGCCATTGAAGGCGAGATCGCCCAGCAGATCCGGGTGATAGTCGAGGAAGCTGTATTTCGAGATTACCGAGACCTGGAAATCGAGCGGCCCTTCCGAATGCAGGAACGAGAGCGCGCCGAACTGGGCCCCCTCGGTCTGATGCTCGTTGAGATTGGCCGAGTTGAAGGCGGAAATCGGCGTGCCGTTGATCGCCGTGATGCCGGGGAAGGTCGGCTGGCCGGGATTATTGGGGATCTGGAATTGCGCGTTGAACTCGCCGACCATGAAACTGATCTTGTTGTTCGGATCGAGGATTTTTTCGAGATAGGCGAAATCGTGCGTCTGCTCGCTGTGATCGTGGATCGGGTTGTATTTGCCGGTGACGTTTTGGACACCTTCATTGGTGTCGAGATAATCGCCCGAGAAATAGAAATTGTACCCGTCGACCGAGGTGCCGTATTCGAGGCTCGGGTTTGCCGTACCGTGACTGCCGCCCATGAGTGTCACCGAGCCGCCCGGCTGGAACATCCCGCTCTTGCTCTGGATGTCGATAATGCCGGCGGTGCGTAGCCCGTATTCAGCCGGCAGCGCGCCGGTGATGAGCTGCATCGAATCGACAAAACGCGTGCTCAGATCCTGGCCGAAAAAGCTCACCCCATCAGGGAGGATCACGCCATCGATGCGGTATTGCACGTTGAGGTGCTCGTTGCGCACGTGCAGCCCGCTATTGGCGGCGTTGTCCTGGTCGACGCCGGGCATTTGCAGGATCGCGTCATCGATCGCCGTGCTCGACCCGTTCGGCAAATCCTGGATCGCCGGCTGGCTCAGCGTATAGGTCGAGGCGCCGATCTTCGGTTCGATGTTGATGCGCGCCTCGTTGAGTTGCTTGGCGACGACATCGATATCGAACGAGGTGTTCGGCACGAGATCGGCGCCCAGCGTCTGCGGCGGCAAAGGCGTGCCGGCTCCAGCGAGCGGCCGAGTGGTCTGATCGTCGGCGATGGCGGAGATGGAAAACAGGCAGAATCCGGCGAGCGACGCGGACAACGCGCGCCGGCCCGCGAGGCGGGGGCGTGACATGGGATTTCCTCATCGTGAAGCTGCGGCGCGGCGATACGTCACCGCGCCCGGTCAAAGGCTCAGTCGGTCAACCGATGACAGCGTCAGACGAGGGGAGGGGCTCGGGCGTAGAAGGCAAGCGCCGGCGCGCGGGCGCAAAACGCCGCGTCGCCGATGATCGTGATCGGCGCAATTGCCAAGGATGGCGGAGCGGCAGCGAGGTCTGCCGGGGCCGCTGTCAGATGGTGCAGAACCTGACAGATGTCGCAGCCGTCTTCGTCGTCGACGGGTTGTGGCGGCGCGTTGGGGTGGCTGGCGGCCGGGCTGGTCTGATGCCCGGCGAAGACGAGATCGTGGTGGTGCCAGCCGAAGAGGATCGCCTGGAATAGCACCGCGAAGAGGCCGAGTCGCATGGCCGCCCCTCTCGCGATGCCGTCCCGCCGGCTCATGCCGAGCTTTCTTCGGCGAGGACCCGCCGACGCCATGCCTGGGTCGCCGAGACAAACGTCGTCACCCCGACGCCCAGCACCGTGAAGATGACCAAGAGGAACGGCAGACCCAGCGTATCGAGATTGTGGATGTGAAGCGGTGTCGCGATCTCGAAATCGGCGGCGCGCGGAAAGAGCAGTGTGAAGACCCCGAACAGCGCGAAGGCGATCCCGCCCCAGGTCAGCGTGCGCGCCGCGGTGATGAGTGCGATCTCGCGGATTGCCTCGGGCGGCAAGCTGCGGCGCGCGGCCCACAAGCCGAACGCCGCGCCCGCGGCGGCCTGGACGATCAGCGTCCCGATGCCAAAGAACAGCCCCGGCAGCCAGCCGAGCGCCGCCGACGGCATCGCCGGCGCCAAGGTCGTGTAGATGATCGCCGAGAACGCATCGAGCCCCCAGCCGGCGATAAACCCGTGCACCGCCGGCATCCACGGCTTCAGCTCGCGCGGCTGTGCCGAATGGTCGTGCGACAGTCGCCCGAACCCCGGCAGATGCAGATGCGGCAGGCTACCCGAGCCGGTGATGTAAAGCCCGGCAGTCGCCATGATGACGCCGACAACGACGTAGACCACACCGTCGAACGCGTCGAAGGTGAACCAGCGCGTCAGGCCGAGATAGGCGAGCTCGCTCGCGAACGCCTGCTGCACCGTGAATGCCGCCGAAAAGATCAGCCCGGCGCGCAGCCCGCGTCGTGTCGAATAGCCGCCGACCGCGTAGCTGAAGGTGATCGGCCAGGTGTGCTCGTCCGGGGTGATGCCGTGCACCAGACCAAGCAGGAACGCGGTCAAGAGGTCGACCGTCAGATTGACGTGGCTCGGCTCCCAGAGGTTCATGCCAGCGCACCCGCTACTGGGCTGGCGCGGCAATCGCGGCAGATGCCGCTCAACACGAGGTGGTGGTCGAGGATGGCGATCCCGGCCTCGCGCTCGAGCGCGGCGAAATTGCCGGGGCCCAGCAGGCACGGCACCGGCACCAGCTCGCCGCAGCGCGTGCAGTGCAGATGGTCGTGATGTGCGTCACGAAGCTCGAAGCGGGCGCGGCCGTCCTCGAGAGTCAGCTTGCGGATGTCGCCGGCGGCGGCGAGCTTCTCGGCGGCGCGGAACACGGATGAGAAATCCGCCGCGATGTCGCGCTCGGCGAGTCCGGCATGCAGGTCTTCGAGTGTCCAAGCGTGGTGGTGACGCTCGCGCATCAGGCTCAATAACGCAGTCGAGACGATGGGGGTGCGGGCCATGCTCCGACCCTATCGCCGGCAATGTAATTCCGCAAGAGACTTGCGTAATTACATTGCCATGTTCGCAGGCGGCCAGGTGCCGAGCACCGCGACGACGGCGAGGATCGCGAGCCCGAGCGCCTGCTCGGCGAGGACCGAGCGGGCGAGCGCCCGCAATGGGACGCTCGCGGCCTTGGGGCCGTTGAGCCGTGGCAGCAGACGAAAGCGGTTGACCATCGCGAGGGCGACCATCGCGAGGAACAGCGCGATCTTGACCGCCAGCAAGCGGCCGTAGGGCGAGGTCGCGAACGCGCCGAAGCTGCCGACCAGCATCACGCTGTTCACCGTCCCGGTAATCAGCAGGAGCGCCACCGCGGCGTAGCCGATCTGCGAGAAATGCGGCAGCGCGATCCGGGCGAGCGGCACATAGGCCGCGCCGTCCGGCCGCACCGCGCGGCGCAGCAGCACGCCCAGCGGCAGCAGCCCGCCAAGCCACAACCCGCCCGCCGTCAGATGCGCCATCTGGTTTATCTCGTGCGCCGTCCCGCCGCCCATATCCATCGCCGCGTGGCCGGTAAGACCGAGGCTCGCCAAGACCGAGAGCGCCGCCAGCGTCGTCAGCCCGACCTGCCAGCGCCGCCGCGGCAATGCGCTCAGCACCAGCAGCGCCGCGGCGAGCGCCATATGCCAGCACCAGACATGGCCGAAATCCGTGTCGAGCATCGCGGCATGCAGCGTTGCCGGGTCGAGTGCGGCGGCCGCCGACCCGGCCATCTCGCTGGCGACAAACGGGACGATCGCCAGCGCCGACAGCAGAGCCAAGGCCGTCGCAACGAGCATCGCCCGGGCGAGCGATGCATCCAGCGCCATGCGCGCGGGCGCATCGCTTGACGCGCCAGGTGATCCGGTGAAGGCGTAGACACGAAACGCGCCGACGCCGAACGCTGCCATCGCCGTGGCGAAATGCAAGAAACGGAGGGCAATCCACGCCTCAGTCATCGCGGCTTCTCATCGCCCAACCGTGAAACTGAAATCGCCGGTCGTGCGGTGCGTGTCGACCGAAAGAGCGTGCCAAGTGACCTTGTACTCGCCGGGCTGCAACGGCTTCAGCGGTACATGCAGCTCCTGCGGGTCTTTCGGGTCGAGCGAGGCTTGTCCCGTGTCGACACGCTGGCCGGTCGCGTTCGTTACCTCGACGCCAGTGAAGGCCATCTCGAGCGCCTGCGTGTACCACAGCGTGAGCTCGGTCGGGGCCTGGGCGACCGTCGCGCCGACGGCGGGGAGGGCGTGATCGAGAAAAGCATGAGCGAGCGCCGCTCCAGAAACAAGCGCGGCGGCCGCAAAGGCGAAAATCGCCGGGATGCGTCGGGTCATTGCCAAAGGTTCCTGTCGATAAGGGGTCTGCCGAATGGCGTGTCGTACAGCAGGTCGTCGGTGAAGAGGTGGAACTGCACGAGGAACCCGGTGCCTTGAAGCTGCCGGGTTGCGTGGTTCGCTGGGATCAACACCTCGGCCCCGATTTGGTAGGTATTTCCCAGGTAAATCACACCCGGCGCGATCTGCCCGGTGGTCGGGCCCCGGTCGGGCGATGACATCGACACCTCGACCAGGGGCACCAGGTGGTTGATGAAATCGGGGATGTCGAGCGCCTTCACGTGCTGCGCCAAGTAGGGCATCGAATATTGCAGCGAGACGGCGTAGTCCCACTCATCGGGGCTGACACTCGGCGTGTCGGAAATCTGGTAGCCGAGCTCGCCGGTCAGCGCGAGCGGGCGGAACATGCCGATCGGATAGTCCCCGAACCCCTTACCAACATACCAGGTCGGCGCCGTGCTGCCGGTCGAGGCGATGACCCCGGCGCCGCGGAGCTGCGACGAACCGGTTCCGGCGAACTCATGGATGACGCCCATCGACATCATCAGCTCGTCCGGATCGACGCACAGGAACTTGTCCTTCAGCGTCAGCATGACATTGTCCCAGCCATTGAGCGGCTTCTGTCCGACACCGTGCTGCGTGAAGTAATCGTCGTTGATCGCGATCCCCAGGTCCTCGGTGATGTTCTTGTCGATCTCAAACCCGTAATCGACAGAATGCCCACCTGGATTGCCGTTTACGGCGGGGATCGGCTGGTATGCGATCGTCGGGAGCGACAGCTCGTCGCTGACGCCGGGGTCGTCCATGACCAGCGTCGCTGGAAAGACGCGGTTGCCGCATACCGCGTGGGCAAGGGCTGGAGACGCCGTCGCGCATGTCAACGCAAGCGCGGCGACCCCCAAAATGAGGCGATTCATCAAATACTCCCAGCCTGGAGAACAGCCGGGCAAGCCGACGGGTGTTCCGCCGCCGGCCGCCACGTGGAACGCTTTGTCTCAGGCTGGGACGGGAGGGGCTCGGGCGTTGGCCGGCCCATGGGGTGGGCCGGGGATAAGGGCTGCGTCGCCGATATCGCTCGGCGCCACGATCGCGTAGGCGATCGGGACCGCTGCCGGCGCGGTTTGCGGCGCGACGCCGGACAGCGAGTGCCACAAGCAGCAGAACAGCGTGTGGTCGTGCGTCGGCGCGGCGGGGGCGCTGTCGGCGGGTTGCGCCGGTATGCCGCCGCCACCCGACAGACACAGTGCGTGCTCACCGAGCGCATCGGCGGTCACGGCGGACGTCGCCGGCAACGCTCCCGCGCCGACAATGGCGAGCTGCATGTAAAGGGCAATGCCGGCGACGAAGGCGCCGAACCGCATCACCCGTATGTCGCGCATCCCGTTCATGCCGCCGGAGAGTTTAAGCCAATACGGCGCTCCGGCCAATCCATCGACGCGGCCGTGATTGGCCGAGTTTTATTTTTTGGCTTATTTCCGTCCGGCTGCCGGCTCCGCGGCGGCTTTCGCCGACACGCGGCGCATGATCCGGCCGCCCTCGATTGCCTGCCACAGCGCGATGACCGGAAGGCCGATCGTTAAATCGCGCGCTCGTTTTACAAAAGACAGCGCCAGCGCCATCTCGGGGCTGAGCCCGAAGGCGCCGCCGAGCAGGATGTAGGCGCCTTCCTGCACTCCCACCGAATTGGGCACGAAAAACGCCGTGGTGCGGATCGCATAGACCAGGCTTTCGATGACGATCGCATCGCCAAACGGCAAGGGTCGCCCGGCGAACCACAACGCGACCCAGACCTCGCTGGCGCTGACGATCCAGCAAATGAAATGGATGAGGAGGCTCCGCCAGACCCCGCCGGGGCGGGTGTAGATCGCCTCGAGCGCCTGGTGCAGCGCGGTCGCGCCCGCCGCGGTCTTGTCCGCCCACCCCTGGCCGAGGATGCGCGCGATGCGGTCGACATAGCGCATGCCGCGCCGCTGCATGAAGACAAAGGCAAAGGCCAGGACGCACGCCCCGGCCAGCCCCATCGCCACGACCTGCGGTTCGACGCCGCTGGTATGGAGATAGAGCAGCCAGACGAGGCCGAGCGCGATGTAGCCGAGCTGGCCGACAAATTCGAGGGTCACATCGACGATCGTGCTCGCCGCGCCCTGAGTTGCCGGGACGCCGGCCAGTGCCACCGCGCGGGTGCCGAGCACATATCCGCCGACTTGCGACAGCGGCAGCACCTCTGATCCGGCATCGCGGACAAAACGGCCCCAGATCGCGATCCACGGCTTATGCCCCGTCAGCAGCGCGCCCCAGGCCAGCCCCATCGCCGCGATCAGCCCGGTATGGATCGCCACGACCGAAAGAAAGCCATCAAGTCCGACGGCCAACAGCGCGGCGCCGACCGCTTCGGCGCCAAAATGCACCACCAGCGCCGCCATCGCCGCGATCCCAGCGGCGATCAGCAAGACGGGCAGAAGCTTCACGCCGTGGCCGGGCGCGGCGTGCGCATAAAGCGGCGGGCGAAGCGCACTAGCCGCGGGATCATCATCGGCCGCAACAGGCGGGGATCGTAGCCGGCCATGCGACGGTCGTTTTCGGCGAGACAGATGTCGAGCAGCGCGGCGATCGGCAGGTCGACATCCGCGACCGCCTTGGTGCCGGTCACGGTGAAGTTGTTGTCCTGCGGCTTTTCGTCCTTGCCCGCGCCGATGCCGCGGGCAAAGCCGATGCGCTCGCGCACCAGCCTGATCCACACCGCGACCGTCCGTGCCCACCACCACGGCTTCTGCCACCACGGCAGGTTGCGATAGTGCCAGGCGGCCCAGTTGACGAAGAACAGGATGTGGCGTGCCTCTTCCTGGATCACCGGCTCAAAGGTCTCGACCAGCTCGAGCGGAAAGAAGCCCGACTCTCTGGCGACGGCGAAGAGGCCGAACGCGAAGAAGCTGTCGATGCATTCGCTGTAGCCGAGCGTCATCCAAGCCCATTCGGGGCTGCGCGGGCGGGGATATTCGGGCTCGGGTTCGAGCGCGATGCCGTAGGTCGCGACAAGCTTGCCGAGCACCTCCTTGTGACGGCCCTCCTCGAAGCCATCGAGGGTGATCGCTTGGCGCAGCAGGGGGTCGCTCATCATGTCGGCGTAGGTCTGGGCGCGGATTTTCGCCTTGCCCTCGGTCTGCACCGCGATGTCCCAGATCGGCAGGCTGGTCAACCGTTCGAGGGCGGCGTTGTCGAGCTTCGGCCAGTCGATGACCGCCGGCTTATAGGGGTTGTGCGTCTCGAGCAGCATGCGGCAGAACGCGGTCTTATGCGTCTCGCTGCCCGGCTCGATCGCGCCGTTGGACGGCGCCGACCATTGGCGAAAGGCGATGTCGGCGGCGTCCAGCGTCGCTTGATCGGTCAACAGCCTGCTCCCTTACCCGTCACTAACGCCCATAAGTAATGCACGCCACGCCCGGCCGCATCGTTGACTTGGCCGGACCGCTCCCGTATACAGCGCCCTCCGCCGAAACACGGCCTTTGCCATCGGAGTTGGTGCCGTGAAGCGCACTTACCAGCCCAGCAGACTGATCCGCAAGCGTCGGCATGGCTTCCGTGCGCGAATGGCGACCGTCGGCGGCCGTCGGGTGCTGGCCGCGCGCCGCGCGAAGGGCCGCAAGCGCCTGTCTGCCTAGGCCCGCCGGCTGAGCCCCTCGGCGCTACGCCGATCGCGGCTCGCTCAATCGCATATCGCTATGACCGCCCGCCTCGACAAGCTCAAGACGCGCGCTGATTTTCTTCGCGTCGCCGCCGGGCGTGTGCGCGCGGCGCGGCCGGGACTGGTGCTGCAGGCCGCTCCGCGGCCCGACGACGGCGCTTTGGCGCTGCGCGTCGGCTTTACCGCGAGCAAGCGGGTCGGCAACGCGGTGGCGCGCAACCGGGCGAAGCGGCGTTTGCGCGCGGCTGCCGCGAGCGTGCTGCCCCTTCACGGCAAGCCCGGTACGGATTATGTGCTGATCGCGCGCGCCGAGACCGGCGGGCGGGTTTATGCCGAGCTGCTCGCCGATCTCGAAGGGGCGCTGCGGCAGGTTGCCCGCTCGAATGCCGCTGGGCCGGCGCGCCGCGGAGAAGGATGAGATGCTAGGGAGCCTCGCCGGCGCTGGGATCGGGCTGCTGCTGCGCGCGGCGATCCGCGCCTATCAGCTATTGCTGGCGCCGGTATTGCCGTCCGCCTGCCGCTATCTGCCGAGCTGCTCGCATTACGCCGATGAGGCGATCGCGCTGCACGGGCCGCTGCGCGGCAGCGTCCTCGCCGCGCGCCGGCTGTGCCGCTGCCATCCCTGGGGGGGCGGCGGCTACGACCCCGTACCCGCGCCGCAAGGCGGCGAGACCCGCTGATGGACCAGAAGAACCTTCTTATCGCGATCGTCGTGTCGGTGGCGATCCTGTTCGGGTTTCAATATCTCGCCGAGCATTTCCTGCCGCATCCGCCGCCACCACCGCCAAAGGCGGCGCAGACCGCCGGACAGACGAATCAGCCGGCGACGCCAGCCGGTGAGACGCCATCCGGGGCCGCCGCGCCGGTCGGTGGTGCTCCCGCCGCCCAGGCGCAAGCCGAGACGCGCGAGCAGGCCGAGGCTGACCAGCCACGCATCAAGATCGATACGCCGCGCCTGCACGGTTCCGTCGCGTTGACCGGCTCGCGCATCGATGACCTTACCCTTGCGACCTACCACGAGACTGTCGACCCGAAGAGCCCCGAGGTCGTGCTGCTGTGGCCGACGGGGACCGAGGACCCGTATTTCGCGCAATTCGGCTGGGCCGATGTCCCCGGGGTCAAGCTGCCGGGGCCCGACACGAAATGGACCGCAGTCGGCGGGACGCTCAGCCCCGGCAATCCGGTGACCCTGACCTGGGACAATGGCGGAGGCCTCGCCTTCACGCGGACGATCAGCATCGACGAAAACTACATGTTCACGATCGACGATGCGGTGAAGAACAGCGGCGCGGCGGCGGTCAGCCTGACGCCCTACGGTCTCATCAGCCGCAGCGGCACGCCGCCGGTGTCGGGCTATTACATCCTCTACGAGGGACCGATCGGCTACCTCAACGGCGCGATCCAGGACGTCAAATATGCGTCGCTGACCCCGGAGAAGCCCGTCGAGTTCAGCTCGGACGGCGGCTGGCTCGGCTTTACCGACAAATACTGGCTGACCGCGCTCGTCCCATCGCAGAGCACCCAGGTCAAGGCGCAGTTCCGCAAGGCGATCGGCGCCGACAAGGTTGACCGCTACCAGGTCGACTATACCGCCGCGCCGATCAGCGTCCCGGGGGGCGGCACCGCGTCCACCTCGATGCGCTTCTTCGCTGGCGCGAAGGAATTGAGCCTGCTGCAGAACTACGCGGCCTCGGGCATTCCGCTGTTCGACTACTCGATCGATTTCGGCTGGTTCTGGTTTCTCACGAAGCCGATCTTCCGCATCCTGCTGATTATTGAAGCCATGCTCGGCAATTTCGGGCTGGCGATCCTGCTGTTCACCTTCCTCGTCAAGCTCGCCTTCTTCCCGCTCGCCAATAAGTCCTATGCTGCGATGAGCAAGATGAAGCTCCTGCAGCCGGAGATGGCGAAAATCCGCGAGCGCATCCCGGACGACAAGGCGAAGCAGCAGCAGGAAATCATGGCGCTCTACAAGAAAGTGGGCGCCAACCCGCTCGCCGGCTGTCTGCCGATCGTGATCCAGATTCCGGTGTTCTTCTCGCTCTACAAGGTGCTGTTCGTCACGATCGAGATGCGCCACGCGCCGTTTTTCGGCTGGATTCACGATCTCTCGGCGCCGGACCCGACCTCGTTCGCCAATCTGTTTGGGCTCATACCGTATGACCCCGCGACCGTGCCGGTGATCGGCCATTTCCTCTTGATCGGCGCGTGGCCGCTCATCATGGGCGTCACGATGTTCTTGCAGCAGAAGCTGAACCCGCAGCCGGTCGACCCGATTCAGGCGAAGATGTTCATGTTCCTGCCGATCGTCTTTACCTACATGCTATCGGCATTCCCGGCGGGCCTGGTGATCTATTGGTCGTGGAACAACCTTCTCAGCATCGCGCAGCAATGGGCGATCATGCACAAACGGGGCGCGGTCTAGCCGCGTCGCCGGGGGACGTGTTCCCGGCGCGCGAGTTCGATGCCGCGGCGCTGGAGGCGGGGCGCCTCTTGTTTGCCCAGGAATGCCGATTTGTCGCCGGCGCCGCCAACCCGGGCGCGTTGCCGCCAGAGACACTTCCCGAGATCGCCTTTATCGGCCGCTCCAATGTCGGCAAGTCGAGCCTCGTCAACGCGCTGACCGGCCGGCGGATGCTGGCGCGCACCTCGCACACGCCGGGGCGGACGCAGCAGATCAATTTCTTTGATCTCGGCGGCCGGCTGATGCTGGTGGATTTGCCCGGCTATGGCTTCGCATCGGCGTCGAAAGGGGCGATGCGCGCGTGGACCGATCTTGTTCAGCATTACCTGACGGCGCGAGCGCGCCTGCGCCGCGCCTGCCTGCTGATCGACGCGCGGCGCGGGATCACCGATACCGATCGTCCGACCTTGGCGCTGTGCGACAATGCCGCGCTCAGCTACCAGGCAGTGCTGACCAAGATCGATGAAATCAAACCCGCCGCGCTTGCCGAAGTGGCGGGAAGCGTCGCGGCCGAGTTCAAGCGTTACCGTGCCGCCCATCCCGAAATCCACCTGACAAGCGCCGAAAAACGGCTTGGCATTGCGGCGTTGCGCGCGGCGCTCGCCGAGTTCGCTGAGGTGGCGCCCCTCCCGAGGTCACGGTAGAGTGCCGCCGCCATGAATGACGCCGCGCCGCATCTCCCGTCCGTCGATCCCACGCTGCTCGCCAAGGTGCTCGCCGAAGCGGTGCCGCACTGGGTGCGCTATGCCGAAAAGACCGTGGTCGTCAAATACGGCGGCCACGCGATGGGCGCTGGCGGCGAGACCTTCGCCCAGGATGTCGTGCTGCTGCGTCAGCTCGGCATGAACCCGATCGTCGTCCACGGCGGCGGACCGCAGATCAACCGCACGCTGGAGCGCCTCGGGATCAAGAGCCAGTTCGTCAACGGCCTCAGGGTCACCGACGCCGAGACGATGGAGGTGGTCGAGATGGTGCTCGTCGGCACCATCAACAGCCATCTCGTGACCGCGATCAACGAGGTCGGCGGCTGTGCGATTGGCCTGACCGGCGGCGACGGCAATTTCCTGCACGCGACGAAATCGACGCGCAATGGCGATCTCGGTTTTGTCGGCGAGCCGGCGCATGTCGATATCGGCGTGCTCGACGGGTTTCGCGCGGCGAAGATGATCCCGGTCATCGCACCGATCGGGGTGGGGCCGGCGGGCGAAAGCTACAACATCAACGCCGACACGGTGGCGGGCGCCGTCGCGGCGGCGGTCAAGGCGGCACGATTTCTGCTGCTGACCGATGTGCCGGGCGTGCTCGACGCGGAGAAGAAGCTGATTCCCGAATTGAGCGCCACGGAGGTGCGGCGGCTGATCGCCGACGGTACGATCTCGGGCGGGATGATCCCCAAGGTCGAGACCTGTCTCGATGCGGTCGCCGGCGGGACCGAGGCTGCCGTCATCCTCGACGGGCGCGTGCCGCACGCGATGCTCCTGGAGCTCTTTACCGAGGGCGCGGGCACGCTGATCCGCGGCGGCTGAGATGGCCTATTCCGTTCGCCGCGAGGGCTGTCCGCTGGGGGCGGTCGAGACCTGGGTGTTCGATCTCGACAACACGCTTTATCCGGCCTCGAGCGGCCTCTTCCCGCTCGTGCAGGAGCGGATGAACCAATATATCTGCCAGCTGCTCGGCGTGTCGCTCGACGAAGCAAAGGTGCTGCGCGCGCAGTATTTCCGCGAGCACGGCACAACGATGCACGGGCTGATGGCGGTGCACCGCATCGACCCGCACGAGTTCATGGCTTTTGTGCACGATGTCGATCTGAGCTGCGTGCCGGCCAATCCGGCCCTGGTGACGGCGCTCGATGGCCTCTCCGGCCGCAAGCTCATCTATACCAATGGCTCGGTGCCCCATGCTGAGAATCTGCTCAAACACCTCAGCATAAGCCATTATTTTGACGATATTTTCGATATCGTCGCTTCGGAGTTTTCGCCCAAGCCGGCAATGGCGCCGCTGCGGGTTTTTGTCGAGCGCTTCGGGGTGCGGCCGGAAAGGGCGCTGATGGTCGAGGACATGGCGAAAAACCTGGCCCCCGCCGCCGCGATCGGCATGACGACGGCTTGGGTCAAGACCAGCGTCGACTGGGCGGCGATCGCATCGGAGGCCGATCACATCAATTACGTGGTCGATGACCTTGCAGGCTTTCTCGGCGCCGCGGCGGCTATGGAACGGGAGACGCCGCGATGACAGTGGCCGAAACGATGACAAAAAAGCTGACTGAGCGGTTCGCGCCGACCCGTCTCGACATCGTTGACGATTCGGCGCGCCACGCCGGGCATGCCGGTCATCCGGGTGGAGCCGGGCAGGGCGGCGAGACGCATTTCAACGTGACGGTGGTCTCCGATGTGTTTGCCGGTATGGGCCGGGTGGCGCGGCAGCGTCTCGTCTACGAGACGCTGGCCGCCGAGCTGAAGGGTGGCGTTCACGCCTTGGCGCTGACCACGCTCGCGCCCGGCGAGGAACGTTCGTAAGCTACTATTGTATGTATTAATTATCTACACACACGCAAACATTGCAAATCGGCGCGCAGCGTATAGAGTTGCGCCATGGCATTGGCATCGCCGCGGCGTGAGCCGCGACCGGGTGGACGCCCTCTCTCCTTGCTGTCGCCGCACAACGTCGTCGTCAACGGGCGCCGGACGAGCGTGCGGCTTGAAGCGTCGATGTGGGACGGGCTGCAAGATATCGCGCGGCGCCGCGCGATATCGCTGAACGACCTCGTCACCGAGATCGACCGCGATCGCTACATGCCGGGTCTGACCGCGGCGATTCGCATCTATATCGTCGATTTCTACCGCAAGGCGCTCGCGGCCGGCCCCTCCGAGGCCGTGTCGCGGCCGGTAGAAGGCCGCTTGATAGAGAGCTCTTAGGCTGCGTCGGCGAGAAACGCCCGCAAATCCTCGGCCGTCGCGTCGCGCATCACATAGGCGTCGCCAATCCGCCGCGGCAGGATCAGCGTGATCCGGCCATCGCGTACCTTTTTGTCCTTGCCCATATGCGTGAGCAGCGCGTCGGGTTTGCCGGCGAGGCCGAGCGCGCCGAGTTCGGTCGGCAACCCTATCGCGGAAATGTGCCGGCGCACGCGGGTCGCGTCCTGGCCGGTGCAGATGCCTTGCCGTACGGCGAAATCGAACGCCAGCACCATACCGAGCGCCACCGCCTCGCCGTGCAGCAGCGCGTTGCCGAATCCGGTTTCGGCTTCAAGCGCGTGGCCAAAGGTGTGGCCGAAATTGAGCAGGGCTCGGGCGTCGCCGGTCTCGCGCTCATCCTCGGCGACGATCTCCGCCTTCATCCGGCAGCTGGTGATGACCGCGCGATTGACCGCGACGGGTTCGAGATCGCAGACCTTGCTGGCGTCGGCGTCGAGCCAGTCGAAAAACCCTGCGTCGGCGATGAGCCCGTATTTGACCGTCTCGGCGTAGCCGGCGAGCAGCTCGCGCCGCGGTAGCGTCGCCAGGGCGCCGCTGTCGGCCAGCACCAGGCGCGGCTGATAGAACGCACCCAGCAAGTTCTTGCCGGCATTGGTGTTGATCGCGGTCTTGCCGCCGACCGAGCTGTCGACCTGCGCCAGGAGCGTTGTCGGGATCTGTACGAAATCAATACCGCGCAGCAGCGTCGCCGCCGCAAAGCCGCAAATATCGCCCACGACCCCGCCGCCGAGCGCGATCAGCATCGTGCCGCGCTCGATGTTGCGGGCAAGCACGTCGTCGACGAGGCGTCCGAAATGCGCGAGGTCCTTGGTCCCTTCACCCGGCGGTAGAATGATCTCGTGATGCGCGATCCCCGCGGCATCGAGGCTGGCGACGAGCGGCTTGAGATGCGCCCCGGCGACAGTCTCGTCGGTGACGACGACGGCCTGCTTGCGCCGCATCAGCGGCAGAATGTGGGTGCCGGCCGTCGCGATGAGGCCCGGCCCGACAAGGATGTCGTAGCCGCGCTCGTCGAGCTCGACGCGCAGCGTTTCGATCGTGCCGCTCATCGTTCGCAAGCCTCCTCGGGCGGCAGTTGCGTGCGCGGGCAGCTCGCCAGCGCGGTGATCGCGCGGCCCGCCGTTGCGTCGGGCGGGCCGTTGCCGCTGTCGAGGGTGATGTCGGCCTCGGCATAGATCGGATAGCGCCGATCGATCAACTCGGCGAGCACCGCGCGCGGATCGGGCGTCTTCAACAGCGGCCGGTTGGTGCGGCGCGACACGCGAGCGAACAGCACGTCGAGATCGGCGCGCAGCCACAGTGAGACGCCGCGCGACGCGATCACCCGGCGTGTCGCCGCGTCCATGAACGCGCCGCCGCCGGTCGACAGCACATGTACCGGTCCGCCAAGCAGCCGGGCGATGACCCGCCGCTCGCCGTCGCGAAATACCGCTTCGCCGCGATTGGTGAAGATTTCCTCGATGGTCTCACCGGCCGCGGCCTCGATCTCTTCGTCCGAGTCGAAAAAAGGCAGGTTGAGTCGCGCCGCGAGTCGGCGGCCGATCTTGGTCTTGCCGGCGCCCATGAGCCCGACAAGAACAATCGAACGCCGCAACTCCAGCGCGGAGTCTGCGGGGCGTTTCGCCGGTTCCACCGCCGTTTGCGGCTCGGTTTCGACGTCCATCTGGCGTCGCCCTCGGTCGGCCTCTTGTCGCAACACGCGTCGCGGCTGTTTCTCGCCGCGCCAACACAGGGTACTAAACCATTTTCCGGGTCTGCGGAAATGCTTCGGGCGTTAGCGGCAGCAGGGGGACGCGAGCCGAGGTGATGACAAGGGTGACGGTGGTCCTTGTTCTGGTGGTGCTACTGGCGGCGGCGGGGGGCTGCGTGTTCCTCGCCACCTGGCATTTCAATGTCCCGCGGGTCGAGGTTCAGAAGGTCTTGCCGGATGCCCGCTTCCCGAAATGAACCGGCGGCGACGGTCGCGATCTCGCCGCGTCTCGACGCGTTTCTTGAGATGCTCGCGGCCGAGCGCGGCGCGGCGCGGCTGACGCTGGCCGCCTACCGCAACGATCTGATCGACCTGTCGGGCTTTCTCGCCGGGCGCGGGGCGGCGCTCGACTCGGCCGATGCCGGAGCGCTGCACGACTATCTGGCGGCCGCCGGGACGCGCCGGCTGGCGCCTCGCACCTTGGCGCGGCGGCTGTCGGCGATTCGGCAGTTCTATCGCTTCCTGCTGACCGACGGGCTGCGCGCCGACGATCCCACCAGCGGTCTCGACACGCCACGGCTTGGCCGGCCGCTGCCAAAGCTGCTCAGCGAGGCCGAGGTGGGCCGTTTGATCGACACGGCCGAGAGATGGCCGGACGAGGAGGGGGCTCGGCTGCGCTGTGTGCTGGAGCTGCTTTATGCGACGGGCTTGCGCATTTCGGAGCTGGTGACCCTGCCGCTCGCCGCGGCGCAGCGCGATCCGCGGTTTATGCTGGTGCGCGGCAAGGGCGGCAAGGAGCGAATGGTGCCGCTGAGCGCGCCGTCGCGTCAGGCGCTCGCCGATTACCTCGCCGGCCGCAAGGCGTTTTTGCCCGATGGGCAGGCGTCGCGCTTTCTGTTTCCGTCGCGCGGCCGCGAGGGGCATCTGACCAGGCAACGCTGCGGCCAGCTGCTAAAAGAGCTGGCGCTTGGCGCCGATCTCGATCCGGCGCGGCTGTCGCCGCATGTGCTGCGTCACGCCTTCGCCAGCCATCTGCTCGACCACGGCGCCGATCTGCGCAGTGTGCAGCAGATGCTCGGCCATGCCGACATCGCCACGACGCAGATCTACACCCATGTCCAGGGTGAGAGGCTGCGCCGGCTGGTCGAGACGGCGCATCCGCTGGCGCGCCGGAAATAGCGGACAGCGACGCGCATGCGCCATTTTCTCGAATTCGAACGCCCGATCGCCGAGCTCGAAGGCAAGATCGAGGAGCTGCGCCATCTCTCCACGGAAAACGGCCTCAACATCGCCGAGGAGGTCGGCCGGCTCGCCGGCCAGGCCGACCGGCTGCTGCGCCAGACCTATGCGAAGCTGACGCCCTGGCAAAAGGTGCTCGTCGCACGCCATCCTGAGCGTCCCCATTGCCGCGACTACGTCGCCGGGCTTGTCGAGGACTTCACCCCGCTCGCCGGCGATCGCGCCTTTGCCGAAGATCAGGCGGTGGTCGGCGGCCTCGCTCGGTTTCGCGGCCGCAGCGTCGTCGTGCTCGGCACCGAGAAGGGCGCCGACACCGAGGCGCGGGTCAAACACAATTTCGGCATGGCGCGGCCCGAGGGCTATCGCAAGGCGAAGCGGCTGATGCGCCTCGCCGAGCATTTCCAGTTGCCCCTGCTTACCTTTGTCGACACGGCCGGTGCCTATCCCGGGATCGACGCCGAGGCGCGCGGACAGAGCGAGGCGATCGCCCGTGCGATCGAGACCTGCCTCGACATCCGGGTGCCGGTGGTGGCGACGGTGATCGGCGAAGGCGGCTCGGGCGGTGCGATCGCGCTCGCCGCCGGTAACGCGGTTTTGATGATGGAGCACGCGATCTATTCGGTGATCTCCCCGGAGGGCTGCGCCTCGATCTTGTGGCGCAGCGGCGACAATGCCCAGGACGCCGCCGAGGCGCTGAAGCTCACCGCCCAGGAGATGCTGCGGCTTGGGGTTGTCGATCAGATCGTCAGCGAACCTCTCGGCGGGGCGCAGCGCGCGCCGCAAGAGGCTATTGCCCGGCTGGGCGAGGCCGTCGACGAGGCGCTGCGGCCGCTCGCTCGCCTCGATGGCGAGACGCTGCGCCGCCAGCGCCGCCAGAAATTCCTCGCAATGGGATCAATTATTCCTCAATAGCCGGGCATCTCCGCAGCGGCGTTCAAGCAACGTTAGGGATTGGCCGCGTATCACGGTGCGGAGTAACCCGAGCGCGGCAAATGAACAGGCTCCGCAGCGCCACATCGTCGTTTATGCATTCGCCTGAGGGCAATGGGTGGATTGGCATCCTATTGTTCTCGGCGGCGCTGGCTTTTGTCGCGGCGTACGGTTTCTACCAGATCAGCGTCCGCTCCTTCGTCGCCAACAAGGCCGACGAAAAGGCGACCGCGGAACAGCTCGTCTCCTCATTCGTCACCACCTATTCGACCATCCGCGGACAAGACGGCATGGGGGCCGCGCCGGTGCCATCGACCTTTCGCGCCCATGCGATCGATCAGTTCAACAAGGCCCGCGACGGTCAGAACGCGCTTCATCTGAGCTTTATCGGCCGCGAAGGAAAGGCAGTCGCGACACAGCCTTCCGACCCCAATATGGCGAAAATCATCGAGTCCTTTGTCGACCAGGCTTCGCCGCAACCTGTCGCGCAATTGCTGAGCCTCGGCGGCCAGCCGGTCTTCCGTACCGTCTACCCCTCACTCGCCAACGATCGCAGCTGCGTCGACTGCCACAACAAGATCCAGCCGGGCGCGAACTGGAAGCTCGGCGACGTGATGGGCGCTTTTGTAATCGACGCGCCGGTGGGGCCGTTTTTTGTGACGCTCACTTGGGAGTGTCTCGGCATCGCCGCGATGGTGTTCCTGTTGATCGGCGGGGTCGGGCTGTGGATGTCGGTCGAGTATTACCGCAGCTTGCGCGAGCGCGAGCAAGCGCGCGACGCGGCCGAGTCGGCGAACCGCGCCAAGTCTGACTTCCTAGCCAATATGAGCCACGAGCTGCGCACGCCGTTGAACGCGATCATCGGCTTTTCCGAGATGATGGTTCATGAAGTGCTGGGCACCGTCGGCAACGAGCAATACCGCTCCTATGTCACCGACATCCATGCCAGCGGCACGCACCTGCTGCAGATCATCAACGACATTCTCGACCTGTCGAAAGCCGAAGCCGGCAAGCTGAGCCTCGACGAGGGAATCTTCGATATCCGCGACGCGATCCGCGCGGTCATCCAATTGACCAGCGTGCGCGCACAGGAATGCGGCCTCGAACAGACCGTCGACATAGCGCCCGATATCCCGTTGCTGCGTGGCGATGAGCGCAAGACCATGCAGATGGTGCTCAACCTCGTCACCAACGCGATCAAGTTCAGCCCGGACGGCGGGCGCGTCGAAATCGTCTGCCGCGCCAGCCCGCGCGACGGCCTGTCGGTCGCGGTCATCGACACCGGCATCGGCATCGACCAGAACGATATCGGTCGGGTGCTCGAAGCCTTCGAGCAGGTCGACTCGTCGCTCTCCCGCAAGCAGCAGGGCACCGGGCTCGGCCTGCCGCTGGTGCGCGCGATGATGGAGCTGCACGGCGGCACCTTCCAGCTCACCAGCGAGGTCGGGGTCGGCACCGAGGCGAAGATCGTCTTTCCACTCGACCGGGTGGTCTTTCCCGAGCAAGCCGCCGCGGTGGGCATCGCCGCGTAAGCCGCTAAAACTCGCCACCGACCGGAGACTCGCTCTAACATCCCTCATCCCGAGGGGTGAGGTTCATGCCGTTCCGGATCGAGGAAGCGACGATTGACGCGCTGCATCGCGCGATCAAGGCGGGAGAGACGAGCTGCGTCGCGGTCGTCGAGCAGTATCTTGCCCGGGTGCGGGCGTATAACGGCGTCGCCAGCCGGCTCGTCACCAAAGACGGCGCGCCGGTCAAGCAGGCACCCGGCACGGTCCGCGCGGGGGCGCCGCTCGATTTCCCAACCGACACGGTCGCCGCCGCGACGATCTACCCCGATCTCGACAAATATCGTGGTCCGCCGCTCGAGTTCGGCCGCATGGAGGCGACCGCCTCCGATCCATCAGTGCACCAGCAATACGGCATGATTGCCGGCATCCCCAATGCCGGCCAGCTCAACGCGCTGGCGACGCTCAACATCCGCGGTGAGCGCTCGGTGACCTGCAGGGGCGATTACGACCGTCACCGTTCGCTCGGTGCCCTGCCGCCTGGTGCACCGCCGGTTTGCGAGGTGTTCCGCCATCTGCCGGATGCGCTGGAGCGCGCCGCCGAGCTCGACGCGCTATACGGCGCGAACCCGCCGCTCGACAAGCTGTCGATGTACGGCGTGGTCT
>DATMLO010000258.1:0-14356 GCA_035570495.1 Allostellaceae bacterium | reverse complement strand
GGGCAGCATGAGCGCTGCCGTGAACAGAATGCGTTTCATGGTTTTCCCCCATGCTTCTTTCGTCATCCCCGGGCTTGTCCCGGGGATCCAACACGTAGGGCTAATGCCCGAGCACTTGCCTCGTTTGATGGATGGCCGGGTCAAGCCCGGCCATGACGACTTGGGAATTGGGTCCTATCCCATCGTCGAGTTGAAGGCGCCGCCGTCGAGCAGCAGGTTCTGGCCGACAATAAAGCCCGACGACGCGGCGCAAAGAAAAGCGCAGGCGTCGCCGAACTCGGCCGGGTCGCCGACGCGGCCCGCGGGAGTGCGCTGACCGGTCTTCGCCAGTTGCTCCTCGAACGAGATGTTCTGCTTGCGCGCCTCGAACTCGATGCCCGAGCGCAGCCGGTCGGTGAGAAACGGGCCGGGCAAAACGCCGTTGATCGTCACGTTGTACTTGGCGACCTGCCGCGCGAGGCCGGCGCAGAACGCGGTCAGCCCGGCGCGCGCGCCGTTCGACATGCCGAGATTGGGGATCGGCGACTTCACCGAGCCCGAGGTGATGTTGGCGATCCGGCCGAACTGCCGTTCGCACATCCCGTCGACCACCGCCTTCATCAGCATGATCGGGGTGATCATGTTGTTGTTGACCGCCTTCTGCCAGTCCTCGACCGACCATTCGCGGAAATCGCCGTGCGGCGGGCCGCCGCAATTATTGACCAGGATGTCGGGGTTGGGGCAGGCGGCAAGCGTCGCGGCGCGCCCTGCCTCGGTGCCGATATCGCCAGCGACCGTCGTTACCTTGGCGCCGGTTTCCTTGCGGATCTCCTCCGCCGTCGCCTCCAGCGTCTCCTTGGTGCGTGCGGTGATGACGAGATCGACCCCGGCGCGGCCGAGCGACATCGCGCAGGCGCGGCCGAGCCCCTTGCTGGCGGCGCAGACGATCGCCTTGCGGCCCTTGATTTTCAGATCAAGCATGTTGTCCCTCCCGTTATCGCTAAACCTCGGCGTATGACGCCGTTATAGCGCAGTCCACGGTCTTGCCGAGAGCCGCGTGCAGGACCTCCGCGTCGCGCACAACGGCGCTATGCGCTGCATTGCGCTTGCGAACCATTCGTAACTCAGTTTACGCTGAGAACGATTATCACTTGCGCGGTATCGAGATGCGCCCCCTGTTTCTCGCTTCGCTCCTCGCCGTAGCCCTCGCCGCACCGGCTTTTGCCGACGATCCGACGGTCACGATTGACCTCAAGGATCATCAGTTCGTGCCGAGCGAAGTGCCCGTGCCCGCCGGCGTCAAGGTCAAAGTGCTGGTCAAGAACGACCAGGCGACGACTGCCGAGTTCGAGAGCAAGGTGCTGCATTTCGAGAAAATCGTCACGCCGGGAAACACGATTACGGTCTTTGTCGGGCCGCTCGATCCCGGCAGCTATGAGTTCTACGACGATTTTCACCACGACACCCGTGGCCATCTCGTGGCCGCGAAATAGGACGCCGGATATGCTTCCGACCGCCATCATCGTCTTCCGCGAGGTGCTCGAAGCCGCGCTGATTATCGGCATCGTTATGGCGGCGAGCCGGGGCGCGCTGGGGCGCGGGTTGTGGGTGTCGGGCGGCATCGCGGCTGGCGTGCTGGGCGCGTGCCTTGTCGCGCTATTCGCGGCGACGATCGCCGCCGCGGCCGAGGGCATGGGCCAGGAATTGTTTGACGCGGCCATCCTCTTCGCCGCGGTCGGCATGCTCGCTTGGCACAATATCTGGATGAGCAGCCATGGCCGCGAGCTGGCGGCGAGCGCGATGAAGCTCGGCAGCGAGGTGCGCTCCGGCGCCCGTCCGCTTTGGGCTCTGGCCTTTGTGGTGGCGCTCGCGGTGCTGCGTGAAGGCTCGGAGATCGTGCTGTTTCTTTACGGGATCGCGCTTGGGGGCAATGGGGGCCCGGTGGCGATGGTGGTCGGCGGCGTGATCGGCCTGGCGCTCGGGGTCGCCGCCGGGACCGCGATTTACTGGGGGCTCGTCGCCATCCCGATGCGGCGGCTCTTCGCCGTGACGAGCTGGCTCGTGCTGTTGCTCGCGGCGGGGCTCGCCTCGCAAGGCGCGGCGTTTCTGATGCAGGCCGATTTGCTGCCGTCGCTCGGCTCCAATCTGTGGGACACCTCGTGGCTGCTCAGCGACCAGGGGCTCGCCGGGCGCATCCTGCACACGCTGATCGGCTATACCGCGCAACCGGCCGGTATCCAGCTTGTCTTCTACGTCGCGACCTTGCTGCTGATCGGCGGGCTGATGCGCGTTGTCGGCTCGTCGAGCGAGCGGAGCCGCGCGGGCCATTCGTCCGCTCGCCCGGCCGCTAGCCCAGCCGAATAGACAAAAATTTTGGGAGAACGTTGCGAATGCGTCGCATTCACGTGCTTGTGATCTCAACCTTGGGTGGGATTACCTTGACATCGGCGATCGCGGCCGTGGCAGTGGCGCCGGCAAGTGCGCAGGAGGCATCGCCCGTACCGCCGCCGGCTCTAAATGGTACCTTGCCAGTTCCGTCGGCCGACCTGCCGCCGATCGTTATCGAATCGTCGCGTCTCCCCAATAGCGGCGCCGGTGTGTCGCCCACCGGGGCCAATGTCTACACCACGACGCAGAGCGATATTCAGGACATGCCTGCGCTACAGCTACGCGACGGGCGGCGTTGTCGACATCGAGACGAAGGACGGCTGTACCAATCCCGGCGGACAAGCCTCGCTGACCTTCGGGCAGCGAGGTGTCTTGCAGCCGAGCGTCCAGGACGCCGGCTGTGACGGCAAGCTCAGCTACTACGTCAGCATGCTTTATGACCAGGGCCAGACCGCGTTCAGCTCGGCCACGCCATCCCCCAACCCGATCCACGATTTCACCAACCAGGGCCAAGGGTTCGCCTCGTTCTCCTATCCGCTGACCGACATCACCAAGCTCAGCGTCATCGTGTCGTCCAGCGCCAGCAACAACCAGCTCCCGAACGTCGCCAACCTGCCGCAGCAATTCACGCTGTCCGGGGCGAACAACGCCATGAACTCGTCGTCGATCAACTCGTACCTCAATTCCGCGACGACCTAGCGATTGTGACGTTGAAGAGCACCCCAAGCGACGATCTCACGTGGCAGCTAGCCTATGCGGCGCACTACATCTCGCAGGAGTTCAAGCCCGACAATGCGGGCGAGCTGATCTTTCAGGGCGTCGCCTCGACCGCCTCGCATGACGATCTCGACAACACGCTGCAGGGCGACCTGACCTATAAGCTTGGCAATCACACGCTCGGCACCGGTTTCTATCTAGGCGAATACCGGGTTATCGCCGACGACACATCGCTGGTCTTTCCGGCCGACGCCAACGGCAACCAGACCAGCACGACGCCGATCACCGTCGTCAACAACGCGCATGCGACGAACATCGTCTCGGGGATCTATATCGACGATCTGTGGCAGATCGACGACCGGCTCAAACTCAATACCGGCATCCGATGGGATGTCCTGACCGGGTTCACCACCAACAACCAGTTCGATCCGACGATCAACCTGTCCTGGCTGTTGACGCCGGACACGACGCTACACGGCGGCTTCGCGCGCTATATGCAGATTCCGAGTTTCCAGGGCATTTCGCCGACCGCTTCGGCCGCTTTCGCCGGCACGACCGCGGCCGGGCCAAACGGCGTCTCGACCCCATTGACCGAGGATGATTACGAGGTCGATGCCGGGATCGTCCACCACCTGACCCCGGAAATCACGCTCGCGGAAGACAACTACTACGAGCTGACCCGCCACTATCTCGACACCGGGCAATTCGGCGACGTCCCGATTTTTGCCCCGTTCAACTACGACCACGGCTTCATTTGGGGCACCGAGGCGTCGATCAACTACAAGACTGACAACTTTTCGGCCCATGCCAATGCAACATACGGTCGGAACCTGCAGAAAGGGGTCGTGACCGGCCAATTCAACTTCCCAGCCGACGAACTCGCCTTTATCAACGGGCATTACATCGTACTCGATCATCAGCCGCTGATCGGTGCCTCGGCGGGCGCGAGCTACAAGTGGATGGGTTTCACCTTCAATCTCGACGGTGTCTACAGCAGCGGTCTGCGGGCCGGCTTTGCCGATCAAGAAAAACTGCCGGATGTGATCCAGGTGTCGGCAAGATCACCGACCGGCTCACCGCGCTCAACCTCCTGAACCGGATCAACCTGATCCGGCCGGCGGAGGGGATCGGCATATTCCAGGCCGCCTACAGCCCCCGGCTGACAATCCTCAATACGGTCACGATTCCGTTCTGAGCGTTGCGAGGCCTGTCGCCTTAACAAAATTGGCGATGGCGTTAACCATCAATTCGCCCACTTTTACCCGGCATTTTAGCTATGTTGCCCCGCAAACCGGCCGTCAAGGCTGGGGGAGGGCACTTCGTTGCGTCGCGGGCGTTTTGGCATATGCAGCCTGTATCTGCTCATCGCGGTGTTGCTGCTGCTGGTCATGCCGCTTGACCACGGCAGCGTCATGCTCGTGCTGTTTGTCGCGGCCGACCTTGGCGCTGCCGCACTGATGCTGCGGCCGGACGCGGTCCCAGCGTCAACGCCGGCTGCGATCGCTGTCGATGCGGCGGCTCTCGCCCTGTACCGCCGCACGCTTCCCGAGCTGCGCATGCGCCGTCCGGCGGTGACGATCGAAGCGCAAACCCGCTGGCGCCAGCAGGCCGAGCGGCATCGCCGCCTGCGGGAGATGTTCTAGCCGGCGTTAGTCGCCGCGGTAGTACTGGAACAGGGTCCACAGTCCGATCGCGGTGAAGCCGATCCCCGCGAAGAGCTTGAGCGGCACGTGCTGGAGCCATTGGCCGCCATAGGTCCCGATTACGACCGATATCCCGGCGCCCAACACCAAAGCGCCGCCGCAAACCAGGAAGACGCTCAGCGGTGCGTGTTTGCCCTCGGCGGCGAACAGCAGGGTCGCGATCTGGGTTTTGTCGCCGAGCTCGGCGACAAAAATCGTCAAAAACATCGCTATAAGCTGGCCCATCCGCCGCTTCCTTTGTTGATCGCGCGGGAGAGAATACCCGATGCGTCACCGGCCCCAAGGCCGGAAACGCCGCACCTGGTTGTCGTCACTGCTGCGCGGCGAGCGCCTTGTCAAAAAGCGGCATCAGCGTCGGAAAGGTCGGGTATTTGCCCGCCTCGATATCGGCGCGGCTGGCCCAGGCGCAATCCGCCGCGTCATCGGCGGCGACTCCATCGCCCGACTGCCACACGCCGCGCACCGCGATCAGCGTGTAGTGAAACTGCACGCGGCCTTCGTCGTCGCGGGTGATCGCGTCGTGGATGTCGAGAAACCCGGCCGGCTCGGCGACGATCCCGGTCTCCTCACGCAGCTCGCGCATCGCTCCGGTAAAGACCGTCTCGCCGAGTTCGAGGACGCCGCCCGGAAACCCCCAGCGCCCGGCATTGGGTTGCTGCTTGCGCTGGACGATCAGCACTCGGTCGCCGCGCAGCACGACCACGAGCACGGCGACAATCGGCCGCTCGGGATAGCGCCGCGCGGCGCGGCGCGCCTCGAGATCGGCTGTGGTGGGTTCGCTTTTGTCTGTCATTGCGAGCGCTATACCATCCCTCGCCCGCTTGCGGGAGAGGGAGGAGCCCATCGCGTAGCGATGGGAGGGTGAGGGGTTATTGCGCACGGACCCTCACCCGTCTCGCGCCTGCGGCGCTCGCCACCCTCTCCCGCAAGCGGGAGAGGGATAAAATGCTAATCTGCGGCTTCGCGCGGCAGGCCCTTCTCGTCGGTATAGATCGCGCCGCCCTGCTTCAGGAATTCCTCCGACTTCTCGGCCATGCCCGAGGCCGCGTAGTCGCGGATCTGCTGAGTGATCTCCATCGAGCAGAATTTCGGCCCGCACATCGAGCAGAAATGCGCGAGCTTGGCGCCGTCGGCCGGCAGGGTCTGGTCGTGGAACTTCTCGGCGGTTTCCGGGTCGAGCCCGAGGTTGAACTGGTCGCGCCAGCGGAACTCGAAGCGTGCGCGCGACAGCGCGTCGTCGCGCAGGCGCGCCGCCGGGTGGCCCTTGGCGAGGTCGGCGGCGTGCGCCGTGATCTTGTAGGTGATGATCCCGGTCTTGACGTCGTCGCGGTCGGGCAGCCCCAGATGCTCCTTTGGCGTCACGTAGCAGAGCAGCGCGGTGCCGAACCAGCCGATCATCGCCGCGCCGATGCCGCTAGTGATGTGGTCGTAGCCCGGCGCGATGTCGGTGACGAGCGGCCCGAGCGTATAGAATGGCGCCTCGCCGCATTCCTCGAGTTGCTTGTCCATGTTGATCTTGATCTTGTGCATCGGCACATGGCCGGGGCCCTCGATCATCACCTGGACATCGTCTTCCCAGGCGATCTTGGTCAGCTCGCCCAGCGTCTCCAGCTCGGCGAACTGGGCGCGGTCGTTGGCGTCGGCATTAGAGCCGGGGCGCAGCCCGTCGCCCAGCGAGTACGACACGTCATAGGCCCGCATGATCTCGTTGATCTCGCGGAAATGCGTGTAGAGGAAACTCTCCTGGTGATGCGCCAGGCACCATTTGGCCATGATCGAGCCGCCGCGCGAGACGATGCCGGTGACCCGGCTGGCGGTCAGTGGGATGTAGGCGAGCCGCACCCCGGCATGGATCGTGAAATAGTCGACCCCCTGCTCGGCTTGTTCGATCAGCGTGTCGCGGAACAGCTCCCAGGTCAGCTCCTCGGCCTTGCCGTCGACCTTTTCGAGCGCCTGGTAGATCGGCACCGTGCCGATCGGCACCGGCGAATTACGCACGATCCACTCGCGGATCGTGTGGATGTTGCGCCCGGTCGACAGGTCCATGACCGTGTCGGCGCCCCAGCGCGTCGCCCAGACCAGCTTGTCGACTTCCTCGGCGACCGACGAAGTCACGATCGAGTTGCCGATATTGGCGTTGACCTTCACCAGGAAATTGCGGCCGATAATCATCGGCTCGGTTTCCGGGTGATTGATATTGTTGGGGATGATTGCCCGGCCGCGGGCGATCTCGTCGCGCACGAATTCCGGGGTGACGTGCTCCGGGATCGCCGCGCCAAACGAATGGCCCTCGTCGATCCGCTTCAGCGCCGCCTCGCGGCCCATATTCTCGCGGATCGCGACATATTCCATTTCCTGGGTGACGATGCCCTTGCGCGCATAAGCGAGCTGGGTCGGTGACGCGCCGGGTTTGCCGCGCAGGATCGTGCGCTGCGCCCGGTCGAAGATCGGCACGTTCGACTCCTCACCGCGCTTCAGCCCATTGTCTTCCGGCTTGATGTCACGGCCGGAAATTTCCTCGACATCGCCACGGCCCATCACCCAGCTGCGGCGCAATTCGGCAAGGCCTTTGGCGATGTCGGTCTCGGTGGCGCCGTCCGAATAGGGGCCCGAGGTGTCGTAAACCCGCAACGGCGGCTCTTTGGCGCTTTCCTCCAGCTCGATCTCGCGCATCGCGACGCGCAGATCGCCGTAACGCTTGCTGGTCGCGTAGACCTTCTGCGAGGAGGGAAACGCGCCGGTCGTCACCTGCAGCTCGTTGACGGCCCGGGGGACAGAGCGCTTGGCGGTCGGGAGCGGGGCGGAATCAGGCATCGGACATCCTCCTGGCGTCGTTATGACGACCCGGGAACGCCGCGAGCGAGGGGATATCTGGCTGCTACGCCCTGTCCCTACGCCGGCACGACCCGGATCAGGTTCAAAGGGTTTTCGCCATTCGGCGAATCTCAGCCCGTTCGGGCACCCCTTGGACTGACGCAATTAAGGGCAGGTTGTCACACGATCGTCAAGCGGGCAGCGGCGGCCATCGCGCGTTTCAACTTGCCGGTCAACTCCGCGGCGGCTCGGTCAGGAAGCGGTGCGCGACCGCGGCGTGCATCGCGATCCCGGCCGCCATCGCATCCTCATTGAGGATCATGTGGTTCGAGTGGCATGACGGGACGTGATCGTGGTCGTGATGACCCTCGGGCATCACGCCGAGGAACATCATGCAGCCCGGCATGCGCTGCAGCACGTAAGAGAAATCCTCGGCCCCCATAAATGGCGCTGGCATTGGAATGTAATTGTCGGCGCCGAGCGTCTCGGTCGCGACACCCCGGGCGAAATCGACAAATTCCGGGTCGTTTATCGTGACCGGGTAGCCGCTGCGGATCGACACATCCGCCTCGCAGACATGCGCGGCGGCGATGTTGGTGGCGACGCGCCTGATGCCCTGCGTCGCGATCTCCCGTGCCGCTTCCGACGTGGTGCGCAGCGTGCCGAGCATCTCCACCGTCTCGGGGATGATGTTGCTGGCGGTGCCGCCGGTGATCTTGCCGAGGGTCAGCACGATCGGGTCGAACACATTGGTGCGTCGCGTGACCATCGCGTGCAGCGCCAAGCCGATCTCGCACGCGACCGGGACGGGATCGACCGCGAGATGCGGCATCGAGGCGTGGCCGCCCTTGCCTTTGACCCTGATCGTCCAGGTGTCGACCGAGGCGAGGATCGGCCCCGGCCGGCCGGCGATCGCGCCGGCCTTGAAATTGGGGAAGATGTGCAGCGCAAAGGCCGCGTCGGGCTTCGGGTCGGCGTCGAGCATCCCCTCCTGGATCATGTGGCGGGCGCCGGCATGACCCTCCTCACCCGGCTGGAACATGAACTTGACCGTGCCCGGCAGCTCGTCCCGGTGACGGTGCAAGAGGTGCACCGCCTGCGCCAGCATCGCGGTGTGCGAGTCGTGGCCGCAGGCGTGCATGCGGCCGGGGACTTTGCTGGCGAAATCGAGCCCGGTTTCCTCGGGCATCGGCAGCGCGTCCATGTCGCCGCGCAGCAGGATCGTGCGGCCGCTTTGCGAGCCCGATTTGCCACCGGTCAGCGACACGATCAGGCCGGAGGTCGACTTGCTGCGGGCAATCTCGACATCGAGGCCCTGCAGGCTGTCGAGCACCGCTTGGGTCGTGAGTGGCAGGTCGAGCCCCAGCTCGGGCTGGGCATGGATGCGCCGGCGCAGTGTCACCGCCGCGGGCAGCAGCTCCTTCGCCTCATCGAGAAAGTTTGGCAGATCGGCCATCTGAAACTCCCGGGGTGTCTTCGCGGTTTAAACGCAGCCGATGATCGCGGCGCGGGTCTGCAGGCTATTGATCACGTTATAGGCGTTTATCTGCACTGTAGCTTGCGTCAGCGGCGTCGTGTCGACGCCGGCAAAGGCGGCGGTGCGCTGCTGCTCGGCGATTTCACGGCCGATCAGCGCGCACTCCCTGACCGTCACCGGGTCGAGCGCGACAGGGCGAGGCGGCGGCGGGGGTGCCGGCACGCATCCCGCCAGCATGATCCCGATCGACAAAGCCGCTGGCGCGAAGACCGCCGCGTATTTCATGGGGTGCGCTCCTCTCAACCGGCCAGCAGCATAACCCGGCGCGAAGTCGCCCGCGAGAATGGCGTGCTTTGCGCTCGGTCGTTTTGGATGGCTTCATGTAAGATCGACTCACATGGCCTGGACAAGACAAGACCCCGGCGCGCGGCGCAGCTACCACCACGGCAATCTGCGCGAGGCGTTGATCGAGGCGGCGCGCAACCTCATCGCGCTAAAGGGGCCGGCGGGTTTCACCTTCGCCGACGCGGCGCGCTCGGCCGGGGTCAGCTCGGCCGCGCCCTATCGCCATTACCGCGATCGCGATGCGCTGATGGCCGATGTCGCGCGACACGGGTTCGAGCTGTTCGAAGGACAGCTGGAAAAGGCCTGGGACAGCGGCAAGCCCGAGCCGTTTCGCGCGTTCGAGAATCTCGGCCGCGCCTATCTCAATTTCGCCCGCAACGAGCCGGCGTTCTACTCGGCGATGTTCGAGGCCGCGGTGCCGCTCGACAGCGATGCCGAGCTGCGCCAGGCGTCGGAGCGAGCCTTCGCCGTGCTGCGCCGTGCCGCGGAGGCGTTGTCGGCGCACGCGCCCGCGGCGAGCCGCCCGCCGGCGTTGATGATGAGCCTCCATATCTGGGCGCTGTCGCACGGCATCGCCTCGCTCTTCGCGCGCGGCGACGCGGGGCGGCGCAGCCTGCCGATGACGCCCGAGGATTTGCTGGAAGCGGCGGTGCTGGTCTATCTGCGTGGGCTCGGGCTGATCGAGGGGCGCTAGCGCAAGCTCAGTGCTTGAGCAATACGTCGCGGGCGCGGTTGATCTTGGTCGCCAGATAGTCGGTGCCGCCGTGATCGGGATGCAGCTGCATCATCAGCCTGTGGTGCGCCGCCTTGATCGCGGCCGCGTCTGCGCCGGGGGCGAGCCCGAGGATTTCGTAGGCCTCGGCGACGGTCATGTCGGCGCTGCTGCTGTGTGGTGATGATCCGCCCGTCGACCCGCCGGCGACATCATCGCGCCAATCGGGGTGGGTGCGATCGAGATAGGCTTCGATGAGGCGTGCGCCTTCCTCGTCGACGGCGCGGCATTCGCGCAGCAACGCGAGCAGGTCGCCGCGGCCCAGCTCGTCGAGCCGCAGCCCGGCGAAACTGCCGGCGAGCACCGTGCCGGTCATCGCGCCGGTGTCGTGGTCGAGGCTCATGCGCAGATAGGGTGTCGAGACATCGGAGCTCGCGCCGCTGCCGCCGCCGCTCGCGCCGCGGAACCCACTGAACAGCGAGCGGAAGCGCCGCAGGTAGGGGAACGCCAGGGTGAGCGGCAGCCAGATGAAAGCGAACCGCTCGGAAAGCAGCAGATAGAGGAACAGCAATACCGCAGTGCCGATCGCGCTCCATTTGAGCGCGCGCGCCAGCTTGGCCGGGTCGGTATTGACGAACAGATAGACGAGCAGCAGCACCCCGCCGAGAATCGCCACGCCGCCGAGCAGGGCGAGCTCCGGCATGGCCTAGCCGGACAACTGCGCGGTCAACAGCCCAAGGTCGCCGCCCTTCTTGGCGCTGAGATCGGCCAACGCACGGTAGCCGCCCGCCGCATAGACGGCGACCGCGGCGAGCAATTCCTTGAGCTTGTCGGCGCTGGCGAGGTCGAAGCTTAGATAGGCGCCGCGCGACAGTTTGGCGATTTGCTTGAACGCGGCGGCGGCCGTCGCATCACCGCCCTCGTGAAAGACGAAGACCGGCGTGCCGAGCAGCCCCAATTCGCCGGCGAGCTTGCACAGCCGGTCGGCATCCTCCTCCATCGCGTCACCGACAAAAACCAGCGCATGGACGCGCTGCTTCTTGGTCTCGCCGATCGCGTGCTCCAGGACGCGTTCGATCTGCGTCTCGCCGCCGATACACGACACCGCGCTCATCGCCTTGTGCAGCTCAGCGGCGTTTTGCATCCAGCGGCTGGCCTTGCACTCGGCAAAGCCGCGATAGAAGACGAGCCGCACGTCGAGCCCGCCGAGCGCGGCGGTCGCCTCGAACATCTCGCCCTGGATGCGGCAGGCGCGATCCCAGCTCGGCTCGCGGCTCGCGGTGGCGTCCATCGCGAAGATCAGCCGGCCACGCCGGCCGGCCGGGCGCACCGCCGGCGCGCGGTTGAGGTCGCGCAGAAACGCATCGACGCCGGCCGAGGAAGATTTGACGGGTAATCGATCCTTGTCGCTCATCGCCGCCCCCTAGGCCGGCCGCAGCCAGACCGAGGTGTCGTGGTAGACGGCGCCGCCTTGCGGCGGCCCGGGGTCGGCGCTGGTCAGGAGGTTGATGCCGATCCCTTCCTCGAACGCCGCGTTGGGCCAGATGCCCTCGGTGATGACGACGCGCTTTTGCAGCCCGTCAAACGCTTTGGCGCGGACGACAACGCTGCCCTTGTCGTTGCCGATGCGGATGCGATCGCCATCGGCGATCCCCAGCGCGGCCAGCGTCTCCGGGTGCACCAGGGCCGACGGCCGCCCCTCGCGGGCGACGCCGGACGGCGTGTTGTTGAAGCTGGTGTTGAGGAATGAGCGCGACGGCGCCGGCACCATGCGGAATGGCCGCTCGGGATCGCCATCGTCGATATTCGCGACGTGGTCGGGGAACGCAGGCAGCGTCTCGACGCCAAACCCGCCCATCGGCCCCTTCATCGACGCCCAATTGGCACGGAAGTGGAATTTTTTGTCGAGATGGCCAAACCCGTCGAGAAAGTGCGCTGTCTCGAACGGCGGGTCGAAGTCGAGCCAGGTGCCCTCGACAAATTCCTCTGGCGGCGGCAGGCGGCTCATCCGCAGCGTCTCGGTGATGATCTCGTAAGCGGTCATCTTGAAGCCGCGATGCTGCGCGCCGAGCCGCTCGGCCAGGCCGCAATGCACCTCATGGTTCGAGCGGCACTCGGCGTGAGGCGGCACGACGGCGCGATGCATCTGCAGGAAGGCGTGCGCGCCGGCGGTGTAGATGTCGTCATGTTCGAGAAACGTCGTCGCGGGCAGCACGATGTCGGCCATCGCCGCCGTTTCGGTCATGAACTGCTCGTGCACGCAGACAAAAAGATCGTCGCGCGCGAAGCCCTCGTGCACCGAGCCCAGATCGGGCGACACCACCATCGGGTTGGTGTTCTGGATAAACAGCGCGTCGACCGGCGGGCCGCCGCGTAGATCGTCCTTGTTGCCGGTGAGGATCGCGCCGATGCGGCACTGGTCGAGGATGCGGGTCGAATAATCGATGAGGTCCGCGCCCTCGATCAGCCGTCGGTCGAGGCGGACGAGTCCGTGGTTCGATTGCAGCGCGCCACCGCCCTCGTATTGCCACTTGCCGCCGACGATCGGCAGGCAGGTCGCCGCAAACAGGTTCATCGCGCCGTTACGCTGGCGCGAGAAGCCGTAGCCGAACCGGATATAGGCGCGCTGGGTCTGGCCATAGAGCCGGGCGAATTCGACGATCTCGTCCACGGAAAGCCCGGTGATCGCCGCCGCCCATGCCGGATCGCGGCCGGCGAGATGCGCCTCAAGACCCTCGGGGTCGTCGCTGTAGAGCGCGAGATAATCCCGGTCGGCATAGCCTTCCTTGAACAGCACGTGCATCACCGCGCAGGCGAGCGCGCCGTCGGTGCCGGGCAGCGGCGCCAAGTGCAGGTCCGCGATCTCGGCCGTCCCGGTGCGATAAGGGTCGACGACGACGAGCTTCGCGCCGCGCTCCTTCCGCGCCTTGGCGATGTGCGTCATCACATTGACCTGGGTCGCGACCGGGTTGCCGCCCCACACGACGATCAAGTCCGACCGCGCCATCTCGCGCCCGTCGACGCCGCGCTTCTGCCCGTGCCCGACCAGCCAGCCGGCATCCGTTAGCGCGTTGCAGATCGTCGAATGCTGTCGCGAATAGCGCATCGCATGACGCAAACGCTGCAGCCCGTCGCGCTGCACCAGCCCCATGGTGCCCGAGTAGTAATGCGGCCATACCGCTTCCGAGCCGTGGCGCTGCGCCGCGCGGGTCAGCCCCTCCGCGACGATGTCGAGCGCGTCATCCCATGAGATCGGCTCGAATGCCGCACGCCCGACGCCCTTGTCGCCGACCCGGCGCAAAGGCACCGAAAGCCGGTCGGGGTGGTATTGCCGCTCGGCGTAGCGCCCGACCTTGGCGCAGACCACGCCATCGGTGTAGCCCTGCGCCCGCGCGCCGCGAATGCGCCCGATCTTCATTCCGTCGATCCGCTCGACCTCGAGCGCGCAGGCGCTCGGGCAATCGTGCGGGCAGACGCTAAAAACAGTGTCGAGCGGCAAGCACGTGCTCCGGCGAGGGTTTTGCGGCAGGATATCAGCGATCACGCGACCCGGTCGATATCGGGCCGCTTCAGGAGATGGTGATGAGTTTTGCCCTGACCGAGGAACAGCTCGAAATTCGCGATGCGGTGGCGCGACTCTGCACCCGTTTCGACGATGCCTATTGGCTCAAGAAAGACACCGACGGCGGCTTCCCGCACGAATTTCACCAAGCGATGGCCGAAGGCGGCTGGCTCGGCGTCGCGATGCCGGAGGAATTCGGCGGCAGCGGGCTCGGTATCACCGAGGCGGCGGTCGTCATGCAGGCGGTCGCGCAATCGGGCGCCGGGTTCTCCGGCGCCTCGGCCGTGCACATGAACATTTTCGGGCTGCACCCGGTCGTCGTCTTTGGCAACAAGGAGCAGCAGCAGCGCTGGCTGCCGCCGTTGATCGAGGGAAAGCAAAAGGCCTGCTTCGCGGTCACCGAGCCCGATGTCGGGCTCGACACGACCCACATCAAGACGCGCGCGGTCAAGGAGGGCAACGGCTACACGATCACCGGCCGCAAGATCTGGACCTCGACCGCGCAGGTCACCGAGAAGATGCTGATCCTCACGCGCACCACGCCCTTCGAGGACGCCGGCCGCCCCTCCGCCGGCATGACCCTCTTCTACACCGACCTCGGCCGCCGCGCGGTGGAGGTGCGCGAAATCCCCAAAATGGGCCGGCACGCGGTCGATTCG
>DATMLO010000257.1:0-4109 GCA_035570495.1 Allostellaceae bacterium | reverse complement strand
TCGTCGAGCTGCAGACCGCGATCAACCGTTTCATCGCCGACGCCAACGCCAAACCCAAGCCGTTCGTGTGGACCAAATCTGCCGACGCCATCCTCGCCGCCGTCGATCGTGGGAGACAAGCGTTAGAAGCCATCCACTAGCGACGGTTGCAGCTATATTTGTTTGCTTCCTTTTCTTCGTTCGCCCTCTAAAAAAATTCTTGCTCGGCATGGCCGAGCGGGTTTCCGTCCGCGCCGTTCGCCAAATTCTGCTTCCGCTTGCCCTAACGGGGTCGTGGCTTCTTCCGCTGTTAGCTTTCCGGTTCGCAACCCTCGTGTTTGCCGAGCGGCAGCTTGGCACCACAATTCTGAGGCTCGCCGAAAGCCTCGCGCTCGCCTGGGTGATCATCAAGCTCAGCTCTCGTCTTGTCCGCAGTGACCGGCTGGCGCGCGCTCTTGCGGTTCTGGCTTTTGTAATCGCCGCGTTGAACATCGCGGGTCTACTCGGCACCGTAACTGGCTTGCTCGAACTCGATGGCGGTGTCGGTTGGCTCGCTGCGCGTCAGTGTGCTTCTACTCGTCAAGGGCGCTGCAACGCTCGCGTTGTTCCTCTGGCTTGCGAGCACCTTCGCTCGGGTTCTGGAAACGCGGCTTAGGCGATTGAGCGAATTGACCCCTGCGATGCAGGTGCTCACATCAAAGCTCGTTCGCTTCGCCTTGATCACCCTCGCGGTAGTACTTGCGCTTGGGTCGGTTGGCATAGACCTGACTGCCTTCGCGGTATTCTCTGGGGCCGTCGGTGTCGGCATCGGTCTCGGTTTACAAAAAGTAGTGTCCAACCTTGTCAGCGGCGTAATCCTCTTGGTCGACCGCTCTATTAAGCCGGGCGATGTGATCGAGATGGAGGGTACGTACGGTTGGATAACGAGCCTCAACGCACGCTACGTTTCGCTCGCTACTCGCGACGGAAAGGAACTCCTGATACCGAACGAAGATCTGATCACTGGGCGGGTGACCAATTGGTCATACTCGAGCGATCTGATCCGTCAGAGCGTGCACGTCGGCATCTCATACGGTGTCAACCGACGTCCGGAAGTGGACCCTTTTCGACAATCAGAACTGGACCCCTGTTTGAATTGCCTGCGCGCCGCGCACTCGGCGCTGGGGTGGCTTGTCCAGGTAATGCATAGGAGGGACCCGCGCGACCGCGGCGCGACCTTCGCGAGTCTGGCGGCGCGGCGCGCGGGAGGTTCCTGTGCATCCACCTGGGCAAGCCTTGTCACACCGGCGCTGCCGCCGCGATGTTGCCAATCGCCGGGGCTTTGAGTAGCCCGGACCGGCGCTTCTCGCGCAGCCGGTAACTGTCGCCGCGGATCGTGATGACGTGGCTGTGGTGCAACAGGCGATCGAGGATTGCGGTCGCCACCACGGCGTCGCCGAACACGGTGCCCCACTCGCTGACCGCGCGGTTGCTGGTGATCAGCACGCTGCCGCGCTCGTAGCGGCGCGATACCAGCTGGAAAAACAGATGCGCGGCCGCCGGTTCGAACGGCAGGTAGCCGAGTTCGTCGATGATCAGCAGCTTCGGCTTGCCAAAATGCATGAGCCGATCCTCGAGCCGGCCTTCGTTGTGCGCCTTGGCGAGCTGGGCAACCAGGGTTGGCGCCGGCACAAACAGCACCGAGTAGCCGGTCAGGATCGCCTGGCGGCCGATCGCCACCGCGAGATGCGTCTTGCCGACGCCCGGCGGGCCCAACAACAGCACCACCTCGGCATTGGCGATGAACCGCCCGGTCGCGATCTCGCGGATCTGCTTTTTGTCGAGCGAGGGCTGAGCGGCGAAGTCAAAGCCGTCGAGATCGCGCACAAACGGGAAGCGCGCCAGCCCGATGCCCATCTCGATGCGGCGCTCGTCCTTGCGCGCAATCTCGCGCTCGCAAAACAGCGACAGCGCCTCGCGAATGGTCAGCTCGCGCCGGCCGGCCTCGTCGATCAGGCTGTCGAGCTGGTCGCGGATCGCGGTCAGCTTGAGCCGGTTGAGCATCGCCGCCAGGTGATCGTGCTCCATCACCAGCGCCCTCCGACCAGCCGCTCGTATTCAATGAGCGGGCGCAACAGCTCGGGGTCGGCAGTGGCGATGGCGGGCGCCGGCACGACCAAGGCTGTCGATCGAAAGCCGACGACACCGGCAAAGTGCAGCGGATCGACACGGCGCTCAAACCGGCCAGCACAGCGCTGATGCACGGCAACTTCCCGGCCGGCATGGCTGACGCGCAATTGCCCGCCAGCGAGAGTGACGCGCACCGTCTCGCCGATCAGCCGCCACGGCACCGAATAGGCGTTGCCGTCGACCTCGATCGCGCAGTCGGCCTGGACCTTGCGCACCAACTCGCGGCTCGCCGCGAACGGCGGGACACCGGCGATCGGCCGCAAGGCGCCGGCCTCGGCGCGCTGAAAGCGCTCGATCGGGATCTCGCCGGTCGTGCCATGGATCCACCGGTCGGCAATCTCACGCGTCCATCGGTCGAGATGCGCCTCTAGTGCCGACCAACTCGCGAAAGCGCGGCCGGCGATCGCATTCTTCTTGACGTAACCGACGCCGCGCTCGTCCTTTCCCTTTGTGCGGGCCCGATAGGGTGCACAGGCCCGCGGCCGGAACCGCCAGTGCCGGGCAAAGGCGTGCAGCCGGGCGTTGAACTCGACCTCGCGCGTCTCGCGGTCGTGATGGACCACCAGCCCGCGGTCGTTGTCGAATAGCACCTCTTCGGTAATCCCGCCAAAATGCTGGAAGGCACTTTCCAGCCCGGAAAACCAGCTTTCCTGACGCTCGTTGCGAAACGCCCGGACATAGAGCCGGCGCGAGTAGCCGAGGGTGGCGACAAACAGATAGACCTTGATGCTGGCGCCGCCGATCAGCACCCGGCGCTCGCCGAAATCGATCTGCAGCTGTTTGCCGGGCGGCGTCTCAAAGCGCAGCGTTGCTCGCGCCAACACTTCGAGCTCGCGTCGCAGCGGCGCCACCGCCCGTTCGATCGTCCGCAGGCTCAGCGTCATGCCCTTCTCGGCAACCAGCTCCTGGCGCACGACATCGGCATTGCCGGCATGCCGGCGAAACCGCTCCGCCAGCCAATCCTCAAGCCCCGCCAAGGCGCGCGGCCGACCGCGACCGCGATAGGGCCGCCACCCGCCCTGCGCCACATAGTGCCGAACCGTCATGTGGCTGCAGCCCAGCTCCCGCGCGATCCGTTTGATCCCCCACCCCAACGCCTTCAGCCGCAGCATCGCCGCGACCTCCTCCGGCGTCTGCATCACCTCCCTCCGCAGCAACTCCCCCTGCGGAACAGGCTGCACCGATTCTGCCATCCGAGTGGTCGAGGAACCGAAGCGAAAAGCACGCAGCACCTGATGAACCCGACCCACGCCGACGCCATCCTCGACCGCCTCTTCCACAACGCCCATCGCCTCGATCTCGCCGGCGACAGCCTGTCGCCGAACCCGACCGCGAGCAGCTGCTGCAAAGGATTGACCACCAGCACGCCTAGCTAGCGCCAAAAAATTACTGCCAGCAGGACGCCGCTCAAGCGGGCCACATCATGTCGGAACAACGAGCGACCGAGCGACATCGCCGGAATCAGCACCATCGGCCTTGCGCTGTCGCGGCCTGGCCTCCTGTTCGCGGCGCGCGGACATCTACCGGGGGTTCCAGGGTTGGTCAGGGCGTGAGGACGATGGTTCCGCCGACGTGGCCGCCAGTTGCCTGGCGAGTGCCTGAGCGGCATCAGCCGTGCCCCTTTTCCCCCGCTCCGGGGGCACGTCACCGCCCTGGCGGGTCGCGATCGCTTCTGTAATCGGACGGCTGCCGTCAAGCCCCTTTTCGTTGTCCATCACGTCGAATTCGGACCCGATCTTTCTCATTACGCCGCGTTCTGAGCGGCAGGAATTACCCGATTTTGTTGAAAAACGGCGTGGCGAACGCGGTATAATCTGGCATCACGACGGCTGGGGGGCGGTCGATGATGGGGGAACGGCAAGTCCAGCAGGACGCGTTGTTTTACGAGTTTTCGCTCGAACGGCATGTGCCGGAAAGACACTTGCTGCGGTCGGTTGACCGGTTTGTTGAACTCGACGGGC
>DATMLO010000256.1:0-15117 GCA_035570495.1 Allostellaceae bacterium | reverse complement strand
TTGAGCCTCGCGTTGATCATGATCGTCATCGTTCTGATGTTCCGCCCGAGCGGGATTTTTGGACGCAGTGTGGTGAGCCGGGTATGACGACGATCCCCGAAGAAGAGATCGCGCCGGAAATCGCCGTCGGCGCCGCCGTGCCGGTGCAGAGACCTATTGGCATGCGCCTCGGCATGCAGCATCTGATCATCGCTGGCCTTGTCGTCGGGGCGTTTGTCCTACCGCTGTTCGCATCCAGCTTTGTGACGTTTCAGCTGACCGAAGTGCTGATCTACGGTCTCGCGATCCTTGGCCTCAATCTGCTGACCGGGTTCAACGGGCAGTTCTCCCTGGGCCATAGCGCGTTTTATGGGATCGGCGCCTACACCGCGGCGATCATGATCCACAATTACGAGATCAGCTATCTGTGGACGATCCCCGCTGCCGGCGGCGTGTGCTTCGTGATCGGCTTCCTGTTCGGCCTGCCAGCGCTGCGGCTGCAGAACCTCTATTTGGCGCTGGCGACATTCGCGCTGGCGACGGCGATGCCGCAAATCCTCAAATTCCACGGGCTGGAAGCGTGGACCGGCGGTGTCCAGGGACTGGACGTCGATCAACCCGATCCACCCGCGTTTATCGGCACGGTGTCGTCATGGATCACCGGCAAACTGCCCTGGCTCAAACTACCGACAATCGACGGCGACCAGTGGCTCTATTACTTCACGCTGATCATCGTGCTGATCATGTTCGCCTGCGCCGCAGCCCTTATCCACAGCCGCACCGGCCGCGCAATCATGGCGATCCGCGACAACCCGATCGCGGCGTCGGCGATGGGGATCAACACCTCGCTCTACAAAACACTGACCTTTGGCGTCAGCGCGCTCTACACGGGGATCGCCGGCGCGCTCGGCGCGCTCGCCATCGCGTTTGTCGCGCCCGACAGCTTTACGATCTTCTTGTCGATTTCTTTCCTGGTCGGGCTGGTAATCGGCGGGATTGGATCGATACCGGGATGCCTGTTCGGCGGGTTGTTCGTGCTCTACGTGCCGAACATCGCCAATGCGTTGTCGACCGGGTTGGCGGGGGCGATTTACGGCGTCATCCTGCTGCTGGTCGTTTTCGTGATGCCGGCCGGCGCCGCCGGTTTTCTACGGCTTGTCGCCACGCGCTTGACGCGGCGGCAGGTTCAATCCCAGGGGAGGTAAGCTATGAGGAAGTTGACGCGTCGCACGATCCTCGCCGCCGCGCCGGCCGCGCTGGCCCTGAGCACGCCATTTCTATCGGCGCGCGCCGCCAACTATGGGCCGGGCGTCACCGACAAGGAGATCAAGCTTGGCAACACCGGGCCCTATAGCGGCCCGGCCTCCGGCTACAGCCCGGTGCCGAAATCGCAGACCGCCTACTGGAAGATGATCAACGACCAGGGTGGCATCAACGGTCGCACGATCAACTTCATCTCCTATGACGACGCCTACACACCGCCAAAGACGGTCGAAATGGTGCGCAAGCTGGTCGAGGAGGACCAAGTGTTCTTTGTCGCCAGCCCGCTCGGTACGCCGTGCAACAGCGCGATCTGGCACTACATGAACGAAAAAAAGGTGCCGCAGCTCTTTGTCGCGACCGGCGCGACCAAATGGGACGATCCGAAGGGTCATCCGTGGACCATCGGCTGGCAGCCCAACTACCAGAGCGAGGGGCGTATCTATGCGGCCTACATCCTCAAGGAGAAGGCCAACGGCAAGATCGGCGTACTCTATCAGAACGACGATTTCGGCAAAGACTACCTGAAGGGTGTCAAGGACGGGCTCGGCGACAAGGCGTCGATGGTGATCGTCGAAGCGTCGTACGAGACGACCGACCCGACCGTGGATTCCCAGGTCGTCGACATGAAGTCGAAGGGCGTCGATATCTTCGTCAATTGCGCTATTCCCAAATTCGCCGCGCAGGCGATCCGCAAGGCAGCGGAAATCGAATGGAAGCCGCTGCATATCCTGAGCAGCATTGGCAATTCGGTCGGCGCCACGTTGAAGCCGGCCGGGCTCGATAACGCCAAGGACCTGGTGTCGGACTTCTATCTGAAGGACGCGACGGACCCGAAATGGAAGGACGATGCCGGTTTCAAGGAATGGTCGGCCTTCATGGACAAGTACTTGCCGGACGGGGACAAGCTGGACCAGGGCTATGTTGCGGGCGCCTCGCTCGCGGCGATGACCGCGCAGGTCTTGAAGCAATGCGGCGACGAATTGACCCGCGAGAACGTCATGAAACAGGCCGGCAGCCTGCACGACTTCAGCGTCCCAATGCTGTTGCCGGGCATCACGGCTAACACGACGCCGACCGATTTCGCGCCGGTGAAGCAGGTGCAGATGGCCAAGTTCGACGGACAGCGCTGGAACCTGTTCGGCGATCTGATCAGGGGCGCAATCGGCTGATCGAATAGAGCGCGGCGTGGTCCTCAGAGGGGGCTAGTCAACGGCAGGACCGCGCCGCTGCACGGCTGGACGCCGCCGCGCGGCCTGTGTAAAGGTCGCCCGTACCCACGAGAACCGTGGGGACCGGGGGCGGTGCGTGGTCAGACTCGAGAACGTCGGCAAGCGATACGGCACCGATGGAGAGATCCTGCGTGACGTCTCGATGCAGCTCGATTCAGGCGGTTTTTATTTCCTGACCGGGGTCAGCGGCGCCGGCAAAACGACGCTGCTCAAGATCATCTATCTCGCCGAGCGACCCTCAAGCGGCGCGATCGCCCTGTTCGACACGGATGCCTCGGCGGTCGATCGCGTGACGCAAAACGCGTTGCGCCGACGCATCGGTATCGTCTTTCAGGATTTCCGCCTGGTCGAGCATCTCAGCGTCCGCGACAATGTCGCACTGCCGCTGCGCATCGCCGGCGCCTCAGAGCGCGAGGTACGCGAAAACGTGCCCGAGCTGGTCAGCTGGATAGGTCTTGAGGGCAAGGTCGATCTGTCCCCGACGACATTGTCGGGTGGCGAGCAGCAACGCATCGCAATCGCTCGCGCCATCGTCCGCCGCCCCGATCTGCTGATCGCCGACGAGCCGACCGGCAATGTGGACAACGATATCGCGATGCTGCTGGTGCGCGTGTTCGAGCGGATCAACAAGCTCGGCACGACAGTGCTGATCGCGACACACGATGTCGCCTTCGCCAGCCAGTTCGCGCATCACCGCTACCACATCGATCGCGGCGTGGTGAGCCGGGTCGATGACGGCTTGATGATGCAATGATCGCCGCTGGTATGCTGTCCCTGTCGCGTCAATTTCGCCTCGACCTGCCGCTGCGGCGCGACGCATCGGGCCGATTTTTGCCTTGGATCATCGCGCTGATGGTCTATCTCGCCGCGATGGGCGGGATCGGCCTCATCTGGCTCAGCGACGCGCTCAATCAATGGAACGCCTCGCTCGAAAGCGCGCTGACCCTGCAGGTTCCGGCCGACACGACGCAGCCGCGCATCGACATGGCGTTGGGGGCGTTGCGGCAGACCAAGGGTGTGACCTCGGCGCAGCTCCTACAGCCGGATCAGACGGCAAAGCTGCTGCAGCCCTGGCTTGGCGACAATGTCCCGATCGCCAACCTGCCGCTGCCGCATCTGATCGACATCCGGATCGATCCGCGCGCCCAGATCGATTTCACGACACTGCGCGGTCAGCTGGGTACGATCATCCCCGACGCGCAACTCGACGACAATCACACATGGCTCGCCGGCGTCCGCGATTTTGCGATGCGGATTGAAGGCGTGATCACCGCCGGCGTCGCGGTTGTCACCGTGCTCATCGTCGCAATCATCGTTTTCACGGCGCGGATCGGGCTGGCGATCCATCGTTCGGTGATCGAGCTATTGCACCTGTTGGGCGCGCGCGATGCTTATATCGCACGTCAGTTTCAGGTTCATGCGCTGTCGCTGGGCCTGCGCGGCGGATTTATCGGCGCCGTCGCCGCGGCGCTGACCGTCGGCATTCTTGGGCCGGCCGGCCGAATGCTCGTATTGCCTGTTCCGATCACACCCCATGGCATTCTTGACTGGCGCATCTGGCTGCTGCTGATCGCGGCCTGGCTGGCGGCGGGCGTCGTGGCGATGACGACGGCGCGGATCACGGTCCTGCGCCAGCTGGCGCGGATGCCGTGAGCCGAGGCGGCTGGCCGCGAGCTCTCGGCTGGTTTGCCGCCGGTGCGGCAACGACGATGCTGTTATGGGCTGGGGGCCTCGTCTGGTTTGTGCACGGCTCACTGTCGATTGTCGCGGATCCTGCCAAAACCGACGCGATCGTCGTATTGACCGGCGGCCGGCTGCGCCTCGAGACGGGGCTCGACCTGCTCGGCGCCGGTCGCGCGCAAAAGCTCTTTGTCTCGGGCGTCAACCCACATGTCGATCGGCTCGAGCTGATGCGCGTCGCGGGACGTGCCGACACCGACGATCCCGGTCGCGTCGTCATCGGCCACGACGCCGACAACACATTCGGCAACGCCCGCGAGACCGCCGGCTGGATGCAACAGGAGGGGTACAATAGCCTGCGCCTGGTGACGAGCTGGTACCATATGGAGCGCAGCCTCCTGGAATTCGAGCGGGCGATGCCGCAGGCGCGGATCGTCGCCGAACCGGTCTTTGCCGCGCACGAGAGCGAAGCCTGGACGGGTTGGTTCGATGTCGCGCTGCTGACCGTCAGCGAATACGACAAATATCTGGCCGCGCTGATCCGGCCGGAGATTTCTACATTCTGGCCGCATGCCGGCGAGATTCATGCGCTCAACGCCTCGGAGAGCGCGGCGGCCAGCCATCGCCCATGAGACTCGCCCGCGCGCTCGCGTTTAATCTCGTGTTCTGGATCGGCACGTTGATTTTCGGGATCGCCGGATTGCCGTTTTTGCTGACCCCGCGCCGCACGGCGATGCGCTTTGGCCGCTTCTGGGCGCAGGCGGTGCTGTTTGCGTTAAGGTTCGTCGTCGGGCTCACCGGCGAGGTGCGCGGCCGCGAGAATATCCCGTCCGGCGGCTGCTTGATCGCGATGAAGCACCAATCGGCCTGGGATACGCTGATGCTGCCGCCGCTGCTCGGCGACCCCGCCGTCGTCATCAAGCGCGAGCTGCAATACGTGCCGTTTTACGGCTGGTACGCGACGCGGGCCGGGTCGATCTTTATCGATCGCAAAGGTGGCGCCGGGTCGCTCCGCCGTATGGTCGCGTCCGCCAGGCGCGCCATCGACGCGGGCCGGCCTGTCGTGATCTTCCCGCAGGGTACCCGCACGGCGCCCGGCGAGCCGACCGACGCGCATCCTTATCAGCCGGGCGTCGCGGCGCTTTACCGTGAGCTCGATGTTCCGCTGGTCCCGGTCGCGGTTAATTCGGGGCTTTATTGGGGACGTCGAGCCTTTATGAAGCGGCCTGGGCGCATCGTCGCGCAGTTCCTCGAACCGATCCCGCCGGGCCGGCCGCGCCGCGAGGTCATGGCCACGCTCGAAGCCCGGATCGAAGCGGCGAGCGCCGAGCTTCTGCAGGAGGCCGCGACACGGTCAGGGTGACTTCGCAGCGCCGATGAAATCGGCGATGTTGTCCACGACACCCGGAGCAAGCGGCAATTTCGGATCGAAGTAGGTCCTCAGATTGGCCGCTTTGTCGTCGATTGTGACGCTCTTCAGCACATGGTTCACGTCGGGAAGCAGCACCAGCTTGGCGGCGGGATCCGCCGCCGCGAGCCGCCGCGCGTCATCGACGCCGACCTGGATGTCGCGCTCGCCTTGCAGGATCAGCGCGGACCCCTTGTACGCCGCCAGCACCTGCGGCGGGTCATACGACATCAGGTCGATCAGGAAACCCTGCACGGCCGGCTGAAAGATCGAGAAAATTTCTGGTCGCGTGTTGTCGACTGACACCTCGACACGCTTCCCCGCCTCCAGCGTATCGATGTCATGCAGCGCCTCGTCGAGATACGGCGCGAGCGCTGGGTTGGAGCGCATCTGGTCCTTGATCAGCTCGCCGAACTTGCGGCCCGCCGCGGCGACCAGCAGCAGCCCGCAAATATCGGGCGGATTGTCCTTGGCCGCGACCATCCCGACGAGCGCCCCTTCGCTGTGCCCGAGCAGCCAGATGCATTTGGCGCCGGTCTTGTCGCGGATCGCCTTGGCCCATGTGTGCACGTCGCTCGCATAATCGGCGATGGTCACATTGTTGGCGTTGGGGATCGCCGCGTGGCTCGAAAATAGGCCGCGTTTGTCGATGCGCACTGAGGCGACGCCGCGCGCCGCGAGCCCCTGCGCTAGTAGCTTGTAGGTGTCGGTGTCGAGCCCGTGGAGGCTGTTGCCGTTGCGATCGGTGGGACCGGAGCCCGGGATGATCAGTACGACGGGCGCGCTCTTGGCGTCAGGCGACAGCATCAACCCTTTGAGCGGCCCATCCGGCCCCGGCGCCTCGATCTCGCTCTCGACCGGATCGGCGGCGGTAGCGAGCGGCATGGCGATAGCGACGCTGATGATGGCCAAGATAGCTGACAGGGATCGTTTCATGTGTCGCGAACGAATAAAGAACAAACTGGTCAAATTCGGATTTCCATGCTATATATTAGCCGAGGAAATCGAATCCGGAAAAAGTCCCCCACATGGTGAACATAGCCTCGATCTCGCAGCAGATCTGGGACATGAAATATCGGCTCTACGCGCCGGCCAACGAGGCCGGCGTGCGCGAGCCGATCGACAAGACGATCGAGGATACCTGGCGGCGCGTCGCGACCGCGCTTGCCTCGGTCGAGAAGGACCCGGCTCCCAATGGAGTTGCCTGGGCCGAGCGGTTCTACGCGGCGATCGACGACTTCAAGTTCCTCCCCGCCGGCCGGGTCATCGCCGGCGCCGGCAGCGCCCGCGAGGTGACGCTGTTCAACTGCTTTGTGATGGGCGCCATCGGCGACGACATGGGATCGATCTTCGCGCATCTGCGCGAGGCGGCGCTGACCATGCAGCAAGGTGGCGGCATCGGTTACGACTTCTCGACCTTGCGGCCGCGCGGCGCCTATGTGAAGGGCGTCGGCGCCGATGCCTCGGGGCCGCTCAGCTTCATGGACGTGTGGGACGCGATGTGCCGCACGATCATGTCGGCCGGTTATCGCCGCGGCGCGATGATGGCGACCCTGCGCTGCGACCACCCCGACATCGAGGCTTTTGTCGAAGCCAAGAAGGAGCCGGGCCGGCTCCGGATGTTCAACCTTTCGGTGCTCGTCACCGACGCGTTCATGCAGGCGGTCGAGGAAAACGCCTCCTGGCAGCTCGTCTTCAACGGCTCGGTGCACAACACGGTTCAGGCGCGCGATCTGTGGGACAAGATCATGCGCGCGACTTACGCCTATGCGGAGCCGGGGGTCATCTTTATCGACCGCATCAACCGGCGGAACCCGCTCTATTACTGCGAGGACATCCGCTCCACCAACCCGTGCGGCGAGCAGCCGCTGCCGCCATATGGCGCATGCCTGTTGGGGTCGGTCAATCTCGCGCGCTTTGTCGAGGAGCCGTTCACCGCGAATGCGCGGCTCGACACCGTGAGGCTCGCCGCGATCATTCCCGACGCCGTACGGATGATGGACAATATCGTCGACATCTCGCGCTTCCCGCTGCCCGAGCAGACGCACGAGGCGCAGGCGAAGCGGCGCATCGGCCTCGGCATCACCGGGCTCGCCGACGCGCTCGTCATGTGCGGGCTGCGCTACGGCTCACGCGAGGCGGTAACGGCGACCGAAGCGTGGCTCGGCCTTATCGAGCGCGAGGCCTATCTCGCCTCGACCGCGCTTGCCACCGAGAAGGGCCCCTTCCCGCTCTTCGACAAGGACAAATACCTCGCCGGCGAAACCATCGCCGCGCTCGACGAGGAGGTCAAAGCGGCAATCGCGCAGCACGGCATCCGCAACGCGCTGCTCACCTCGATCGCACCGACCGGGACGATTTCGATCTTCGCCGACAATGTGTCGTCGGGGATCGAGCCGGTGTTCAGCTATCGCTATACGCGCAGCGTGCTGATGCCCGACGGCAGCCGTCGCGAGGAAGAGGTCAGCGATTTCGCCTACCGCCTATTCCGCCGCCTGAAAGGCGAAAGCACGCCGCTTCCCGAATACTTTGTCGACGCGCAGAGCCTCGCGCCGGAAGACCATCTGGTCATGCAGGCGGCCGTGCAGCGGCATATCGATAGCTCGATCTCGAAAACCATCAACCTGCCGGCCGATATCCCGTTCGACCATTTCAAGGACATCTACACCCGCGCCTACGCGATGGGCTGCAAGGGCTGCACGACCTATCGCCCGAACGAGGTCACCGGCTCGGTGCTCGAAGCGCGGCCGGAGCAGGCGGGATCGGACGCCCAGCCGCAGCAGGCGGAACTGCCCCTGCCCGCCCCGGCGCCGACCGCCAAGCCCGCCGATATTCCGGCTTATTTATCGGGGGCGGGCGACGTCGTTTACATGTCGCAGCCGCTGTCGCGGCCCGAAGCGCTTCCCGGCCAGACCTACAAGATCAACTGGCCCGAGAGCGAGCACGCCATGTACATCACGATCAACGACGTGGTGCAGGACGGGCGGAGGCGGCCGTTCGAGATCTTCATCAACTCCAAGAACATGGAGCATTACGCCTGGACCGTTGCGCTGACCCGGATGATCAGCGCGGTGTTCCGCCGTGGCGGCGATGTCTCGTTTGTCGTCGAGGAGATGAAGGCGGTGTTCGACCCGCGCGGCGGTGCCTGGATGGAAGGCCGCTACGTGCCGTCGCTGCTCGCGGCGATCGGCGACGTCATCGAGCGGCACATGATCGAAATCGGCTTCCTGCCGTCAAAGGAACGCCGCCAGCCGGCGCACACGGCGCAGGTCGTGAACCTGAACCCACCTTCACCCGGCCGCCTGCCCGGCCCGCGCCTGCGTCAATGCCCGAAATGCGGCGAAGCGGCGCTGATCCGCAGCGAAAACTGCGACCAGTGCACGAGCTGCGACTATTCCAAATGCGGGTAAGCAGCGGCCGCGCGTGACAACGCCCTCCGCCATTGCCGACTGGGTCGTCGCGGCGGGGCTAGCGGGCGACAATGAGGGGGCGCTGCTGGAGGGATTCTGCCGGCGTGTGCTCGCCAACGGCGTGAAGCTGGCCCGCGCTGCGGTCATCATCGACACGCTGCACCCGGTGTACGAAGGCCGCGTCTTTCGCTGGCGGCGCGAGGATAGCGGTGGGCCCGAATTGATCGAATACGGCCCGACCAACGAGGGCCAAGCGGCCGAGAGCTGGCGCGCCAGCGTCCTCTACCAGATGCTCGAGGACGGCAGCTCGCAGATGCGCGTGCCGATCGCACCCAACCGCTCGAGCGGGTTCCCGCAGGTCGACAATTTCGCCGCGGAGGGGATGACCGAGTATCTCGCGCTCATCAACCGCTTCGCGCATGACGGCACGATCGGCGAGATGGACTGCGTCTATTCCTATTGGGTGACCGATCGGCCGGGCGGCTTTACCGATGACGAGGTCGGCCACCTTGTCGCGCTGATGCCGACCCTTGCTTTGGCGGTCAAATGCGCCTCACTGACGCGGATCGCCGCAACACTGGTCGAGACCTATCTCGGTCGCGACCCCGGACGGCGGGTGCTCGCGGGGCGCATCGGCCGCGGCGTCGCCGAGACGATCAACGCCGCGCTGTGGTTCAGCGATCTGCGCGAGTTCACCCGCATCGCCGAGCGCGCCGAGCCGCATCACATCATCCCGTTTCTCAACGATTACGCGGAGCTGGCGATCGCCGCGATCCACGACCATCACGGCGATGTGCTGAAGCTGATGGGCGACGGCGTCCTCGCCGTCTTCACCGCCGAGGCGCCGGCTATCGCCTGCCGCAGCGCGCTGGCGGCGGAGGCGACGCTGCGCGAACAGCTCGGGAGGCTCAACCAGCGGCGCGCCTTCGAGGGGCTGCCGACCACGGAAGTCTATCTTGGCCTGCATGTCGGCGAGGTATTCTACGGCAATATCGGCAGCAAGGAGCGGCTCGACTTCACGGTCGTCGGGCCGGCGGTCAACGAAGTCAGCCGCATCGCCGCGATGTGCCGTTCGGTCGAACGCGAGCTATTGATATCGGAGGCCTTCGCCGACGCGATGACCGAGCCGGAACGGGCCGAGCTCGTCTCGGTCGGGCGCTACGCGCTGCGCGGCGTCGAGCGGTCGCAACACCTTTTTACGCGCGACCCGTTCGCGGGGTGATGCGGGGTCACTTCGCCTTGCGCGCTCCAAAGCCAAGGACAGTCAACTCCCGTTGCCCCAATAATTTGCGCGCGGTTTCCTCGACCGACTTGTCAACCGGCAACGGCGTCAGGTCGAGCCCCTCGCCCAACACTTTGACCGCGGTTTCAAGCGCCGCGACCCGCGCAAACCATTTGTGCTCGCCGGCGATCGCGTGCCAGCGCGCGGTTTTGGTCGAGGTACGCGCAAACATCTCGTCGATCGCTTGCAGGTAATCGTTTCGGCGATGGAAATTGCGGATGTCGTCGGCTTCGATCTTCCAATGCTTCAAGGGGTCGGCAATCCGCTCGCCAAGTCGCTTCAGTTGCTCGTCGGCCGAGACGTGCAAGAAGATTTTGACGAGGCGGATGCCGTCATCGACGAGCATTTGCTCGAATTCGTTGATCTCGTCATAGGCGCGGCGCCAGGCTGCTTTCGCGATCAGCCCTTCGACCCGCTCGACCAGCACCCGGCCGTACCAGCTGCGGTCGAACACCGCGATATGGCCCGACGGCGGCAGCTTTTCCCAAAAGCGGAAGAGATAATGCCGCCCCTGTTCCTCCGGGGTGGGCACGCCGATCGCCCACACCCTGACCCAGCGCGGATCAAGTGTCGCTGTCAGCCGCTGGATCGCGCCACCCTTACCGCCGGCGTCCCAGCCCTCGAACATGACGATGCCGCGGCGGCCGGAGACACGGAAATCCTGCTCGACCGCGAGCATCGCGGTCTGCGCGGCATCGAGCCGTCGCTCGTAAGCGTCCTTGTCGGGCAGCTGATGGCTGAGATCGAGCGCGGCCAGGTCGAAGCCGCGCTTGACCTCGACGACGCCAGGCATGGCGTCAGCTCGGCAGCTGATCCCCGTCGGGCGGCACGGCGACCTCGAACGCGTTGGTGACGCCGCACAGCACCGTGAAGTTATGCGCGATGGTGATCAGCTCGGTCATCCATTGCGCGCCGTATTTGGTGCAGAGCCGGTTGAAGACCGGATAGTCGACCCGATTGGTGCGCATCAGCTGACGGGTCAGGTTGACGATGTCGCGCTCGTCATCGGGCAGCTCCGACGCGTCACCCTTGGCACGCAGCAGATCGATCGTCGACGGGTCGACACCGGCGCGTTGCGCGGCACCAACCTGCGCCGACCAGACATAGGCCGACTCCTGCTCGCGGACGGCGGCGAGGATCGCATGCGACAGCAGACGAGGCTCGACCGTGCAGTCGTTGCGGTTGAACTTGACCAGCGCCAGCATCTTGTCGGCCAGTTTCGGGCTGTTCAGGAACACGCTGAACGGACCGCGGATGCGCCCGAAGACGCTCAGCACGTCATCGGCGACGGATTGGTATTCGGCCGGAACCTGGCTCTTGTCGTTGATTGGCGTCACTCTCGGCATGGCTTCCTCCCTCGCCCCTCAGACCCCTGGATACGCCTTGCCCCAATCGTCGAGATAGACGACATCGGCGAGCGAACCGCGACCGACCGGGCCGAAATTGCCCATCGGCCAGCCGATCGGCAGGATCGCATAGGATTTGTAGCCGGAGGGGAGGCCCATCGCCTCGTCGCATTCCTTGCCATACATCGCGTGCCTTGTGGTCAAGGTCGAGCCGAGGCCGAGCGCCCGCGCCGCCAACAGCATGTTCTGCACCGCAGGATAGATCGACGAGCCTGCCGTGTAGTTCGGGGTCTCGCCTTCGAGGCAGGCGACGATCCAGATCGGTGCTTCGTGATAATGGTCGGTGAGGTATTTGACCGCATCGTGCTGGCGCGCATAGGCGGCCGGGTTGGAGCCCGGCGGCGGTGAGCTCGAGGCATAGCGAGGGCCGAGCACCTCGTCGTAGAGCTTCTTGTAATATGCCTGCACGGCCTTCTTCTTCGCGACATCCTTGAGCACGAGAAACTTCCAGCGCTGCGTGTTGCCGCCGCTCGCCGCCGCTTGGCCGGCGCGCAGGATCTTGAAAACGAACTCATCGGGCACCGGATCGGGCTTTAGCCGCCGCATGGCCCGCATCGAATGCATGACATCGAAAATATCGGTGCTGAGCGGTACGTGATGCGGCATTGGGCTACTCCCTTGTCTGGGTCTTTATGGCAGTCGGGCGTGATCGCAGTCCCGGCGCTATTCCAGTCCCGGATACGGCTTGCCCCAATCGTCCAGGCAGACGACGTCGGAAAGCGCACCGCGCCCGACCGAGCCGAAATTCCCCATCGGCCAGCCGATCGGCAGGATCGCATAGGATTTGTAGCCCGCCGGGATGCCCATCGCCTCGTCGCATTCCTTACCGTGACCGGTGTGCCTTGTGGTCAGAACCGAGCCGAGGCCCAGCGTGCGCGCCGCAAGCAACATGTTCTGCACCGCAGGGTAGATCGACGAACCGGCGGTGTAATTCGGGTTTTCACCTTCGAGGCAGCAGACAATCCAGATCGGCGCCTCGTGATAATGATCGGTGAGGTATTCGTTCGCCGACATCTGGCGCAGTTGCGTCTCCCGGCTGGAGCCGGGAGGTACCGGGCCGGTGCGATAACGCGGGCCGACATTCTGCTCAAAGAGCTGCCGGTAGAACACCTGCACCGCCTTTTTCTTGGCGACGGCATCCTTCAGCACGAGGAACTTCCAGCGCTGCGTGTTGCCGCCGCTCGCCGCCGCCTGACCGGCGCGCAGGATCTGAAAGACCAGCTCGTCGGGCACCGGATCGGGCTTTAGCCGGCGCATCGCGCGCATCGTGTGCATCACATCGAAGATGTCGCGGCTCAGCGGTACGTGATGCGGCATGCGGCCCTCCCTCGGCACGGCATTGGTCTCTCAGGTGACTGTAGAGTAGTTTCCAGCAGCCCGACAAATCGAGAATGCCGATGCCTTATGCCCATCCCGAAGCGCTTGTCAGCACCGAATGGCTCGCAGCTCATCTCGCCGACCCGCACGTCCGGGTACTCGACTCGTCGTTCAAGCAGCCAGGCGTCACGCCGACCGCGCGCGCCGATTACGATGTCGGCCACATTCCCGGCGCGGTGTTCTTCGACATCGACGACGTGGCGGAACCCGGCATGGGCCTGCCGCATATGATCCCGTCGGCGGAACGCTTTGCCGCCAAAATGGCCGAGCGCGGCATCGGCAATGAAGACAAGGTGATCGTCTACGACGCCAACGGCCTGTCATCGGCCGGGCGGGCATGGTGGCTGATGCGTCTCTTCGGGCACGACAATGTCGCGCTGCTCGACGGCGGCTTGCCGAAATGGAAGGCCGAAGGCCGCCCGCTAGAGACAGCGGCGCCGGTCATTCCCGAGCGGCGTTTCACCGCGCGGCTCGACCCGGCGCTGGTGCGCGGCAAGGCCGACATCATCGGCAATATCGGCAGCCGGCGCGAACTGGTGGTCGACGCGCGCAGCGCCGGCAGGTTCGACGGCTCGGCGGAAGAGACGTGGCCCGGCCGGCGGCGCGGGCACATCCCTGGCAGTCGCAACCTTGCATTCGACCAGGTCACCGATCCTCAGACCAAGCAACTGAAAGCGCCCGAGGCGCTAGCGGCGCTGTTCTCCGGCGCGGGCGTGGCGTTCGACAAGCCGGTCGTCGCGAGCTGCGGCTCGGGGGTCACCGCCTGCGCCCTCGCCTTCGCCGCCTATCTGATTGGCCACGACAAGGTCGCGATTTATGACGGGTCGTGGTCGGAATGGGGTCTGCCTGAGGGGCCGCCGATCGAAACTGGTCCAGCGCGGTGACATGACCGGGACATGACCCGCATCGACGACACCGTCACCTATCTCGAAATGTTCGAGCGCCCGGTGGCGAGGTCGTTACCGGCGCCGCTCGGCAAGCTGGCGTTGATGCGCGCCGAGGACTGTTCGGTCGCGTTCTACCGCTACCTCTACAACACGGTCGGCGAGAAATGGGTGTGGTATACGCGCCGCGAATGGGGCGATGCGGCGCTCGCCGCGGAAATCCAAAAGCCGACGACGGAGATTTTCGTTCTATACGTCGGCGGGGTGCCGGCCGGGTATTTCGAGCTCGACGCGGCGCAACCGCGCGAAACACTCCTGTCTTATTTCGGGCTGATGCCGGATTTTATCGGCCGCCGGCTTGGGCCGTTCCTGCTCAATGCGGCGATCGAGCAAGCGTGGTCGCGCCCGATCGAGCGGCTCTGGGTGCATACCTGCACTTTTGACCACCCGAGGGCGCTCCCACTCTATCAGCGCGCCGGTTTTGTCGTGTACGCCCGCCGCCAGGTATCATTTGATGATCCGCGTGAGCGCGGCGTACTGCCGCGCTCACTTGAGCATCCGTTGTTGCCGCCCCTCAAAGAGGCGTGACGGCGTCACGGGTTACCACCCGTAATAGCCGGGGCCGTAATAGTGGTGATAGTACGGGCCAGGACCATAGTAGAACGGGCCTGGGCCACCAATACCGATACCGACGCCGCCCACGTCAATGCCAATATAGGCCTGGGCTGGGGTCAATGGAACCGACACCGCAGCCAACGCTAGCGCGCCTACGGTGGCGCCGGTAAGCCAACGAAACTTGCGAGTGTTTATCTTACTCGACATTTTTACCTCCTGTATCGTCAAGTCCATTGCGACTCGTCAAAAAACGATACGGGGGTAGTGCAGTTCCATTATTTATCCAACGGCGCTGCCGAGAGATTTGTATGGAAACGATGTGTCTCTCAGTGTGCGAGGATCTGGCTGAGGAAGCTGCGGGTTCGCTCGTTCTGTGGGTTTGAGAAGAAATCCTGCGGCGGCGCGCGCTCGATGACCTCGCCCTGATCCATAAACACCATCGTGTCGGCGACGGTGCGCGCGAAGCCCATCTCGTGGGTTACGCAGACCATCGTCATGCCCTCATCGGCAAGCCGGATCATCACGTCGAGCACTTCCTTGATCATCTCGGGGTCGAGCGCCGAGGTCGGCTCGTCGAACAGCAT
>DATMLO010000255.1:0-23214 GCA_035570495.1 Allostellaceae bacterium | reverse complement strand
CGACGCGGGTAAACCAGCAGTCGCTTAGGGCGGCGACCGCCTCTTTCGCCGCATCGTATAGGACGATATCCGCCGCGACCGAACGCGCACCGTGACGCGTCAGACGCAGCTGTGCGTGCGTCACGGCCCGGCCGAAGGGGGCGATCGCCGTGATGCGGCCGAAACGGCGGGGCAAGAACCCGGTCTCGTTCGACGCGGTTTGGCACAGCAGAGCGAGCAGCCCCTGAAAAGCACCATCGACGGCGGCAGGGTCGAGCAGCCAGTCCTGCCCGGCCGAAACCGAGCGCAATTTGACAACGGCACAGTCTTCATCGATCAACCGGACTTCCTCTATAGTCCGGAAGCTGTCGCCATAGCCTAGCCCGAGCTGCGCCGCCAATCGGTACAGCGTATCCGCGCCAACGACCTCCCGGACATCGCCGCTCTCCTCGAGCCGCTGCCGCCGATCCGGCGCCGCGGCTACCACAGCCGCCCGCGCATGCAACGCCAGCGCCTCGTCGGCTAGACGCGGGCGGCTCGCGAGCTGCCACGCGCCGTCGGGCAACAAGGTGCATTGGGTTTCGCGCGCCCCCCGATCGAACACGATTGGACGGAGGAGCTCGACATCGCGCAGTTCCAGGGCCGAGGCGTCCGGGTATCGCGTGCGTGCCGCCGCCAGCGCCATTTCGATGACCGCGGCACCCGGCAAGATCGGCGTGCCCTCGACACGATGATCGGCGAGAAACGGAAACAGCGTCGTGTCGAGCTGGTTCACCCAGCCGGGCACGGAGCCGGGCTGACGAAAGCCGAGTAGCGGATGATCGCAGCGCGGGTTTGTCTGATCGATCGCCTCGACCGTACGGCCAACCAAAAGCGCTGACGCTGCCACGGATAGAGCGGCAGACCGCGCGGATCATCGGGCCCGTCGAGCCATGCGGCGCGGCTCATATCGCAGCCGGCGACATGAAGCCGTGCGGCGATTATTGGAAACGGATCGCCCGGCGCGTCGCGGCGATCGAGTGTCGCGAGCGCATTCCCCACCGGCTCCGCCGCGTGTAGCGCTTCGCGCAGATACGACAGCAATATCGGGCTCGGGCCGATCTCGGCAAAAATGCGGCACCCGTCCGCGATCAGCGTCTCGATCGCGGTCGCGAAACATACCGGATCGCGGATGTTGCGCCACCAATACCCCGCGTCGAGCGCGCCGGGCAGAACATGCGTGCCGGTGACGGTGGAAACCAGGTCGCCAATCGGTGCGGCCGACGAGATGTCGCCGAGCTCCGCGATCAGATCGGCGCGCAATGGCTCCATCGCCACAGAATGAAAGGCGAAATCGAGTTCGAGCGGGCGCCAGGCCAGACCACGCCGCGCTGCTTCCTCGCCGAGCCGGCTAACGGCGCTGGCTGAGCCGGCGATGGTCACCGACCGCGCGCCGTTGATCGCCGCGATTTCTAACCCGTCGCCAATTTCCCCGAGCAGCGTCACCGCCTCGTCGGCAGCCACCGCCAGCACCGCCATGCGACCCACGCCCCGCGTCCGCTCCTGGTGCCGGCTGCGGATGGCAACGACCCGCGCGGCGGCATCAAGCGACAGTGCGCCCGCAGCCCAGGCTGCAGCGATCTCTCCGACGCTGTGGCCGACAAACCCGCAGGGATCGACCCCGAGACCGCGCAAGACGGAAGTGATGGCGACCTGGATCGCGAACAGCATCGGCTGCGCGATATCGGCGCGGCGCAAATCTTCCTCGGTGATATCACCGAGGATGCGCTCTCTGACCGCCCAGTCCAGATGCGGCCGCAGCGCCCGATCGACGTCGGCGATCGCGTCGCGAAACGCGGCGCTGACGCGATACGCCTCTTGTCCCATACCGCAAAATTGCGCGCCGTTGCCCGAATAGACAAAGGCCAGCCGCCCCTCCCGCGCGTCGGCCCCGACCACCGCAGCGGGATTTGGTCGATCGGCAAGAAAGTCGCCCAACGCGGTCGTTGGATCATTGCCGAGCACGACCAGACGATGCTGATGATGATCACGCCGCCGGGCGGCCGCACGCGCGATCAACGGTAATCGCTGCGGCGGCGTCACCGCGATCGTGTCGCGCCATTCTCGCACCAGCGCGCACAATGCGTCGCTGCTCCGCGCCGAGATCATCAGCGGAGTGGGCGCCGCTTCGATGTTCATAGCCCCCTCGCGCGCTGGCGGCGGCGCGAGGATCGCGTGCGCGTTGCTGCCGCCAAAGCCAAACGAATTGACCCCAGCACAAGCACCCGGGTCGAGCGGCTCGGCCGCGCCGACAAGGCGCAGATTGAGCCGATCGAAAGCGATCGCCGGGTTGGGCGTTTCGCCGTGGAGCGAGCGCGGCAGCTCGCCGTGCTCCAGCGCCAGCATCGCCTTTAGCAGCCCGGCCATGCCGGAGGCCGGTTCGAGATGACCGATATTCGTCTTGACCGAGCCGATCGGCAGCGCCCGCCGCCGAGCCTGTCCGAGCACCTGGCCGACGGCCTCCGCCTCGGCGGGGTCGCCTGCCGGGGTTCCCGTGCCGTGCATCTCGACAAAGCCGAGTGCGTCGGGCGCAGTCCCGGTCTCGGCATAAATGCGCCACAGCAAGTCAGCCTGCGCTCCCGCGTTTGGCAGCGACAGCCCGATCGTCCGGCCACTGGCATTCACCGCGGTGCCGCGGATTACCACTCGGATCGGATTGCGATCGGCAATCGCTTGCGCCAGCGGCTTCAGCACCACAACCGCGCCGCCCTCGCCACGAACGTATCCATCGGCTCGAGCATCAAACGCAAAGCAACGGCCCTGCCGCGACAGCATTCCTGCTTGTGCGAAGCCGATAAACGGATAGGGCGACAGCAGCAGGTTGACGCCACCGACCAGGGCTGCCTCGACCTCCCCGCTACGCAGCGCTTCGCACGCCGCGTGCAATGCCACCAATGACGACGAACACGCCGTATCGATGACTTGGCTGGGTCCGCGCAGATCGAAAACATGCGACAGCCGGTTGGCGAGGATACTGAGCGTCGAGCCGCTAAGAAAATGCGGGCCGGCGCTTGCCGGGTCGCCAAGCCGCAGATCGCCGTAATCGGTCGACGACGCACCGATAAAGACACCCGATTGCGTGCCAGCAAGACGCGAAGCCGGAATGCCGGCATCTTCGAGAGCGTGCCACGCCAATTCGAGCAGCAGGCGCTGCTGCGGGTCCATCTCCGCCGCCTCGCGCGGCGAGATGCCAAAGAACTCCGGCTCGAACTGGTCGATGCCGTCGATCAGCCCGGCGGCCCAGCTATGGGTCTTGCCGGGCTCGCCGCTCGTTGGATGGTAGAAAAACCGCTGCGACCAGCGATCCGGCCCGACCTCCGAGACCGCGTCGACGCCATCGATGAGCAGCCGCCAAAGCGCCTCGAGCCCCGCGGCGCCGGGGAAACGGCACGAGGCTCCGACGATCGCGATCGGTCCCTCAGTCATCGGCGGCTGGATTGGCCTCTTGTGCGATGAATTTGTTGCAGCGATACCCGCTCCACCCAGCGGGGCATCGCTGCACTAACAGTGTCGCCCTCGCACGCCAGCGTCAATTCACCCGATCACAACCGTGACAATGCCGCGTGCCCCCCGGCTAACGCACAACCAACACGTCGCAAGCTAGTTTTGCGATAAGCGCCCGCAGCTGCTCGGGTCGCGCGTGGGGGGTGCCGGAAGCGAGCGCAACAATCCGGCAATTGAGCTGAGCGATGCGTCGGGTCAGCGCCACCGGCTCGGTCGGCGCGAGATCGAGCTCCGCCTCGACCGCGAGACCGGCAAGGGAGTCGTCGAGCCATGTCTTGAACCCCGGCTCGCCCGCCAATTCCGGCGCGCAGATCAGTGTCAGAGCACCGCTGCCCGCTTCCGCCAGTTGCGCCGCGACGGCGACAAGCCGCTCCGATGCGGGGCCGCGATCGTCCAGCACCGCAACGACCGTGCCCTCGCGCCAATCGCGATGCGCCAGCAGCAATGACGACGTACCCGGCTCGACCATCGACCACCAGCGGCACTCGACACGGAAGTGCCCACCGATCGGCCGCGTCGCGGTGCCGAACACCAGGAAGTCGGTCACCTCGGCGGTGCCGATCCGGCTGGCCGCCGCGTCATGCACGATCTCAAACGACCATTCGACGTGGTGCCGCTGCGCGGCCGCGGCCAATTCGTGCCGCGCGCGCCCGGCAAAAGCATGCATCTGCCGACGCGCCTGCTGCAGGCTCAAGCGTTCGACGCCGAAACCCAGCGTCACCTGGCGCGCGAAGGGGAGGTTCGCCAGCCGGATCAGGTCGTCATCCTCGACAAAGACGCCGTGCAAATGCGCCTTCCAGCGCGCCGCCAGCCGCGCCGCAGTAGCGATCGCGGTGCGGCTCTCCGATGTCGCATCGAGCGCGACGACGACCCGCTCGATCTCGCCGGTCATGAGACAGCCCCCGTCTGGCTTCGCAGCAACGCCGCAGCCTTGGCGGTGAAATCGTCGAGCCGCGCGGCGATCTTCTTATTGGTGGTGTCGGTCGGCACGCCGGTCAACAGCTCGAGCCCCTGGTCGATCGTCTCCATGGGAATGACGCGGAATTTTCCGGCCTCGCAAGCCGCGACCATATCAGCGCGCAGCATCAGGTGCCTCACGTTGCTCGCCGGGATGATGCAGCCCTGCTTGCCGGTCAGGCCCGCCGCGTTGCAGATGTCGAAGAAGCCTTCGATCTTTTCGTTGACCCCGCCGATCGCCTGAATGATCCCATGCTGATCGACCGAGCCGGTTACCGCGAAGCATTGCTGGATCGGCACTTCGGCGATCGCCGAGAGCAGCGCGAACAGCTCGGCCGCCGAGGCGCTATCGCCATCGACCCCACCATAGGATTGCTCGAACACTAGGCTTGCGTGCAGCGACAGCGGTCGCTCGCCGCCGAACCGCCCGCCGAGAAAACCGGTGAGGATCAGCACGCCCTTTGAGTGCAGCGGCCCACCGAGTTGCACCTCGCGCTCGATATCGACGACCTCGCCGCGGCCCATGCGCACCTGCGCGGTGATTCGCGTCGGGTTGCCGAAAGACAAGGCGCCGAGGCTGATGACCGAGAGGCCGTTGATCTGGCCGACGATCTCGCCATCGGTCTCGATGCGGATCGTACGCCGGCCGATCTCTTCCTGCATGCGGCGATAGACCCGATCGCCGCGACGCGTTTGCGCATCGAGTGCGGCCTGAACCTGCGCCGCGCCGACAACTTCCTTGCCGGCGTCGGCGGCGAGCTGATCGGCTTCCTGCAACAGCTCGACAATGGCCCGCAGGCTCATCGAGAGCCGGTCTGAATCGCCGGCCAGCCGCGCCGCCTGTTCGATGACCCGGGCCACGGCGTCACGATCCAGGGCGCGTAAATGCTCGCGCCGCACGATCGTGGCGATCACCCGCGCGTACAGCATCGTCGCGCCGTCGCTGCGCGCCAGCCGATCGTCAAAATCGGCGGCGATCTTGAACAACTCGGCAAAGTCCTCGTCACGCTGCGACAGCACGTAGTAGAGCAGTGGCGAGCCGATCAGCACGATTTTGACGTCGAGCGGGATCGGTTCCGGCTGTAGCGACACCGTCGTCGCGAGGCTCATCGCCTGCTCGATCGACTCGATGCGGATCTCACTCGACTGCAAGGCCCGCTTGAGCGCCGGCCAACCATAGCCGCTGGCGACCAGCCGCTCGGCGTCGAGGATCAGATACCCGCCATTGGCGCGTTGCAGCGCCCCGGCCTGGATCAGGTTGAAATCGGTGATCAGCGCGCCGAACCGCGCCAGATGCTCGACCCGGCCGATCAGGTTCTGATAGGTCGGGTTATCCTCGTAGATGACCGGAGCGCCCGCCGAGCCGCCATTATCGACGATGACATTGACCTGGTAGCGGCGGAACCGCATGTCCTCCATCGCCGCCTGCGCCGCCGGGGCGGGAGGCGCAGGGCCGGCTTCAGCCGGCGGCTGCGGTTGCGGCAGGAAGTCGTCGACATTCTCCTTGATGTCGTGTTCGACGGCGTCGAGATACTCCAGCACATCGGGCAGATCGGCATAGCCGCCGCGGAGTTCGCCGATCAGAGCAGCGACGGCAAACCCGGTGATGTCGCGGTTGAGCGTGCGGACCGCCTCGCGATGCTCGCGTTCCCATTGCGGCACCTGTCGCATGATACCCTCGAGCTCGATCTGAGCCGCCTGGAGATCGCCCTCGATGCGCTTGCGCTCCTCCTCGGGCAGCGCCTCGAAATCCTCGGGGTTCATCACCTTGCCGTCGCGCTTCGGGGCCAGCGCCAGCCCCATCGGCGTGCGGATCAGGGCGATTTCCTTGGCGTCGGCGCGTTCCTGCAGACCGCCGAAGGCTTCTTCGCTGCGCGACTTAGCGTGCTGGTCGATGATCTCGCGCCGTGCCCGGTACTCGTTGTTCTCGAACGCCGCCGGTAGCGCGATCCGCAGCTCCTCGACGAGGTGCCTCATCGACTGAGCGAGGCCGGCACCCTGACCCGCCGGCAAATCGAGGCAATGCGGGCTTTGCGGGTCGGTGAAGTTGTTGACGTAGCACCAGTCGGAGGCGGCCGATTCGGTCGCGGCGCGCGTCTTCAAGAGATCCTCGACCAGCGCGTGGCGGCCCACGCCCGCCGGCCCCAGCGCGTAGACGTTGTAGCCCTTGTGCCGCATGCGCAGTGCAAACGCGACCGCCTCGGCGGCGCGATCCTGGCCGATCATCGCCGGCGCGTCGGGCAGCTCGCTCGACAGCTGAAACGGCAGTTCCTCGGGGCGGCAGCGCCGCGCCAGCAGCACCGCCGGGAGCGGCGCTCCACTCTGCGCGTCCGGATCCGCCATGCCTATTGGGTCCGCTTATATGGCCGACATTCGAGGCGCAGATAGTCGCGGAAATGCGGGCGCATCTTCTCGGTCCAGGGCGTGTTGGCCGCTTTCTTCCACGCATCGCCTTCACGCACGTCGGGCCGGGCAAAGTGGTACATCGCCAGATAGCGCTGTGTCGCGCCCTGGCCGCGATAGCGTCGCGCCATCAGCACGCCCGGAACCGAACCGAGCGCCGGCAGATGCTCCTCGTTGTACCAGGCGTTGAACTCGGCCTCGGCCTCAGGCACCGGGTTCATCGATATGACCAGCAGGGAAGCGGCGCCGAGCGGCGCGAGCCCGTCACCCGGCAGGATCTGATCACCTTCGAGGCGAATGATGTGGTTGACACGGCCGGTGACTCGCTTGGTCCACGGGCTGCCGTTGGCGCCGCCGACCGCCTGGTAGGGCGGGCTGTGCAGCACGCCGACCTCGTCGAGATCGTAAGTCGCCACCGACAGCTTCGAGTTGTCGATACCGATCCAGCGATCGGCGTTGATAAAGCCCGGCACAGCCAGCCGCTCGGGGACGTGCTCGGTATCGTACCAGTCGTGAAACTCGTCCTCCGCGACATCGGAGAATTCCATCGCCGCGATCAGCAAGCCCTTGGCCATTGCTTCCTCCCTCGGGTTGCCGACCAGATTACCGTAGTCACTCACAATCGTCATGGCCGGGCGTGTCCCGGCTATCCACGTCTTCAGCCGCCCGCGACGCTTCCGTGGATGTCCGGAACAAGTCCGGGCATGACGGGAGAGAAGCGCTAATCGAGCTTATACAGCCGCCGCGCGGTGCCGCTGTAGAGCGCGGTTTTCTCGGCGGTCGAGCAGCCGGCGGTGATGCGCTTGAACGCGTTCCACAGCGTCGCGTAGCCGGTGCCCATCTTGTCGACCGGGAAATTGCTCTCGAAATTACAGCGCTCGGCGCCAAACAATTCAATGCACGGCTCGACATAAGGCCGCCATGCCGCGGCCCAGGCCTCGGAATTGGGCGGCGCGGCCAGTGGGCGGAAATCGAGCGCGGCGCCGCGGTTGAGCATGCCACCGATCTTGACCGAGACATTCGGGCATTTCGCCAGCTCCGCCATGCTGGCGCGCCAAGTGGCGTGGATTGCATCCTTGCGGCCGGCATAGGCGCCGTAGCCGAGCACCCCACCGACATGGCACATGCAGATCGTCGCCCGCGGCACCGCCCGCGCCAGGTCGATCACGTCCCGCAGCTGCGGGTGGTAGCACCAAGCGTCGAGCACAAGACCGTGCGCCGCCAGCTTGGCGACGCCGGCGCGGATGTCGGCCCGCGCGTACATATGCGGCGCGGAATCCGGGCGGCTGTCGCCGATCGTCTTGTCGGCATCGTAACCGACCGAGTAGCGCACGCCTTTGACCCGGCCACCGCCGGCGCGGATCAGCGCCTCGAGCACCGGCTCGACCCGGTCGCCGAGCGCGAGATCGGCGTAGCCGACAATCCCTTGCGCGACCTTTATCGGCCCGTAGCCACCGGAAGCGCTCATCGCCGCGATGCCTGAGACGAACTCGACCTCGCCGACCGGACGCAGCTCCGCCGGCCCGCCGGCGCGATACATCGACCGGCACTCCTCGAATACGGTGCCGACGATGTTGTGTCCGGTGTTGAGGTCGGCGAGCAGCTCGGGCAGCAGATAGGTCCAGCCGCCGCGCTGCCACAGATGGTGATGCGTATCGATGATCGGCAGCTCGGGCTCGAGGATCGCCTCTCGCTCCTGCTGCGCGAGCCATGCATCGTCGGGCTGGACGATATGACCAAACCGGCCGGGCTGCGGCATGACTTCCTCCCCCAAAACCGTCATGGCCGGGCTTTACCCCGGCCATGACCTTGAGACCAGACGCCGGCTTACCCCGCGGATCAAGTCCGCGGGGTAAAGGCCCACGGGGTGACCCTGCGGGTCACTTCGCGGCGTCTTGCAGCGCAGGGGCCTTTGAATTCGCGAGCACCGCGGCGGCTTCCTTCGCGACCGGCGTCCCTTCAAAGAAGCGCGGGTTCTGCGTGCCCCATAACCGCACCGCGTTGGCGAAGGTGAAGTCGCGGAAATCGTCTTCGCCGATATGGCCGTCCTCGACGAGTTCCCAGGCCTCGGGGAGCGGATCGCGCATGTCGACGACGTCGAAATGCCCGATATCCGACGAGTAGATCGCGTTGATCCGTGCGCCGAGCGGCATCGACTTGCCGAAGGCGACCGAGTTCATTCGGTCGTCTGCCTCGCAGCCGAAATAGTAGGGCGTGGCGAAGAGATCGAGCCAATCCTGCTTCTTGGTGATGTTGCAGTTGATGTAGTCGTCGGGCGGCATGCCGCCGGTGAGGAAATCCTCCTCAAGCGGCCAGCCGTCGCGCTTGTCGAGCTCGGCGATGATATCGCCGTAGCCGTATTTGCCGACCAGCTCGCGCAGCAGCGGGCGATCGAGCTTTGACGGGTCCATGTTGGCGAGGCCCTTGGCGCCGCGCCGCTCCCAATGCTCGATCAGGTCACAGAACAGCTGGCAGCCCCAACCGACACCGCCCTCGAGGAACGCGAAACGCAGATCGGGGAAGCGCCGCGTCACGCCGCCAAGGAACAGCGCCTTGGCGACGTTGTGCCCCGCATTCGCGAAATGGCCGATATGGTTGAAGGTGAAGTTCGACGGGCTGTTGCGCTCGCCATAGGAGCGGCCGCCGGTGTGGAAGGTCGGCGCGATCCCGAGCTCGCGACATTTCTGCCAGAGCTTGTCGTAATCATGCGGGCTGTCGAGGCCAAGCTGGTCAAAGCCCAGCGCGTAGCGCGCGAGATCGGCCGGCACGTCCTTGGCGTGCGGGACCGGCCGGCGCACGGCGCTGCCGAACATCGCGACTTTGGTGCCGAGCTGCTTGACGCAGAATTCGAGCTCCTCGATCGCCTCGTCCGGCGTGTGCACCGGGATGACCGCGGCCGGGGTCAGCTTGTCCGAAAGGTCCTTGAAGTAGTCGTGGGTGACGACATTAAAGCCGTGGCACACCGCCCGCCGCGTCGCGTCGTCGGCGATGCGGTGAATGCCGAGCCCGGCGGTCGGGTAGACGATGCCGAAATCGATCCCCAGCTCGTCGAGCCGCTCATACAGCATGCGCGGCATCATCGCGGTGGCGCGGTCGCGCGTGTTGACCGCCTGGCGGCCCCACTGGCCCTCCATCGCGACGCCCTTCTGGGTCCGCTCGTCGAGCGTCATGCCCAGCGAATCCGGGATGCGGCGCTGCGACTGCAGAAACCCGTTACCGCCCAGATCGCCCGTCACCTTGCGGATCTGCTCGGCGAAGACCGGGGTGTATTCGACCCAGTGGCCGTCGCCGTCGATGACCGGGTGCTTCAGGCCTTTGCGGATTTCTTGCGGGCTGTGATGAGAGCTCATTCTCGCCTCCGGGAGCGCGGTAATCGCTGGCCAAAAGCGTATGCCCCGTCGCCCCCCAAGTCAAACTGCCGCACCCCCGTCGCATCCCTTGGCGGGCATGCGATGCAGTCATGAAAGCCGCCGGCGCCAACTCAGCTTTTATCAGGAGGCTCGCCTCCTGATATCCTCCTGATACCGGCGCCAATAACAGGAGGTGACAGCCGCCAGTCCCGACCCGGCAGTGATCCCTTGTTCACCCCACGACCCAACGGTTCTTCGCTAATCCGGGCGAAGCTAATCGCCGATTGCGGCAACTTTAGCGGCGACGTTGCGGGCCGTGGCGGTCGCGGGCTAGGCTCGCGCGGTTGAATAAACGCCGGCCCCGGAAGGGACCGAGGGAGGACGCCTGATGCTGGAGCTGCTCGACCAGCAAACCAAGCTCACCGCCCACCAATGGAAGATCTTTGGTGCGAGCGTCCTGTCGGGAATGCTCGACTTCCTGAATTTCTACCTGATCGGCTTCACGCTCGCCTTCTTCGTCCAGGACTGGCACCTGACCTACGGCCAATCCGGGTTGATCCTGTTCTCCTCGGGCGTCGCGGCGATCCCCGGCGGCATCATCTTCGGCTGGCTCGGCGACAAGATCGGCCGGCGGAAGGTGTTCATCATTACGATCCTCATGTTGTCGCTCGCCACCGGCGCGATGGCCCTTACGCCCGACCGCGGCTGGCTCTATCTGACCGCGCTGCGGTTTATCGTCGGGCTCGGGGTGGTCGGGGTCGCGGCGGTCGACGTGCCGCTGCTCCAGGAGTTCCTCCCGGCGGCAAAGCGCGGCCTAGTGAGCAGCATGTCGATAGCGCTGGTGCCGGGCGGCGGGCTGATGGCGGCGGCGCTGAGCGCTTCGCTCGGTGGGATTATCGGCTGGCGAGGCCTGTTTTTGATCGGGCTGTTACCGGCATTCATGGCGATCATGATCCGCTATTGGGTACCCGAGTCGCCGCTCTGGCTGATGGGCCGAGGCCGGCTCGAGGAGGCGCGCAAATCGCTCGCCTGGGCGCTGCAGGTCGATCCTGCGACGATCGTGCTCCCGGCTGTCGCGCCGGAGCCCCAGAAAGCAAAATGGCTCGAGCTGTTTCGCTATCCGCGCAGCGTCATCGCCGGCTTTCTGACCGGCCTCAGCCAGACCGGCGCCGTTGGCCTCGGACTGTGGCAGGCCACCCTGATCGTGCTGGTGCTGAACGTCACACCGGCCCAGGCCGCCTTCATGGTAATCTGGATCACGCTGGTCGGGATCGGCGGGCGCATTTTTGGCGCCGCGATCACCGATGTGATCGGACGACGCCCCTCAGGCATCCTGTGCTGCCTGTTCGGCGCGGTCATGATGTCGCTTTGCGGTTATCTGCACGCCGTCTATTTCGGCCCGATACCGATGTTCTACGTGCTGCTGCTGGTGACCAGCATCTTCAGCAACGCCAGCTCGGCGGTCTGCTACCCGTATATGGCCGAGATGTGGCCGGCGAAGCTGCGCGCGAGCGGCTTTGGCCTGGTCTACGGCATGGCGAACCTTGGCAAGTTCATCGGCCCGGCGGGGCTCGCGGTGATCGTCGGGGCGTCGAACTATGTCAGCCCCAAGGCGACGCTCGACGGCATCGTGCCCGGCTTTAACTACTTCGCGGTGTGGTACGTGCTGGCGCTGCTGGCTTATCTCTTCATCGGCCTCGAAACGCGCGGCCGGACGATCGGGGAGCTCGATGCGATGTACGCACGCAAACCGGCGGAAGCGGCGGAATAGCCGCAAATTTTTCGGGCCGGCGTGCCGGTTTTGGAAAATTTTAACGACGATGGGTGTCCGATCGAAGCGGCGGTTCTCACGGCAAGGAGCCGGCGATGGCCATTCGCCCGATCTGTCCGAGCGCGCAGCACTGCGCGAACCAGGAAGTGCGAATCAAGCTTTTGGAGAATGAGGTCGCCCGGCTGCAGGGCCTCGACGCGATACGCGACGATATCGCGAACCTGCACAAGGAGGAGATCGCCGAGCTGACACGGAAGCTGCGCGCGCTCGAAGAAGCCCCCACCAGGGGCAACGAGTTCCGCCGCGCTAAAATCGTTATCAGCAAGGCGCTGCACCCCAACAATTTCGAGGGGGACGAGGTGCAACAGAAGACGCGCGGCGCTCTGTTCCGCGAGATCTGGCCGGAAATCGAACGCATCGAGCGGGGCTAAAGCGCTGGCCGCCGCCTGGCTGCTCGACACAGCCCGACGGCGGCATCAGACCTATTAGTCGGCCGAGCCCGCCGGCTGGGCGGCGGCGAGCAGCGCGGCGGCTTCCTTGGCGACGACCGTGCCCTCAAAGAAGCGCGGGTTCTGCTTGCCCCACAGCATCACCGGGTTCTTGAACACGAAGCTGCGGAAATCGTCCTCGGTGATGTGGCCGTCCTCGACCAGCTCATAGGCTTCGGGAAGCGGGTCGCGGAAGTCGATCACGTCAAAATGCCCGATATCCGACGAGTAGATCGCGTTGAGCTTTGAGCCGAACGGGTTGCCCTTGCCAAACGCCGTGGCGTTCATCCGGTCGTCGGCCTCGCAGCCGAAATAATACGGCTTGGCGAACAGGTCGACCCAGTCCTCCTTTTTGGTGATCTGGCAGGCCGCGAAATCGTCGAGTTCGGAGCGGTTGCCGGTCAACGACTTGGCGTTTGGGTCGGGCCAGCCGTCGCGCGACTTCAGCATGTCGAGGATATCGCCGTAGCCGTGCTGCTCGACGAGATCGAGCAGCAGCTTGCGGTCGAGCTTGTCGGGGTCCATGCGTTTGAGGGCCGGGGCGCCGCGCCGCTCCCAATGTTCGATGAGGTCGCCAAACAGCTGGCAGCCCCAGCCGACCCCGCCTTCGAGAAACGCGAAGTTCAACTTCGGGAAACGTCGCGTCACGCCGCCAAGGAAGATGCCCTTGGCGACCGCATGGCCGGCGGCGGCGAAATGGCCGACATGGTTGTAGACAAAGTTCGACGGGCTGTTGCGCAGCCCCTGGCCGCTGGCACTCGAATGGAAGGTCGGCGCGATGCCGAGCTCGACGCATTTCGCCCAGACGGGGTCGTAGTCGTAGGGGCTGTCAATGCCGAGCACGTCGTACCAGACGGTGAAGCGCTGCGACTCCGGATCGTTGGTCTGCGCCGCCGAGACCGGGCGCGACATGCCGCTGCCGAACATGCCGACCTTTGCGCCGAGCTGTGACGTCACGAATTCGAGCTCGGCAATCGCCTCGTCGGGCGAGTGCATCGGGATGATCGCCGCCGGGGTCATGCGGTCGCTGTACGGCCGGAAATATTCGGCCGAGACGATGTTGTAGGCGCGGATCACAGCGCGGCGGGTCTCGTCGTCCTTGATGCGCGGCAGGCGCAGGCCTGCGGTCGGGTAGATCACCGCGAAATCGGTGCCGATCTCGTCGAGGCGCTGGTAGAGCAGCTTCGGCATCATCGCGGTGGCGCGGTCGAGCGTGTTCTCGGCCTGGCGGTTCCAGAAATTGGGTTGGGCGACGCGGCGGATGTCGCGCTCTTCCTGGGTCATCTTGAGCGCGTCAGTGGTCGATGACAGCGCCTTGATGAAACCGTCGGCCGCCTTGTCGCCGCCGGCCTTGCGCATCTTCTCGCTAAAGACAGGCGCGAATTCGAGCCAATGACCGTCACCGTCGACGACCGGGTGCTTCAGCTTCGAATGAACCTGCTCGGGGCTTTGATGGCGGCTCATGAGTTCCTCCCGTTGGTGGGGCGGTCGGTATCGCGAATTATTGCTTTGCAGAAAGCGTAGGCCCGCCCCTTCGGGTGAGTCAAACGCGGCTCCTGCATGGCTTCGCGCCTTGCCATAACCTCAGCGCAGGCTACGATAAGCTAGGCTTGATGGGCCGAAGCGACGGCGATAATACAAAGTCTCTGTGTGCGGAAGGCGAAAGGGACGGGTTGTGGGCAAGTGGTTCGTCCTTGTTCGCACGCCTCGGCCGTTCTCAATCGAGGTCAAGATGCTATCCCGACCCATCGATATTTATGCCTAGTTTCGCTCATTATGCATCTCATCTGCGCCGGTCCGGAACGGAAGTACTGATCGATGCAGGAGCGAATACCGGCCAGTTTGTCCGCGCCATGCGGGCCGTCGGCTATAAGGGTCTCGTCATATCATTTGAACCACTGTCGGATGCGCACACTGACCTTGTGAGACGCGCGAATGGCGATGCCAAATGGGAAATCGCCGAGAGGTGCGCGCTGGGCGCGGCGACTGGTCAGGCCGACATAAACATCGCCGCTAATTCATTCTCCTCATCGCTCCGTCCGATGCTGGATGCCCATCTGCAGGTCGCGCCGGAGTCGGCTTATGTCGGAGTCGAAGCAACGCCGATCGTGGCCCTCGGCGACTATCTCGCTCGCAGATTTCCAAACGGCATCCCGAGTTTCGCGCTCAAGATCGACACGCAGGGATTCGAGGCAGAAGTCCTTGAAGGTCTCGGGTCGTGGTCGGACAGGTGTTCGTCGGTGATGTTGGAAATGCCGCTGAATGCCTTGTATGGCGGCGTCGCGACGCTGCCCGAACTTTTCGCGCGCTTGAATAAGATGGGGTTTCGTTGCGTCGACATGACCCCAGGACATCGAGATAGGAAGACCGGTGATGCCATCGAGGTTGATGGCCTTTTTGTTCGTGACAGCTACGAAATCAAGCCGGACGAATTTTTCCTTTACACGTCGATCCCGCCGTTCCTCTCAGGGGCGGCTCTGACGTACCAGAAGGAGGTGATCAATTCCTGGATAGAGGCAGGTTTCACGCCAGTTTCACTGAACGGCCCATCAGAAGTGGATCATGTGCGGGCCATGCATCTCGGCATTGAGGTTAAGCCGCTCAAGACCGATGGAAAGCCGCTCATCGGTGAAATGCTGGCAGAAATCGTATCGAGGGGTGGGCGAGCGGCGGCCATAGTCAATGCTGACTGCAAAGCGATCGAGATCCCGCACCTCGCACAGGCAATCTCCTCCCGCATCGATGGCAGCTTATTTTTTGCTCAAAGAATTGAAACCCTAAACGGCAGTCCACTATTTGATCAGTACTGCTATGGCTTCGATGGATTCTTTTTTGGTCCTTCTTGCGCAAGAAAAATCGAGGATTTTAAGTATAGAATGGGAGAGTTCTGGTGGGATTATTGGTTACCTATTAGGCTATTGGCTAATGGCGCAAAAATTTCCAAACTTAGACAACCAATTTTATTGCACGAATTCCACGAAGCAAGATGGTCGGATAAACAGTGGCTTCGGTACGCGGAATTATTCTGGAAAGAATTCAGGAACTGGAAAATAGCCGATCTTCCGACTGAGATAACCGATCGATTTTTTCGCGAGGAAATAGGTGCGGAAGCGGGATACATTTCCCAACTGATCTTCCAGTGGCTTCACAAGAAAGCGGATGCTCGAGTACCGAGTCTTCTCCCCTCAGACTACCACGAAGCTGAAGCCCTTTTTCGATTGAACGCTCTGATAAGGCCACATCCTGCATTACAGGCAGGAATGTCCGATGCCGTGCCGGAGGCGCGTGATGCCGTGACGGAAGCGCGTGATGCCGTAGTTGTTTGCGATACCGCGGCATTGGACGCCATGAGGGCTAGCACCTCATGGAGGGTTACAGCGCCGCTGCGCGCTATAGGCCGAATTGTGAAACGAGAACGCCGACGCCGTGATAGCTCTTTTGCCGGTTGAGCGCGACGGGCCGTTAGCCGAGCGGTCGCAAACGCGATAAGCCAGCCTTACCGAGGAGACGCGCGATGACGATCACCAAATTCGACAGCCTGTTTGCCGGCCACGTCGATATCGAGGATGTCGGCTATGGCGGCGTGCCGGTGAACGCCCGCCGCTACTCGAACGAGCATCTGGCGAGCGTCTTCGACAAGGCCGAGTCGATGGCGAAGCTGATGGATCGCACCGGCTACGACACGTTCTGGATGGCCGAGCACCACTTCCAGCACGAGGGCTACGAATGCCTGCCCAATGTGCTGATGATGGCGGTGCACCTGGCGCACGCGACAAGGAACCTCAAAATCGGCTGCGGCTTCAACATTGCGCCGATGTGGCATCCGCTGCGCCTCGCCGAGGATTATGCGACGGCGGAAATCCTGACGAAGGGCCGCACCGTGTTTGGCGTCGGCCGCGGCTATCACACGCGCGAGGTCGAGACCTTCGGCTCACCCTTGATGGATCAGGCGGGCAACCGCGAGCTTTTCGAGGAGCAGGTCGACCTGATCTTCAAGGCCTTCAACAACGAAAGCTTCTCGCATGAGGGCAAGCACTACACGATCCCCGCGCGGGTGCCCTATCGCGGCTACGACCTCAAGGAGCTGACGCTGGTGCCGCGGCCGCTGAAGACGCCGGTCGAGTGCTGGCAGCCGATCCAGGGCGGCAGCGAGCGAGCGTTGGACTTCATGGCCAAGCACGGCATCCAAGGCCTCGTTGGCGGCGGCTCGGCCGAAGGCGGCGCGATGCACAATGTCGTCGTCAAATGGCAGGAAGCGCACAAGAAGCGCGGCATCGAATTGGAACTCGGCGAGCGCCTCGCGTTCGGCTTCCACTTCTTTATCGCCAACAGCCGCGAGGAAGGCATCAAGCAGGCCGGCAAATATTACGAGGAGAATATGAAGATGTTTGGCGAGCTGCGCCTGGTGCGCGCGCTCAGCGACGAGCAGATCGAGATCATGCGCGACCCGACGCGGGCGCCCGCGGCCAAGCTGCCGCGCATCGAGGACGCGATCAACGCCGGCGGCGTGCTGTGCGGCAGCCCGCTCGAGATCGTCGAGCACCTGAAGCATATCGAGAAGCGCTACCCAGGGCTCGAGCGCGTGTCGGTCAGCCTATCGGTCGGCGTGCCGAAGGCGCTCTGCCTCGAACAGCTCGAACTGTTCGCCACCGAGGTGATGCCGCACTTCACCAACCAGGCCGCTGCCGAGATGGAGATGGCCGTTTAACCTCGATCTGCCGTTGAGGCTGTTCTCGTCGAGCGAGGAGAGCGCAGAACATGATCATTGACTGGAACCGGGCCGGCGGCACCGCATTCGCCGCTGTCTGCGAAGCTTGGCTTATCTGGAAGATTTGGCGCTCGTTCAGCACCGGGGTGATGAACCTCCAGGAGGGCATCCGCGGGGAGGGCGATTCGACCTATATCAACGCCGACCGCGAAAAATGGCCGATGCTGTTCTGGGCCGGTATGATCCCGCTGATTGGCGGTGCCGTGATCCTCGTCCCTATCCTCATATTGATCGCCAGCGGCATCATTAAGTAAGGCGTTCGGAGGCCATCGATGTCCCTGACCGCGATCGAGGCTGCCTCGCGCACGCCGGTGACCTTGCTGACCGGGTTTCTCGGCAGCGGCAAGACCACCGTGCTGAACCACGTGCTGAAACAGCCGGAAATGGCCGCGACCGCGGTCATCGTCAACGAGTTTGGCGAGATCGGCATCGACCATCTGCTGGTCGAAAAGGCGACCGACGATGTCGTGCTGATGCAGAGCGGGTGCCTGTGCTGCACGATCCGCGGCGACATCGCTGACACGCTCGTCAACCTGTTTGTCGACCGCGCCAAGGGCCGCATTCCCGGCTTTGAGCGGGTGGTGATCGAGACGACGGGGCTCGCGGACCCGGCGCCGATCCTTCACGCGCTGATGCAGGACCCGATCGTCGCCGAGCGCTACATGGTCGACGGGGTGGTGACGACGGTCGACGCGGTCAACGGCTCGGGCACGCTCGACGCGCAGATCGAGGCCGTGAAGCAGGCGGCCGTTGCCGACCGGCTGCTATTGACGAAGTGCGATGTCGCCTCGGCCGAGGCGCGCCAGGCGATCGAGGAGCGACTTACCGCGCTCAACCCCGGCGCGCCGCTCATCGAAGTGACGGGCGGCGCGGTTGACCCGGGCATGCTGTTCAATCTCGGGCTCTACGACCCCAACACCAAGACGGTCGAGGTGCAGCGCTGGCTCGGCGAGGATTTCGACGACCATGATGAGCATGAGGGCCACGGCCACGGTCATCATCACGCTCACCCCGACATCAACCGCCATGACGCGCATATCAGCTCGTTCTGCATCACCCGCGACAAGCCGATCTCGTGGACCGCGCTGTCGGGATGGCTCGACGCGCTAACCTCGATGCGCGGCAGCGACCTGTTGCGCATCAAGGCGATCGTCGCGATCGACGAGCGGCCGGGGCAGCCGGTGGTGCTGCACGGCGTGCAGCATTTGTTTCACCCGCCGGTGCTGCTCCCCGAATGGCCGTCCGACGACCACCGCACGCGGATCGTCTTTATCACCCGCGACCTGCCACGCGAGACCATCGAGCAGAGCTTCGCCGCCTATGCGGAGGCCGACGAGCGGCCCGACCTATCGCCCCTGCCGTAACTCCAACTTTTCTTCGTCATGGCCGGACTTGTTCCGGCCATCCACGTGGATCCCCGGGACAAGCCCGGGGATGACGAAAGGGAAACGGCAACTCCGAGCCCTCTAATCTTCGGCCGCTTCGCCGTCGGTGTGGCGGAAGGGCGAATACTCGCCGAGCTGCTCGATCTTGTGTTCGACCATCTCGCGCTCGCGGGCGAGGAATTGCGCGACCGCGCGGCGAAAATTGGGGTCGGGGATGTAGTGCGCGCTGTAGGTCGGCACCGGCAGATAGCCGCGCTGCAATTTGTGCGGGCCTTGCGCGCCAGCCTCGACCCGCTTCAAGCCGTGGTCGATCGCGAACTCGATCGCGCGATAATAGCAGCACTCGAAATGCAGCATCTTGTAGTCGCCGTAGCTGCCCCAGTTGCGGCCGTAGATCGTCTCGGTACCGAGGATGTTGAACGCGCCGGCGACGTACTCCTTGGCGTTGCGCGCCATCACCAGCACGATCTTGTCGGCCATGCGCTCGTTGATCAGCGCGAAGAATTTGCGGTTGAGATAGGCCGACCCCCATTTGCGGTCGGAGGTCGCGAGATAAAAGCGGTAGAACGCGTCCCAATGCTTGGGCTGCAGATCCGCGCCGGTCAGGACGTCGATTTCGAGCCCCGGCGCCAGCGCCTCGCGCCGCTCCTTGTTGACCGCCTTGCGCTTTCTTGAGTTGAGCGCGGCGAGGTAGTCGGCAAAGGTCTTGTAGCCGTCATTCGTCCAGTGGAATTGCTGGCCCATGCGCTTGAGGAACCCGGCCTGAAACAGGGTTTCGGCGTCGGTATCTTCCGGAAAATTGATGTGCAGCGAGGAAATTCCGCGCTGCCGGGTGAACTCGACAAGCCCGGCGACCAGCACTGCCTTGGTGTCGGGCGGGGCGTCGGGCGCGACCAGCAGACGCGGCCCGGGCACCGGGGTGAACGGCACTCCACTAAGCGCCTTTGGATAATATTGCCCGCCGGCACGCTCATAGGCGTCGGCCCAGCCGTAATCAAAGACATACTCGCCGTAAGAGTGGCTCTTCAGATAGAGCGGCACGATGCCGATGACCCGCCCGCTCGGGTCAGCGAGCGACAGGTGCTGCGCCGCCCAGCCGCTGCGCGCGGTCGCCGAGCCGCTCTCCTCCATCGCCTGGAGGAAGGTATAGCTGAGCGTCGGATTGATGTCGCCGGCACAGGCGTCCCATTCCGCCGCCGGGATCTCGGCGATCGACGGGTGGACCGTCAGCGCGACCTGTTCACCTGTATCCATCGGCGCTCAGGCGATCTCGAACATGGCTTCGACCTCGACCGAGACGCCCAAGGGCAGCGACGCGACCCCGACCGCCGCGCGGGCGTGTCGGCCGGCGTCGCCAAACACCTCGACCATCAGATCGGAGGCGCCGTTCACGACCTGCGGCATCTGGGTGAAGTCCGGCGTCGAATTGACAAAGCCGCCGAGCCGCAACACCCGCTTCACCCGGTCGAGATCACCGCCGCAGGCGGTTTTGAGATGCGTCAGGATGTTGAGCGCGCAGAGCCGCGCCGCCTTCTGTCCGTCCTCGATGCTGATCTCGCGGCCGAGCTTACCGACATATTCGGCCTTGCCGCCCCACAGCGTGACCTGCCCCGAAACGACGACGAGATTGCCGCTGACCGTATAGGGCACGTAGTTGGCGACCGGTACGGTCGCCTGCGGCAATTCGATGCCGAGTTCCTTGAGCCGCGCGTCGATTTTCCCGCTCATCGTCCCTCGCCCTGCTGCCGCGATCGTTGCACAAACAACGCCAAACCGGAGGATAGGGCGTTCACCTGCGGTGTCCAGAGCATGATCGACGTGCCGCGAAACGGCCTTATTCATCCTTTAGCGCCATGGACATGCGAGCCTATTTCCTAGCCACGGTCCTTTTGCTCACGGCGCTGCCGATGGCGACTCCCGCCGGGGCGATGACGCTTGGCGACGCCAAGGTTGGCTTCAGCGCCGATCGCACGCTGATCATCGACGGCAAAACCTATCAGGGCAGGATGTGGACGATGCCCGGCGAGGAGCGGCACGAGCAGAACCTCAACGGCATTCCCGCCGCTTTTGTGCTGCACAGCGGCACGCCAATCGCCGATCTGGTGCTGCCCAAGCTGCATACGGTCGTCGAATTCACGCTGCCGCCGGAGCTGCATCTGTTCGCCGACCCGCGCCTCACCCGCAGGCCCGTCGGCCGCGAGACGGTGGACGGCTTGGCCACGACCAAATACGCGATCGACGAGACAGTGCCCGAGGGCCACGGTGAAGGGTTCCTGTGGCTCAGCGACAACGGCATCCCGATGAGGCTCGACGGCAGCTTCACCCGCACCAGCGGCCGAGTGGCGCATCTGCACTGGGAATTGACCCATGTGCAGCTCGGGCCGCAACCCGCGTCGTTGTTCGAAGCGCCACACGATTTCTCGAAGCTGCCGGCCGAGGCACTCGTGCCGCTCTTGGGCCTCAAGCTGAAAGGCGCGCACTAAACCCCTAACCTGACGCCCACCCAGTCTTGCGCCCGCTCGGCTGATGCAGAAAGATGGCCGCGCTCATTTCGGGGGAAATGGCCGGGCGAAATGGCCAGCAGCAGCAAAAACCGCCCGCCCGTAACGTCTCGGGACCATCCCCCCGATATCGCACAGCTGTTCCATCTAGGTCTGACGCTGCATCAGCAGGGCCGAACCGCCGATGCGGCGCGTCACTACCGGACGGTGCTGCAAAAATCGCCCAACCATTTCGACGCGCAAAACCTGCTCGGCCTTATCGAATACCAGCACGGCAATCTCGCGGCCGCCGAGCGCTTGATCGGCCGCGCCCTGCGCACCGACCCAACCCACGCGCCGGCGCACTCGAATCTCGGCAATGTGCTGCATAGACTGAAGCGGTTCGACGAGGCGTTGGCGAGCTACGACCAGGCGCTGACGATCCGACCCGATTATGCGATCGCGCTGTTCAATCGCGGCAATGTCCTGCTCGACCTGAAGCGCCATGACGAGGCGCTTGCCGCCTATGATGGCGCGTTGGCGCTGACGCCTGGCGATCCCGAAATCCTCTATAATCGCGGTCAGGCGCTGATGGAGTTCGGCCGATTTGGCGAGGCGCTCGCCGCCTATGACGCGACCTTGGCGGCGCGGCCGGACGACCCGCAGACGCTGTGCAACCGCGGCAATGCGCTGTACCGGTTGCACCGGCCGGGAGAGGCGGTCGCGAGCTATATGACCGCGCTGCGGCTGCGGGCCGACGATGCCGGGATGCATTACAATCTCGGTCAGGCGCTGCGCGAGCTGGGTCGGCTCGATGAGGCGCTGGCGGCCTACGACCGGGCGCTGACGCTACTACCGGATTATGCCGACGCGTTGTACAGCCGCGGCGAAACGCTCGAGGATTTGCGGCGCTACGACGAGGCCGCGGCCAGTTTCGAGCGCTTGCTGAAATTTGCGCCGGGGCATGACTACGCGCTGGGCGAGCTGCTGTTCGCCCGGCTCGCGTGCTGCGACTGGACGGATTTCGCCCGCCAGACCGGGCAGGTCGAGAAGGCCGTCGCGGCCGGGAAGCGCGCGGTGATGCCGTTCGCGTTTCTGGCGATGAGCGGTTCGCCCGAGGCGCAGCGCCAATGCGCCGCGATCTATGCTAGCGACAAGGTCACTCCCGGCCCGGCGTTGTGGCGCGGCGAGCGCTACGCGCACGACAAGATCCGCGTGGCGTATCTGTCAGGCGATTTCCGCGAGCACCCGGTCGCCCAGGTGATGACGGGGATGTTCGAGGGCCACGATCGCGCGCGTTTTGAGACGACGGCGCTGTCATTCGGTCCGAACACCGGCGACCCTCTGCGGCTGCGGCTCGAAAAGGCTTTCGATCGCTTTATCGATGTCGAGCAAATGGCGGATCGCGACGTGGCGGCCTTGGTCCGCGAGCTGGAGGTCGATATTGCGGTCGATCTCCAGGGGTTCACCTATGGCTCACGGCCCGGCATCCTCGCGGCACGGCCGGCGCCCGTGCATGTCAGCCATTTTGGCTACGCCGCGACGATGGCGTCGCCGATCATTGATTACCTGATCGCCGACCAAACGGTGGTCCCCGACGAGCAGCGGGTGTTCTACGCCGAGAAAATTTGCCGGCTGCCCGATTGCTACTGGCCGAACGACAGGGCGCGGCGCATCGCCGACGAGACGCCGAGCCGTGCAGCGGCCGGCTTGCCGGAAGCCGGTTTCGTGTTCTGCTCGTTCAACAACAACCACAAGATCACGCCGGACATTTTCGATATCTGGATGCGGCTACTGCGTGAGGTCGCGGGCAGTGTTTTGTGGCTGCTGGCCGGCAATGCGGTCGCGGTGACGAATTTGCGGCGCGAGGCGGCGGCGCGAGGCGTCGACCCGGAACGGATCGTCTTCGCGCCGCGCGCCGCACCCGCCGACCATCTGGCGCGGCACCGCCTCGGCGACCTGTTTCTCGATAACCTGCCGTTCAACGCGCATACCACGACGGTCGATGCGCTGTGGACCGGGCTGCCGATGGTGACCTGTCTTGGCGCGGCCTTCGCGGCGCGGGTCGCCGGCAGCATGTTGCGCGCGGT
>DATMLO010000254.1:0-2428 GCA_035570495.1 Allostellaceae bacterium | reverse complement strand
AGGGCGAGAGTGACCAGGGCGGCGAATGCGGCGGGCTTGATCATCATGCAAAATCCATTCTGGGGGCCGATGAACGCGGGGAAGGTTTCTTTGGTCGGGCCGCACGGCGGCCGTGGTGGCGGCGCTGGTTCCGGTGATCGGATGAGTTAAACTGACGAAGACAAGCGCCGGCTGAGGAGCGAGCTGATGGAGGCGGCCAACGAAAATAGACCGGCCGACACCGATTACAAGCGTGGCCTTTTGCGCTTCGCGCCGTGGAAGATTGTCATCGCCGCCTTCGCCGCCGCCATTATCTTCGGCGCCCTCGGCTACAAGCTCGACTCGATCCCGCCGCCGCCGATCGTCAGTCAGCAGCTTCCGCCGCCCGCGGCGCATTGAGCGACGGCGACACCCTCGCCCTCACCGCCGAGGAGCGGGAGGCGCTGATCGGGCTGTTGCGGCGGGCAATCGATGAGGCCCGCTACCCGTTTTCGCATCGCTATGACCCAATCAAGGCGATCCTCGCCAAGCTCGACCCGCCGTCGCCGAAATCGGAACCGCTGCCGCCGCTGCGGCCGGGGATGGGGCCGACGCACGGGCAAGGTCGGCGGAGACGGTGAAGGAAGACGCGCCCTACACAGACAGAGAGGGCTTCAATGAAGATGACCGCGGTTATCGAGGTCGAGTTTGAGCTTATCGATGGTCAGCCAGAGAATGCCGCCCGGGCGGCGCTACAAAGAGGCCTTGGTGGTCTTCGGGAAGGCATCGAATTTGGGAGTCGGGTTGGCCCGACGGGCGTGCGACGAGGATCGGTAAAAGTCGATACTGTGAGCCAAACAAATCGAATGAAGCTTTGCGGCGGCCTAATGACGCTCGGCAACGCCGCGGCGGCGCGCGTGCGGCGGTGACAAGTCTCGGCACGATCATCGAGGCGCTGCACGCCAGCGAAATCAATGGCGCAGTGTCGTGGATCTACGACGATGTCTGGACCGTGCAGCTCGGCGACGCCGTCAATGGGATCGTCGCCGAGGCGGTTGTCGGCAGCGCGCAGGAAGCGGCCGAATGGCTGCGCGCGAACGCGGTCCGCCGGTATCCTCACAGCGCGTTCGCGCGGCTCTATCCGCGCTCGGCAAACGATCCGTGACCCCATACAGCGGCCCGCCAATGACATTGGGCAACGCTGCGGCGGCGCATGTGCGGTTGATCGTCTGGTGTCTCGATTGCCGGCACCAGGTCGAGCCCGACCCGGCCGAGATGGCCGAGCGCTACGGCGCCGAGATGACCGTCCCCGACTGGCACAAGCGGCTGGTGTGCGGTCAATGCGGCAGCCGGCGGGTCGATTTCGTCGTTACCGGCGAGCGGCGGAGCGCATAACGCGTCTTTTGGTAAATCGAGCGCAAGCCACAATATATCGCGAACGATAAGGGCTAGCTCCTCGTGAAGCTTCCCCTGACGGCGTGGAGACAACAATGACAAATGCGACTGAACAGAAGGGCGATCGGAAGGCCGAAAAGTTTTTCAACAACAGCAATTATGCCAAAGCTGGCGGGTGGAAGGGCGGCGGAACTTTTCCGCCCGAAGGTGAAAGGCCAATCGTAGCTGACCAAAACGCTGCACGAACAGATACACGGATAGCGAGAGCACTCTTCCGCTCGGCTCTTGGTGGATGATGACGGCGGGGTGATTGTCCGCTGTGTCCACCAAATAGAGATGTCACCGTTTCTGCCATTTACAAATGTCACTGGGGTCGGGCGCCGGTCGGACGCTGCGCTATGCCACCCGTGCGGCGCTCGACGCTGGCCGATGCCAACAAGGCGCGCGACTGGCGCATTTACGCGGAGTTGGCCCAGCGTCTGATTGCTCAGGCGAGACGGCTGTACGCCAACGAGGATTTGGGTTTCGACCTCGCCAACACGGTCTATGCGCTCGATTCGACGACAATCGACCTGTGCCTGGCGGTCTTTACAAGGCACAAACGCCCCATTCTGTGGCACTACGTTAATGCCAAATTCCAAACCTGTCCCAGCAAAATCCACAGGTTGCCGGCCGCCGACCGCCGGTAACTGTAGAAGATCCATCAAACAAAGTCTGCTAACGACCCTTCTCGGTCATTCAGCTTTCGCATCCGGAACGGCTCTTCCTGCCCCGAAGCCGCCATCCACGGCGACTGTGACGATCGGCTCAGGTGGGTGATGGAAAGGGGCCCTTCCCGGTCTGAACATTCGTTAACGCCCCTGCGCAAGAAGCGGCCCTTCGCACGGATCGCGAGGTCGACCGGTCCGTCGACTTAGGCTTTCTCGTAGTGTCGGAATTGCATCGCCGTGGCTTGTTCCGACGCGAGTATCAGGATTCGTCCTTACGTGACCATTTTTCGGCCTCGCCCGTGCCCGCTCCGATGGCGCGACGGGGGTTGGTCGGCGCCGCGTAACCGGGGCAACGCCGAGATAGC
>DATMLO010000253.1:0-14501 GCA_035570495.1 Allostellaceae bacterium | reverse complement strand
TCGCGTCCTGGACTGCGGCGACGACGGCTTCGGCTTGCGGCTCGGTAAAGCCGGCTTGGCGCAGTCGTTTCGCGACTTTGAGCGTGTCGATCGCCACCCTCCGGCAACCCCACCCGGACCCGATCCGTGCTTCCTGACCCGGTCAGTCGCCGAGCACGGCGCGGTACTTTTTCCAGAAGCCGCGGATCGCCGCCTCGCTGGAGCGAAACGGCTGCGACTGCGCGTCGTAGCCGCCCATCATGACGACACCGCTGTCGTCGTCATTGTAGCGCAGCGCGCGCTGCACAAACCCGCCGACGCAGCCATCCTCCATCGAGATGTAGCCCGCCGCACCGACCATGTTGCCCTGGCGCAGCCGGCGCTCGGTCATCGCCTCGTCGTCGCCGTCAAAGCCCAGATGGATCCATTCGAGCTCGGTCTTTTCGAGGCCCTTGGGATGGATCGCCCGCACCGCGATCGAGTTCCTGATCTGCTGGAGGATCATGCCGGGGAAGATCGTCAGGATCTGCACCGAGACTTGGTCGCCGAACTCGTCGACCGACTCGATGACCGAGGGGTCGGCGAGCCGCATCTCCATGTCGGAGCGCAGCCCCTCACGCTGGTAGTCGGCGTCCTCGGCGGCATAGTCGAGCTTGGCCTGGCTGAAATGATGCCCGCCGCTGTCGTCGATATGGATGCCGCCCGGCATCGACAGGCGGTTGATGCGAAACGTCGTCAGGAAGGTATGCAGGATGCTGGCGTGGTAGGTGTCCTTGGTGTTCTCGGCATAGAGCTTCCAGTTGTTCGGCAGGACCTGGGTGCTGCGGCCGAGGATGCGGACCGGGCGGTTCAAGACCCGCCGGATGCCGCCCGTAATCTGCGGCCCGAGATAGGTTTCGAGGTCGGGTGCCTCTCGGCTCAGCGTGCCGAAGACGAGCCCCGCGACCTCGGCCACCCGCAGCCGCGGCAGATCATGGTCGTCCTTCCTGAACTCGGCCGGCATTCCGCCCTGGCGCCTGACCCCGCGCTCGAACGCGACCCCGGTCAGCTTGCCGGCGAGGTCATAGGTCCAGCCGTGATAGATGCACTTGATCTCGTCGCCGTGACCATGCCGCTCGATGCACAAGAGGTTGCCGCGGTGGGCGCAGCGGTTGACAAAGGCCTTGATCCCGCCGTCACTGTCGCGGGTCACCACGACAGCGGTCTCGCCGACCGTTGTCGCGACCCAGTCGCCGGGGTTCGGGATTTCGGCGGCAAGGCAGAGATAGCTCCAGCACGGACCCTTGAAGATCCGCTCCTGCTCAAGCCGGTACTGCTCGGGGTCGGTATAGACACGGAACGGCACCTCGGACAGGCCGTTCGATGGCCAGTGAACGCCCCGCGTCGCCTCGGCGCCGTGCTCTGACATGATCCCGCCTCCTTCCGGCAAACTGCCAACCGGCCGGCATCATAGCACCCGCTATTCGGCCGGGTACAGGCGGGCGGGAGCTTCCCAGGGCTCGTCTAACTACCCCGCGGCCCGAAGAATTGCAAAACGATCAAACCGTCGCTCCCGTGCAAACGCCGGGCTGTTTGGAGAAATTGTGGCGGCAACATTCAGTATTCGAGCCCGTTCTTGGACGATCCGCTTCGTCTTGCGCGGGCTTGTCCCGCGGATCCACGTCTTTATCGGGCGGCCGAAGACATTGGATGGGCGGGTCAAACCCGGCCCAGACGAGCAAATAGAGCCGATTTCGTCCTTCTGCGGACCGCGAAATTTCCTCGGGCAGCCTTGCGCGCGCACGAGCCGGAGCCAGGCGACGAGTCCGCTGCACTGGCTCTCGCTTTCGCAGCACGACGATAAGCGCTGGACGCGCTGATTCCCGACTAAAGGGCGCGTAGGAAGGCGATCAGATCCTGTTTCTCCTGCGGCGCCAATTTGGTGCCGAGGATCAGGTTGAAGAACTCGACGGTGTCGTCCAGGGTCAACAGCCGCGCGTCGTGCAGGTAGGGCGGGTTGTCCTTCACCCCGCGCAACGCGAAGGTTTTGATCGGCCCATCGCCGATCGCCATCATGTTGTTGATCATGACCGGTTTGAAAAAGCGCTCGGTCTGCAAGTCGTGCATCAGGTTGTCGGTGTAGAACGGCGGCTGGTGACAGCTGGCACACTGGCCCTTGCCGAAGAACACGTCCTGGCCGCGCAGTTCCGCCTGGGTCGCCTTCGCCGGAATAAGCTTGCCAAAAACGTCGAGCTTGGGCGCCGGCGGAAAGTTCAGCATCTCTTGAAAATCGGCCATGAAGTCGACCTGGCTGCCGCGTTCGAGCGGGTTCACCCCTTTTTTTGTCGCCTCCACGATGTCGCCGTCGAAATACGCCGTGCGCTGCTCGAACTCGGTGAAATCCTCGACCGTCTTCAGCGCACGCTGCGACCCGAACAGCCGCTGCACGTTCAATCCGCGCAACGATATCGTCTTGATGCGATGGCGGAACCACTCGGGGCGGGTATCGGGGGCGAGGTGGGTGGCACCGTTCTGGTGACCGTTCGAGTGGCAGTCGAAGCAGGCCGCACCCTGGCTTGGCCCTGCCACGCGGCGATCGTCGGTCGCGTTGAATTGCTGCTGCGGAAACGGCGTCAGCAACAGGCGCAGCCCTTCGAGCTGGCGCGGGGTCAACAGGCCGTTGAACAGCTCGTAGTAATTGGTCAACGACACGAGCTTGCCCTGCGAGACGTCGCCGAGATCGGGGCGCGGCGTCAGGTAGATCGCCGGCGGAAACTCGGCGAGAAACCGGTCCGGCAGGTCGAAATCGATGTCGAAGCGCTGCAGGTCGCGCCCGTCCTGGCGCTTGATCGCGTCGATCACGAAATGCGGAAAGACAAAGCCGCCCTCCTGGTGCTTGGGATGCGGCAATGGGTAGAAACCTTTTGGATAGAGGTTCTGGTCACGGATCTGGTCCGGGGTCATCGCCGCCAGCTGTTCCCAGGTCATCCCCGGCGGCAGTTTGACCCGCACACCTTCCTGCACCGGCTTGGTCCGGTCCATCGTAACCCCGGCCGCCGGGCGGTCGCTCAGATCGTAGCGTTCGTCGAGGAGCGCGTTGTGCTCAGCCTCGACTTGGGCTTTCTCCCCCGTTAGGCGGGCCATCAGCGAGGCAAAGCCTTCGGTGATCGCCACCGGCATGTAGCTCGTCAGCCCGCGCGGCCCCTTGTCGAAACCCTCGGTTCCCATCAGGTACGGGTTCGGCGGGATTTCCCGCGCCTGTTGAGGCTGCGCAGCCTGCTGGCCCTGCGTGGTCTGCTGGGCGTAGGCGTAGCCGAAGGCCGGGGCCAGGACGCTCAGCGACAGGATGATCCAGCGCGTTCCGCGGCTTGGTCGGGTCATGGCGCTTTCCTCCTGGTCCGCACATGAAAGCCTGTGGCTCGGCTTCCACGCAGCCGACGGCGTTGGGCGCCGACGGCCGTGTTTTCGGAAATTCCTGGTTTATGCTGAAGTCCGGCAGATTGCCGGTACGTTGTCAACGCGCCTCTTAAAGCGCGCCCCGGAGCCTGCGAATTGTGCAAAGCCGGATGCGGCCCGGCATGGTGACGGAGCGCCCGCGGCGGTGTTCTACCAGCGGCATCCATGATCATCGGCACCGCAGGCCACATCGACCACGGCAAGACCGCGCTGGTTCGGGCGCTGACCGGCATCGACGCCGACCGGCTGCCCGAGGAGAAGCGGCGCGGCATGACGATCGACCTCGGCTTTGCCTATCGCGCGATCGGCGCGGCCGCCGGCGGGCCCGGCGAGCACATGCTCGGTTTTGTCGATCTGCCAGGGCACGAGCGCTTTGTGCACAACATGCTCGCCGGCATCACCGGCATCGATTTTGTGCTGCTCGTGGTCGCCGCCGACGACGGCCCGATGCCTCAGACGCGCGAGCATCTCGACATCGTGTCGCTGCTCGGGGTCGAGCGGGGGATCGTGGCGCTGACCAAAATCGACCTGGTGCCCCCGGCTCGGCTGGCGCAAGCCGCCGGCGAGGCCCGCGCGCTGGTCGCGGGGTCGATGCTGCGCGACGCCGCGATCCTGCCGGTGTCGAGCGTCACCGGCGCGGGGATCGCCGACCTCGAAGCGCATCTGTCGGCGGCGGTCCGCGAGCGCGGCGAGCCTGAACCGCACGGCGAGTTCCGCCTCGCGGTCGACCGCAGCTTTGTGTTGCCCGGGGTCGGCGTCGTCGTCACCGGGACGGTCGCCGCCGGAAGTATTTCGCTCGGCGAGCGGGTCACCTTGACGCCATCCGGCATCGCCGCCCGGGTCCGCGGGATTCATGCGCACAATCGCCCGGCGCGCGTCGGGCGCGCCGGCGAGCGCTGCGCGCTGAACCTCGCCGGGGCGCAGGTCGAGCGCGAGCGGGTGCGCCGCGGCGACTGGGTAGTGGCACCCGCCCTACACGCGCCGACCACTCGCCTCGACGCCCGGGTGCGCCTGCTCGCGGATGACCCCCGGCCGGTGAAAACGGGAGCGGGCGTGCACCTGCATCTCGGCACGGCGCGCGTCAGGGCGCGGCTGGCGCCGCTCGCCGGCGAGGCGCTGATGCCGGGCGAGGAGGCCCCGGTGCAGCTCGTCCTCGAGCGCCCGGTCGGCGCCTGGCGCGGCGACCGGCTCATCCTGCGCGACCGCTCCGCGACCCGCACGATCGGCGGCGGCATCGTGCTCGACCCCGGCGCGCCGGCCCGCGGCCGCCGGCAGCCCGAGCGGCTCGCCGCGCTGGCGGCGCTCGCCGCGCCCGAGCCGGCGGCGGCGCTGGCGCGGCTGCTCGATGTTATGCCGGCCGGGGTCGACCTCGACCGGTTCGCCGTCGCCGCGGGAATGACCCCGGCGGAGCTGGCGCTCGCGTGCCGCACCGCCGGCGCGCCGGTGCTGGGGGCGGCCCAGCACCGGCACGGCTTTGCTTTGTCGCGAGCGCGGTTCGAGGCGTTGCAGCGCGAGATCGGCGCCGTCCTCGAGCGCCATCATCGGACGGCACCGGGCAGCGCGGGCCTCGAGCTCGACCGGCTGTGCCCGCTATTGAGCGGCCGGCCGGCGACCCCGCTGGTTCGGGCTGTTGTCGAAACGCTGGTCGAACGCGGGGCGCTGGCGGTGCACGGTGCTTCGGTCCATCTGCCGGGCCACGCCGCGGCATTGTCCGAGGGCGATGCGCGGGTCTGGGCGCGGGTTCGCCGGCGACTCGAGGAACGCGGCTTTGACCCGCCTTGGGTGCGCGACCTGGCGCGCGAGCTGGGGCTGTCCGAAAGTGCTATGCGCGGGCTAATGAAGCGGCTCGCGCGCCTTGGCGAGCTGGTCGAGGTGGCGCCGGACCGCTTCTACCGCCGCCGCACCGTCGACAGCATGGTCGAAATGCTGGCCCAGATGTGCCGCGCCGCGGCCGACGGGACGGTCACCGCCGCGGCGTTTCGCGACCGCATCGGCACCGGGCGCAAGCTCGCGATCATTATCCTCGAATTCTTCGACCGGACCGGCGTCACCATGCGCCGCGGCGACCTGCGCAAGGTGCAGCCCGAGCGCATCCGCACCTTTGCCACGCCCGGCTGCGACCGGCCCCCGCGCGATGCCGCGGCGCAAGGCAAGGCAAACGCCCCGGCGGTGGCGCACCCGCCTTGCCAAACCGGTCAGCGCGCTTAACGCGCGGCGCGATCGGGGTAGGCGCGGTCAGGCCGCGACGGTCTTGCCGGGCTTCGTCACCAAAAACGTATTCGAGATCCCGTTGGCATTACCGGTCCAGTCATCCTCGCGCACCTCGAGCAGTTTGCACCCGGCTGCGTAAACAATCTCGAAAATTTGCCGCTGAGGCAGCACGTGCATTTCCATATTGTGCCCCTGCTTGGTCAGGGACAGGTAGGCTCCTGCGTCGAACGCATAGTCGTTCGCATAGGTCGGGACCTGAAAATAGCCAGCGCCGCCCGGGTTCATCTGGGCGAGGATCGACTTCAATAGGTAAGCACTGATCGGCGGCGGATTATGCTGAAGCACGATCACCGAAAAAAACACGTCGAATGGCCCGATGCGGTCGATGTCGCTCAACACGGCGAGGCGGCGGAACGAGACGTTTTGCGCGCCGCGCTGCGCAACGGCGGCTTCGGCGATCCGCAGATGGGGAGCCGAGATGTCGGCGGCGATGACCTGCCTGAACAACGGTGCCAACCATGCAGTCAAGCGGCCGACGCCGCATCCCAGCTCCAGGCAGGTCTGGTCTTTCGTCAACTCTATTCCCGAGCGGCGCAACACCGCGACGAAGTCCTCGATGTTCTTCCTTCCCGTCTCATGGAACCGGTCGCTGTGCCGGGTGAACACGTCCGACCTGAAATCGGGATGGGTCAGCACGGACCAGTGCGGCTCGCTCGCGCCGAGCTTTGACCAGGTCGTGTTGATGTGATCGTGAATCGCCACCAGCTTGTCGGCGGGCACCTCGAGCTCGATGGCCATCGGCGGCCAGTTCAACGGCGGACGCGCCCTCAGGACACGGCTTGGGGCTTGCGCTCTCCTGAGCCGGAAGTCCGTGCCCGCGATCAGCGCCGAAATGCCCTGACGCTCGGGGTCGACCGACAGCGGCGGCGCGCAGGAAAACCCGTAGGCTCCGTCGCCGATGCCTTGCCGGTGCAGGTCCTCGCGATAGCGCTCGGCGACGACCTGCGCGACCGGTTTACCGTCGGCGAGGATTTCTACCGTGACCCGCCGCTCCGGATGGTCGCTGTTCCATGCCCAGCCGGCGATCAGGCCATCGCTCGACACATCGAGAAATCCGCTAAAGGGCAGTTTCGCCTCCGGTGGTTGGAGTCACGATCTGCTCGTTGTATGCGGCCACTCGACACCGATCAATGAGCGCGTCTCGCGTACGCACCGCTTCGGTCGTCGATTTTCAGCCGGTGCCGTGAGCTAAGCGATAAATTAGTCCCCTTTCAGCTGCCTTAATTGCCGTTCAAGGTCGATAATCCTAGCACTAAAACGATTTACTTTGTCGCGATATTCTTCGAGCATACTGTGACTACCAGTGGCCGACGTAATTATCTGTGAATAAAGCGACACCTCGTCTGGCCGCAAATGATAACAGACGCGTGCGTTTCCTGGTGCGCTGTCGATTATGGAGATTCTTGTGCTGCTAAATCCCGAAGTCCTCAACATTGCCTCGAGGCATGAGGTGTTAGGGCCCCACCAATTGCTAGGATCGTTTCCCAGTTCGTTCGTTTCATAATAAACCATGTAAGGAACAGACGTCCCTAGGGACTCATTTATATGAGTCTCGAAAACCACCAACTCTCGTACCTTTAACCGAACTCGCTTCAACGCTTCGATAGGGTTTTGGACATGATATAACACCCCGCAAAATATAACGACATCGAACACTGGAAGATCCAAGAAATCTTGAGAAAACAGATCTATTTTCCGATATTCGAGGGGAAAGACTTTTTTGTCGAGAAGGAAGCGCAGTCCATCGGTCATCTGCTCGTCGATCGACAGAACCGAACGCGCCCCGTGTCGTATCGCGGCGACGGACCACCCCCCATCGGCGCATCCGATGTCGAGAACCGTTTTCCCCGAAAGGTCGGCAGGAAATTGCCAATGATCCAGCTCCGCCTTCATGTGTTCAGGTGTCTTGTGACCGGCTGTCCAATGACCGTCTCCCAAATCGACCGAGTGAAACCACCCGAAAGCGCGCGACTGTCGCTGCAGTTCGGCAGCCGAGGACGGGTTCGGACGCTGGAGACACACGTCGGAGCCCGCAACGACGGCCGATATATTTTGGCCGTCGAAATTAATTTGAGACGGCGGGATATACTGGAAACTATGGCTCCCGTCGCCCATCCCGGCCTTTTTCAAGTCCTCGCGATAGTGCTCGGCGGTTACCTGCGCCAGTCGCTTTCCGTCAGCCAGTATTTCTACCGTGACACGCTGCTCCGGATGGTCGCTGTCCCATGCCCATCCGGCGATCAGGCCGCTGGTCGACACGTCCAGAGATCCCCTGACCGGCAATTTCGCCTCCTCGTGATTGGTGTGATAATCCGGTCGGTCTATGCGCCCATTGGGCGCGTGCTCAATAGCCGCATCCTGAAAGCTATGGTAAAGCGCCGGTATTGGCTAATGCCGGGACAGCGCTGTTTTTTCGATCGCGAGCCATCGCAGCCATCGAGTTGACCCCGGCCTCGTCGTTCACCCGGTGCAGGAGTTCCGTGCGACGGCGCGCGAACTCGGGAGAGGCGAGATCGGGAGCTTTCGCCGGGTCATTGACCAAATGGGCGTAGAACTCGTGCCCGTTCGGTCCGAGGATTTTGGCGACTTGCATCTTTATCAAGCCAAGCGCCTGCAGGTCGGCGACGATCAACTCGAACGAGGCGGGCGTGAACGTCCAGCAATGCGCGTCCGGCCAGATGTCCGGCGTCGTCCGCTGCGACAGCGCCTGGGAAAAGGCGGTTTGCAGATCGCCCACGACCCGGATTTGGGCCGGGTCCGAGTCGATCTGCCAACCCGTCAGGTCGGTGCCGCCAATATGGCCGTAGGCATGCAACGCGTAATGGGTGAACAGCTGACCCGGCGTCGGCCGATCGCGGCGTTCCCAGAATGCGTCAAGCAGCTCGCCGGTCGTGCTCCATGGCCGAAAGTAGTCAAAGCACGTCCGGCGGTCGGGGATCGCCATCGACAGCGCGCCGCCCGGCCTCAGAACCTTTTCGCAAGCCTGCACGAACCGGATCGGATCCGCCAGGTGCTCAAAGTTGTGTGAGGAGATGACGTAGTCGATCTGCCCAGTCAGGCCTCGTTCCTCGACCAGGTGCGCAAGCTCCATCGCCTGTCCGACCAAATCGACATCCTCGATGTTTTCGACCATCTCCTTGGGTATTCCGGGATCTTTACGAGCCAAATCCCTGAGCTGCTCGCGGTCGTACACATCCAGGATTAGTGACCGGTAGCCTTTGGATTTCGCGGTGATAGGACTGAACCACGGGCCAATTTCAATCCCGAGCCGATCGGGAGTGATGGATCCAAGCAATTGTTCGATCCTATCCATTTCTCTCTCCGCGGCGCTCGCGAGCTGATCTGGGATTCCGTCGTATCCGTCGCCCTGCGTTGTTCTTGCGTGTTTGTGTGAACGTGGAGCGCCGCCTTCGCCCTGCGGGAGCGCCCCTTATTGCCACCAGCCGCCCGGATGGTCAACCGGCCCGATCTGGAACCGGTCGCGCGCGAGCATCGGGTGATAGGCCGGATCGTGCTCCAGAAATTCGCCCCACCGCTTCAGAAACAGCGCCAGTTCGCCGCCCGGCGGCAGCACCTCGCCGCGCGACGCCTTTTCGTGGTGCACGAGCTCGGCAAACGGCGTGTAGACGTTGCGGTAGCCCAGCATCCGCGCGCGCAGGCAAAAGTCCACGTCGTTGAATTCCAGGCTGAACCGTTCGTCAAATCCGTTGAGGAGCTCGAGGACGCTTTTGCGCGTTGCGTGCACCGCGCCCGTCATCATCGACCATTCGCGGTGGACGAGCGCCCAGTTTTGATAGGTCGGCGCCGCCGCCGGCTGGCCGAGCCAGGCATGCGCGCACATGCCGAACAGCCCGCCGGGTATGCCGGCGTGCTGAATGGTGTCGTTGGGATAGATCAGCCGCGCGCCGGCGACGCCGACATCGTCCTGCATCGAAAAGGTCAGCAATGCCTGCAGCCAATCCGCCGACCGGACGACCATGTCGTCGTTCATGATCACGATCTGCTCGGTCTCGGCGGCTCGCCACAACCGGTTGATCTTTTCGGCATAGTTGAATTTGCCATCGCCGCGACTGGTGACGAGGCGCCGCATGTCGAACGGCCAGCGCTGCCCGCCATAAACATGGTCGGAGGCGACATCGTCGCCGATCACCACGCGCAGCTGGTCCATTGGCCAATCGGTGCGCGCGACGCTGTCCAGCAGATCCAGGATGTAGGGCTGCCCGCACCCGGCGCCGCGATCGTCGGGGCGCGTGCTTTGCCGGGTCGGGATGACCAGCGTGACATCCGGAAACGCCGCAAATCGTCTTTGCAGCCGCAACGTCCCGGGAACGAGCCCGTCGGTGATGTCGAACGGACTGGCCGTGTCCGCGAGCCAGGCCTGCAGCGCCGCCCGCCGGTCGTCGATCCTTGGCCGCGGTCTCGCCCGCCGGTGTGCCGCGAGCTGTTCGGTGATCCGCGTGATGCCGAGCCCGGCCGACAATGCCCGCAGCACCAGCTCGTAGGCGGCCGCGGTGCCTGCCGCGGGTCGCAACTCGCCGAGCCGGCGCATCGCCGACGCCCGTACGACGAGCGGGACCCCGACATAGTCGTCGGCGATCAGCAACGCCAGGTCGAGGTCCGGTTTCAGGACCAGATCCCAGCCAGCGCCGCCGCCGGCCGTGGGCTCGATCTCGTCGCCGTAAAACAGGTCGACATCGGGCCGGCGGTGACCCTCTTGCCGGACGATCTCCTGGAAGCGCGGATGAAAGCGAACCGCGGCGGGCGCGATCACGACCCAGTGGTCGCGCTTGTCGGGCAAAGCCGTCGCCATCCGGCTTGACACGCGGCCGTCCGGCGTCAGCGCAATCGACGTGAAGTCGTCCGCGTCGAGCGAAGACAATGACGCGAATGTCGTCACCTGGCCTGCTCCGCCAGCCGCAGGATGCTGTCCCGCATTCTGGCCGCGACCGCCGCGGGCGAGAACCGCTGGCCGATGCGCCGACGAGCCATTTCGCCGCGGCGCAGGTCGCCCGCCGCGACAAGCCCGGCCGCCGCGATCAGCGCCTCGGTCAGCCGATCCTCGTCGATGTGCGCCCAGACGCCGCCGTCGCGCGTGTAATGACCGTAGTCGTCGTCGAGCGTGCGCAGGTGATACGGCACCGGGAAGCCGCATTGCGCATCGAGAAAATCGGCGCTGCCGCCATAGTCGGTGGCGATCACCAGCTTGCCCTTCGCCATGGCCTCGGCGATGGTCAACCCGAACCCCTCCGAGCAATGCGGCGAGGCGTATATGTCCGCCGCCTGCATCAATTGGCTCATCGCCGACACGTTGGCGAGGCGGTCGATCAGGACCGCCCCCTGGGCGCGGTCGACCTCCTGGCGCAGCCGCTCGCCCTGCGCTGGCGAGTCGTAGAGATGCTTTGCCTTCAGCACCAGCCGCCAACCCTCGCCGCCGAGCCCCGAGCGCGCAAACGCATGGAGCAGGGCGAACGGGTTCTTGCGCACGAGATAGCTCGACCCGTCAAAGGCGTAGAGGATAATCCGGTCGCTCGGAGACAGCCCGAGCCCCTGCTTTACATGGTCGGCTTGTGTCGGGTCGGCATCGGGGCACGGGAGCGGGACGACGTGCGGCACCACCTCGACCGGGACCTTCGCGCGCGACAAAAAGATATCGGCGCAGTAGCGGCTGGGCGACCAGATTGCGCCGACCTGATCGAAGAACGGGAACCAGTTGTCGGGCAGCACCGCCATTTCCCATACCCACAGCCCGATGCTGAGCTTGGCGTCGTAAATGATTTTGCGCTGCGCGTCGGTCAGCAGCGCAGGCCATCCGTCGGGGTTCAAATGGACGATCGCAACATCCGCCGGGCCATCGAAATCGCTGATGTCGAAAGCCGGGCCCACCTGCTGGTGGATATGAAACGCCTTTTTGACCGGATGAAAATTCACCGGGAAGCCGGCATGGCGCAGTGCCGAAACATAACCGCGGCTGGCCACACCGAGCCCATTGCTGTAATTCCACGGGCCGATAAACGAAATCTTCAGGTCGTGCGGGCGTTTCCAGGCTGGGGGCTGGGCCAAGGCGGGCCGCCGCAGCCCCAGGCCATCCGGCAATCGCGGCGGTGCTTTGGCTTCCGCCAGGGTGCGCTCGGCAAGCGACGCGTCATATCCCCGGCCCGCTAGAATGCCTTGCCAATCGCTGATGTCGATACCGGCGAAGGCCCCACCGACAACATTCGCCTTGACGAACGGAAACCCGGCCTCGATCAGATACTTCCAGTGATAAATCGTGGGATTTCTGGCATCGTGAAATACCGCCTCGCAGTAAAAACCGGCGTCTTTTAAATATGGCGCAATCTTGGTTTCGTAGTTGTTTATGACGTCTTCCTTATCCTCGTAGGAAACGATGTCATTGATAAACTTGTGCAATGCACTGGACGACAGCGCCCGCCGCTTCAGCGCCAGAAAATAGCTTTGGATGTGCCAGCCTCTCTCATAGTTTTCTGTCAGCCCGACAAGGTCCGCGGCGCTGCTGCGGATCTTCTGCAATAGATAGGCAAATCTGGCGTCGTTGACTGGTCCGATCAGGCTGTCGTTTGCTAGGTAAAGGATCTCGGCGTTGAAAAGCTCCGGGTGAAGCCGAAGGACATGCGCCCAGCCCGCGAAATCGTAACCCTCGTTCGCGCGAACAAAGAGGCCGCCCACGGCATCGACAAGATCGGCGTCATCTTCCAAGAAAGGCTCGTCGGCGGCGACGATCAGCACCGCAGCAACGCCGTGCCGCCTCAGACAGTCGAGATAATGACGGACATGCGCTTTCAGCCGGCCATGCGGCGAGTGCGTCACAAAGAGCGCCACCTCGCCGGTGAAGGTCGGCTCCTTTAAACAATGGATCTCGGCATCGGCTACCGGGCGCCAGGCTCCAGCCGCCGCCTCCTCGGCATTGGGCTTTCTTCTCTCTTGGAGGCCATATTTCAGGAAATGTTCGAGCGGGTCCATTCTCGACTGCAAGACATCCGTGTAGTACGCGGCGTACCAGTCGGCATCAAAACGCGCCACGACATCGGCCGCCCCGGCCCTGGCGTTTGGCGCGCGCCCCTCGTGCAAACCGTGCTTAATAAAATGTTCGAACGGTTCCATCCCCGCGTCGGCGACATCGGGATAGCGCGCAAGATACCATCCCTCGTCGAAGTCTCTGGCCCAATCCAACTCGGGAGCCGGAGCCAGCGGCAATGTCTCGTGAGCAGCGGGAACCGGGACGACCGCGATATCGGCCAGTGCCCCGCCCGCCGCAGCGCTCGGAGGGGCAACGGCAATTTCGCCTGACGCTTCATCGTCGATCCGTCCTTCCGCCAGCCCGCATAACTCGGCCAACTCAGCCTCGGACCACCCAAAGCTGCGTAGCTCCTCGCGCGGATACGGCAGCAACGGGTCACGGACGAGCGCGCGCAGATAGGCGGCTTGCGCCTCTTCCGGCCGGCTTTCGAGCTTGAGCGCGTGACCCAGCTGCAAATGCGTGTCGGCCGCCGCCGGTTCATACGCGAGCGCCGTCCTGTAGGCCGCTTCGGCCTGCGCGACGCGACCCGACTCCTTCAGGGCGTGACCATACTGCACCCAGATGTCGGGTAGCTCGGGGTCCCGCTTGAGGGCGAGCTCGTAATACTGCGCGGCGACCCCCCATTGCCCCGCGTCACGCGCCTGGTCGGCGAGATCGGTCGGGCTGGGTCGCGGTCTTTTTCGCCTCAATGCCATATGGTGGGCCCCCAAACGCGAACGGCTCACAGCATTGAGCCAGTAGTCCGATACCGCGCTATGCGCAGGCACTCGCAAGAATTACAATCCCTTAAGGTCGTCCTTCCCCCGATGAATTGATTATCGTTTTTGGCGCCTGGCGATAATCGTTGGTTTTCCGACCTCGATTGGCGGATTGAGCTCGTTGCATTTCGCCGTAGTCGCGGCAAATTCGCATTCGAAGCCGAGATTTCCAAATACCCGATTGTACAATCCCTTGGAAAGAATCCACCAGCTGTAGTTGAACTGAGGTATGTCCCAGGAATTAAGCGTCTCCATAAATTGTTGTTCGGAATCGACCACCTGGGTGTGCGCTATGATCACCGCCTCGGAGGCAAGGCCGGCCAGTGCAGTAAGAAACGGGACGGGGTCGGACAGATGCTCGACAATGGCGCCCGCGATAACGACATCGAATTTTCTGTCCCACCGCCAAAGCTGCGACACCGGCGCGTAAACGACATCGACAGAGCTGCCTTTCTTGTGCCAGGCGTACCAGAAGCCGTTTTTTAGGCGCTTCAAATTCTCCTCGGTCTCGGCGATCCACAACCGCCGATCCGCCGTGTGGAGACTGTCCTTGAAAGGGATGCGCTCGAATTCGCGAGCGTGCAGCGCATCGACGGCCGTGACGCTCGCGGCCCCCGCCTCCTCGGCCGAAAATGCGAGAAACCCGGAGGCGGTTCCGACATCGAGCACGCTCTTGCCCCGCACGGGATAGCCGCCGATGTAGCTTTCGAAACGCCCGCGCAGATCCCAGTTTGCGTTCTCGATCGTCTCACCTGCTGGAAAATTCAGGCAATGATAGAAACCGCAATCTTCTCTAGACGGCATCGGCCAAGGATCGACTGGGGTAAAGGACGGTTCGCCGGGATCGTCCGGACGCCGGCGCGGCTTGATCACCTCGCGCAGACGAAAGCCAGTCCCGCTCACGGTCGCCGATATGTTTCGTGACTTAGGGTCGATGGGCCATCGCGGATAGTAGTTGAATGCGTAGGCGCCGTCCCCAAACCCGGCATGCTTCAAGTCTTCCCGATATTGTTGGGCGGTGA
>DATMLO010000252.1:0-5054 GCA_035570495.1 Allostellaceae bacterium | reverse complement strand
CGCCCGCTGCGGGGTTCTGCCGCAGCGCCATGACGCGCATGTCGAACGCCTTTGCCAGCTGCGCCAACCGGCCCCCAATCTGCCCCAGTCCGACCAGCAGGAGCGTCTTGCCGCCGAGTTCGTCCTCGCGCAGGGTCAGATCGCCGATCATCTGCCGCCAGACGCGCTTGTGCTGGTTGTCGCGCGCCTCGGGCAGGCGGCGGGCGAGTGCCAGGAGCAGCGCCATCGCATGCTCGGCGACCGCCCGGGCATTAACCCCGGCGGCGCTTGCCAGACGGATGGCACGTTTCGCAAGCTCGTCGCGCGAAAACTGGTCGGTGCCGGCGCCGATCGACTGGATGAACTTCAGCCGTCCGGCGTTCTCCAGAAGGCTGTTGCGCCACAGCCCAGAGATCACCAGCACGTCAGCCTCGCCGATGCGCGCCGCGAGCGTTTCGAGATCGCGCACCTCGAAATTGGCGATGCCGGTGTTTCGCAACGCGAACCGCTCCCGCAGCCGATAGGCGACATGCGCGAAGCAGATGGTGAGCTTGTCAGCCGAGGCAATCATCATCGACCCCTTCATTCACCGCAGCAGTTTAGCGCGAGCCGAGACAGCACGCGGCATTGGCTAAGTCATTGCAAGAAAACAATAACACCTACTCAGCTTGTAAATCGGTTGTTAAACGAATTAAGCTATTGAGGCCGTTATGTAATCCCCCATTACAAAGGGCCCGCAAGGGCTACGGCTATGAAGCTCGTTATGTTGCCCCTGGTTTTCTCGGTCGCGGTAATCGCGTTTACGAACCGCGACAAGATCATCGATCAGTACAACGCGGCCTACCCTTCCGATCCCGCGAAAGCCGCGGCACTGCAAGAGTGCATCTCGCGCGACAAATACTTTAATCGCCTCGACGGTGATGATCGCCAAGCCTGCTACCGGCAACATATGCCGGTGACCCCGATCGCCGTTGCGCCGAGCGCCGGCCCCCAATACGCCTACAGTCCAAGCGGCCTACCGGGGAACGACATCCGACGTGAGCAGGCGAACGGCGGCTACCCGCCAGTAATCTCCCCCGCCCGCGCCGATTCCACGCCGCGACACGCCGGCGTGGTTGCCCATCGGATCGCCGCTCCGCAGCCGCAATAGCAGTCGTCACGCTGCCTGGTTCTGCACCACGACCTTGATCGCGTCGTCGACCCGCTCGCGCGCATAGCGGATCGCGGTCGGCACATCGCTGAGCGGGAAGGTGTGGGTGTGGATCAGCTTCGCCTCGAAGCGCTTTTGCGCGATCAGTGCCGCAGCGCGGTGGGTCGCGCTCTTGCCCTCGCCGCGAATGCCGAAGACGTAGATGTTGTTGCGCACGAGATGCGCGAGATCGACCATCACCGGCTTATGCGGGAAGGCCGCGAGACAGATACGCCCGCCGCGTGTGACCATGCGGCCCGCCTCATTAAGCGCGTTCGACGCGCCCGAGCATTCGAGCACGTAATTGACGCCCTTGCCGTTGGTGATCCGCATCACCGCTTCGACCGGATCTTCGCGGCTGACATTGATGACATGGTCGGCGCCGAGCTTTTTGCCCATCTCGAGCCGGCTATCGCGCGTGCCGGTCAGGATCACCGGCTGCGCGCCCAAGGCCTTCGCGACCCCGACGCCCATCAGGCCGATCGGCCCCGGCCCGACCACCACAACCGGCTCGCCGGCGATGACTCCACCCATCACATCGAGGCCATACATCGCGGTGCCGGCGGTGACGATCAGCGTCGCCTCGGCGTCACTGATTGTGTCGGGAATGTGCACCATCGTGTTGATATTATTGACCGCATACTGGGCGAACCCGCCATCGGTGGTAAAGCCGTTGGCGCGATGGCCCTTCGAGTGCCAGCCGTAATTGAGGCATGAGGTGTACATGCCCTCGCGGCAGCGCGGGCAGCGGCCGCACCCGGCATGGATCTCAACCGCGACCCGGTCGCCGACCGCGAATTCGTCGACCGTCGGCCCGAGCTTCACCACCGTGCCCATGTACTCGTGGCCGGGGGTGAACCCTTTGTTGAACGGGAGCTCGCCCTCGATCATCGCGGGGACGCCGTGCTTCAAGACCTCGATGTCGGTCGCGCAGACCGCGATCGCATCGATCCGCACCAGCACCTCGGCAGGACCAGGCTCCGGCACCTTCTTGTCGACGAGCGACAACTCGTCCGGGCCGCCCAGGACCCAGGCCTTCATCGTCTCGGGAACGACGTAGTCGTTGCTGCCGCTCGCGGTCATCGGCCAGGTCTTTCGCGCTTAGTGGCCCTTGGGCGCGTCGACCGGAACGGTGCCGAGCTCGCCCGGGGTCGAGACTTCGAGGATCTCAATATCGTTCGACGTGCGCAGCTCGTTATGGATGCAGCCGCCGGGGATGAACATCGAGTCGCCGGCTTCCATGCGCACGGTGGGCGCGTTCTCAAATTCGAGCTCGACCCAGCCCTTGAGGCAATAGACGAACTGGCTCTCGCAGGTGTGGTAATGCCAGCCGGTCGGCTCGGTCATGCCTTCCTTGGCCTTCATCAGCGTCGCGCGCATCCTGTCGGCGCTACCCTCCTTCACGCCGAGATCGCGATAGGTGAAGAAATCGCGGCGGCCCTTCGCCATCACCGGCGCCTTGGCGCTCGAATGCACTGGCTTCATGCCGACGGCGACGCTGATGGGGGAAACGTCGTTGGCCATCTCAGTCCTCCCTCAAAAATCGGTGAAGCGAAGCATAGGCTCGCCACGGCGCTTTTGGAATGCCGCAATACCGGAGTCGATGTGGCATCGTGCCGGCATTTTCGGGCGCTCTCTTTATCAGGAGGCTCACCTCCTGATATCCTCCTGTTACCGCCGCAAATAACAGGAGGTGACCGCCTCCTGTTATGCGATTTCGTTGCTTCAGTCCGTTCCGGCGCCCCTACTCCCCAACAACACAGCGACGCCTAGCTAACGCCATCGTTGCTCACCCCACATCGCCTGACGCGAACGTGAACGAACAGAGTACAAATGTCAAGAAACTTCGCACGCAGACGTGGTCCGCGCCCGCATCACTTCAGCAAGAGGGCGACGCCGCTGAGCAGGATGAGGGCGCCGATAAACACGCCAAAGTGCTGTGGGTTGAGTCGCCGCACCACCCGATCGCCGAGCCACGAGCCGACAACCACCATCGGCAAGCCGACCGCTAGGAGAACCAGGGTCGAGCGTTGGTAAAATCCCATCCCGGCATAGCCGGTGATCCGGGTCAGCCCGCCGATCAGCGCGACCGTCGTCATCGTCACGCGGAAAACTTCCCGCTCCAGGCTCAGCGTGTTGAAATAGATGACGTAGATCGGCCCGACACCGGCCCCGAACAGGGCGCCGATAAAGCCGCCGGAGATGCCGGTCGCCGCGGCCAGCGGCCCGTGCCAGCGCGTCGGGAGGACGACGGGAGACTTCGCCGTCCACAGCGCGTAAAGCGCGTAGAGCACCAGGAAGACGCCGAAGCAGCGCCGCAGGATGTCTTCGTTCAGCATCGCGAAAACATAAAAGCCCAACACGATGCCGACCGCCGTGTAGGACGCAATCGTGGCGAACTCCCGCCATGCGATGTGGCGCCAGCCGCGGCCCAGCTGGTGGATCGAGGTGATCGCGGTCAGCGCCGAGCCGATCGATACCGCCGTCGACATCGGCATCACGAAGGCGAGCATCGGCACCGCGATCAGCACCGCGCCAAATCCGGCGGCGCTGCGCACCGCGAACGCCCCCATCAGCACGAGCGCGTAGAACACAAAATCGAGAAACGACAACGAATTCGCCTTTGACCCGCGTCAGCTCGGCGCGTGGGCGACGTAGAGCCCGCCAAAGACCAGCACGGTGCCGAGGCCCATCAGCGCAAAGGCGATGGGCGCACGCGCCCGGCCCTGGCGGCCTTGGCTGAGACCGACGCCCATCGCGACAAAGCCGAGTAGCACGAGCAGGTTGAGGCCGTGAAAGACGTCGCGGGTCAGAATGTCGTGGAGCTGGTCCATCAAAAGCGCGCCGGCGAGAAAGGCGAAATATCGATCGACGGCTCGCGGCCGGCGACGAGATCGGCGACGAGCCGTCCGGTCATCGGCGCCGAGGTCATCCCGACATGGCCATGGCCAAACGCGTAGATCACGTCGCGCGTCGCACGCGAGCGACCGATCACCGGCAGCGAGTCCGGGGTGGACGGGCGATGACCCATCCAAACCGAGAGCCGGTCTTCGGCATGGTGCGCCGCGAGGCCTGGCAGCAGCTTACGGCCTTGTTCGAGAAGGATACGGGCGCGACGCCAATCGGGCGGCGCCTGCAGTCCCGCCAGCTCGACCGTGCCGGCGAGACGCAACCCGGTATCCATTGGGGTCGCGACGAATTTGCCGTCGCCGTCAGCCGTCGGGATTTTCGGCATTACTTCAGGATCGCGGATCATCAGATGGTAGCCGCGCTCGGTTTCGAGCGGGATACGGTCGCCGAGCCCGGCGGCGAGCGGCTTTGACCAAGCGCCGGTGGCGACGACAGCCATATCAGCCGCCAGCTCGCCGGCCTCGGTGCGGATCGCGGTCAACTTCCCGCCGTCGAGACGAAAGCCCTGCGCCTCGGCGCGAATGACCACACCGCCCTCACGAACAAAATGCTCGCACAGCGCGCTGACCAGGCCGAACGGGTTGCTGGTATGGCCGTTCTCGCGCACCAGCAGGCCATGGACATAGTCGCGCGACAGGGTCGGTTCGAGCTGGCGCAGCTCATCGGCGTCGAATTCGTCGACCTCGACCCCGTTCTCCCGGCGCAACGCCCAGGCAAGCCCGTCCTTGGCCAGCGACTCGGCCGAGCGATAGACGTAAAGATGGCCGCGCTGATGCACGAGATGCTCGGCCCCGGCATCCTTGACGAGCGGCTGCAGCGCCGACAGCGTCGCGCCGACGAGCGGCCGCAGCGCGCGCGCCTGGGCATGCACCTTTTCCTCCGATCCGGCGCGCACGAAACGCCACAGATAGGGCAGGATCGCCGGCAGATAGCTCCAGCGCAGCGACAGCGGCCCGAGCGGATCGCGCAGCCAGCC
>DATMLO010000251.1:0-28854 GCA_035570495.1 Allostellaceae bacterium | reverse complement strand
GGAAGTTCACTCTCGTGAACGTCGGCTTGCCGGCCTTCGCCTGCGCGCGGCGGGCTCGTGGCTTCGCGATCGGTCGCCACGAACCCGCGCGCGCGGCTCGGCGTTCAGTTCCAGGCAATAGGCGTTGATTTTTACGGCAGGAACCTGCTTCGCTGTGTGAGCGCCAGCGGCGTGCCGGTTGCCAAGCCCGATCTCAACAACAGGGACAAGCCTGAATGCGATCGATCGTCTCGCTCTATCTCGTTATCGGGATCGTTCTGCTCATCGTCGGCTATTTCGCGACCGGGCCGTGCCCCAACAAGAACACCGACGTCGTCAATGACGTGGTGTTCGTGCTGACCTGGCCGGTCGAACTCTACGGCTATGTGATCAAGGGGTCCTTGTCGCCCGACGAATGGCTGCACAAGCAAGCCTGCGAAGGCGGGCTCGGCGAGCACAGTACCGATCTGCCGAAAACCCAGCCGCAGTAGGATCAGTCTAGCCCGAATTCCGGTCCGGCGTCGCGGCGCAGCCGCTCGCCGATCTCGCGGCCGAGCGCCTCGGCGTCCGCGATCGCGCCGTCTCCATTGGCACGGCGCTCGGCGCTGCCGTCCTCGGTGAGCAGCAGGCCGCGCAGATGCAGTCGGCCCTCGGTGAGCGTCGCCAGTCCGGCGATCGGTGTATGGCATGAGCCGTCGAGCGCCGCCAGCATGGCGCGCTCGGCGCCGACGCAGGCGCCGCTTGCCGGATCGTGCAGCGGCATGAGCAGCGCGCGCAGTTCATCGTCGTCCGCACGCGTCTCGATCGCCAGCGCGCCCTGGCCGACGGCGGGCAGCATCAAGTCGACGGAGAGGATGTCGGAGGCGGCGTCGGCCTTGCCGAGCCGCTGCAGCCCGCTCAGGGCTACAAGCAAGCCGTCGACCTCTTCCGCCGCGAGCTTGGCGATGCGCGTGTCGACATTGCCGCGGATCGGCGCAGCGGTGAGGTCGGGGCGGTAACGCAGCAGCTGCGCCTTGCGGCGCAGCGAGGCGGTGCCGACCCGCGCGCTCCGTGGCAGCGCCGCCAGAGTCACGCCGTCGCGCGTCACCAGCGCGTCGCGCGGGTCGTCACGCGGCAGCACGCAGGCAATGACCAGACCCGGCGGCAGGAATGTCTCCATGTCCTTAAGCGAATGCACCGCGAGATCGATGCGCCGGTCGATCAGGGCCTGCTCGATCTCCTTGGTGAAAAGCCCCTTGCCGCCGATCTCGGCGAGCAGTCGGTTCTGCACCCGGTCGCCTGTGGTGCGAATCACTTCGAGCGCGATCATCCTCGGCCCAGCGAGGCCCGGATGCGCCGCGCAGAGACGCTCGCGCACCAGATTGGCCTGGTAAAGCGCCATCGCGCTGCCGCGCGTGCCGATGCGCAAGGGACGAAGCGTCACATTACTGTCCTGATGTGAGAAGCGGGCGGGTTGTAACAGGCGCGGCGCCGCCGGTCACGGGGCCACTGGCGTCGGCTGCATCGGCAGCGTGTGCGTGATCGTCAGCCAGAAAATCGCGAATGCGATCGAGATCAGCGCGATCGGCACGCCGGCCCGGGCATGGTCGCGAAATGTCAGCGGCGCGCCCATGCGCTCGGCGCGTTCGGCGATCAGCACGTTGGTGAGGCTCCCCGACAGCAGCAGATTGCCGGCGAGTGTCGACAGCAGCGCCAAGCCATACAGCACATGCGCGGGCGGCAGCGGCCAAATCTGCAGCAACAACATCGCCGCCGGCAGGCTGCCGATCGCATTGCTGGTGACGACGCTGAAGATGGTCAGCGGCACAAGACCGTTCGGCAGCAGGTTGTGGACGCCCAAAAACGCCATGAGTTTGGCCGCGACCCCGGCCTGGTTGAGTTCTCCCGTTATCGCGAAGAGGCACGCGACCAAAAGCAGCAGCGGCCAATCCACCGTCGCGATCATCGTACGGCTGGTGATCTTGCGGTTGGCGAGTAGCAGCGCGGCGATCATCAGCGCGCCCAATTCGCGCGGCAGCGATGTGAGGAACAGCAAGAGCAGCGCGAGAAGCGCCACGCCGCCCTTGATCGCCTGGTTGCGGTCGAATGGGTGCGCGACGACCGCCGGGAGTTCCGCCGGGTCGACCGGCTCGCCCACGTCCATCCGGCGCCGCCATTGCAGCCAGACGACGACAAACACGGTAACGAGGCTGAACATTGCCGGCACGAAGCAGATCAGGAGGTATTTTGAGAAGCCGAGCCGCCCGACCGAGCCGAGCAGCATGTTTTGCGGATTGCCGATCATCGTCGCCGCCGAGCCGGCATTGGTCGCCGCGGCGAGCGCGATCGCGAAGGGCCGCGGGTCGAAGCCGCGCGCCCGCGCCCCGACCAGCAGCAGCGGCGCGATGGTGATGATGAGGATGTCGTTGGCGAGCACCGCCGCGAGCCCGCCGGCGATCGCCACGGTCAGCGCCAGCAGCACCGTCGTGCTATGCCCGCGGCTGGTGAACTCGCGCGCGCAGAGATCGATAAACCCGGACTCGGCGAACTGCGCCGAGATGATCATCATCGCAAAGAGCAGCGCCAGGGTCGGCATGTCGACATTGCTGCCGAAATCGTCGAGTGTCATCTGCCCGGTGACGAGCAGCACGATGACCGCCAGCAACGCGATCCCCGTCCGGTCGACCTGCAGCCGGGGGATGCGTCCGGCGACCATTCCGGCGTAGGTCAGAATCAGGACGAGCAGAACGATCGCGGCATGCATCGGGGGTCATACGGCAGGTGCGCCGCGCATCATGGCCGAGAGGCCGGTCAAATCGCCAGAAGCTATCTGATTTGCCAGCGTTTTTATGACCCGCGTGGCAGACATGGCACGCTCCCCTCAAAGCGTCCGCTGCGCCGGGGCGCGCGCGTTGCTATATGATGACGCGATGTCCGAGCTCCATGCTGAACCCGCCGCCGCGACGGCGGCCGCCCCCTATTTCGCATCGCTGAACGAGGCGCAGGCGCAGGCCGTCGCCGCGGTCGACGGACCGGTGCTCGTGCTGGCCGGCGCGGGCACCGGCAAGACCCGGGTGCTGACCACGCGGCTCGCGCATATTCTGGCGGCGCGGCGCGCCTTCCCCGGCGAAATCCTGGCCGTCACCTTCACCAACAAGGCGGCGCGCGAAATGCGCGAGCGGCTGCAGGCGATGATCGGCCAGGTCGCCGAGGGCGTGTGGCTCGGCACATTCCACGCGCTCGCCGCGCGCATCCTGCGCCGCCACGCCGAGGCGGTCGGGCTCAAATCGAGCTTTACGATCCTCGATACCGACGACCAGCTTCGCCTCATCAAGCAGATCCTTGCCGCCGCCAATATCGACGAGCGGCGCTGGCCGGCGCGGGTGCTGCATGTCGTCATCGAGCGTTGGAAGGACCGCGGGCTCACCCCGGACAAGGTGTCGCCGGCCGAGATCGGCGATTTCGCCGACGGCAAGGCGATCGACCTTTACCGGCTCTACCAGGAGCGCCTCGCCACGGTGAACGCGTGCGATTTCGGCGATCTGCTGCTGCACAATTTGACGCTGTTCCAGAAGAACCCGGAAATCCTCGAAACTTATCAGCGCCGCTTCCGCTATGTGCTGGTCGACGAGTACCAGGACACCAACGTCGCGCAGTATTTATGGCTGCGGCTCCTGGCGCAGCAGCACAAGAACATATGCTGCGTCGGCGACGACGATCAGTCGATCTATTCCTGGCGCGGCGCGCAGATCGAAAACATCCTCAAATTCGAGAGCGACTTCCCCGGCGCGCTGGTCGTCCGGCTCGAGGAGAATTACCGCTCGACGCCGGAGATCCTGTCGGCCGCGGCCGGGGTGATCGGCCACAATCGCGGCCGCCTCGGCAAGACGCTGTGGACCCGCGCCGAAGAGGGCGACAAGGTTACCGTGCGTGGCCTGTGGGACGCCGAACAGGAGGCGCGCTGGGCCGGCGACGAGATCGAGGCGCTGCAGCGCAAGGGCCACAAGCTCTCCGAGGTTGCGATCCTGGTGCGCGCCGGCTTCCAGACGCGCGAGTTCGAGGAGCGCTTTATCGCGCTCGCCCTGCCGTACCGCGTGATCGGCGGCCCGCGCTTTTATGAGCGCCAGGAAATCCGCGACGCGCTCGCCTATCTGCGGCTGATCAACCAGCCGGCCGACGACCTCGCCTTTGAGCGCATCATCAACACGCCGCGCCGCGGCATCGGCACCGCGACCTTGCAGCTCCTGCACGCCGAGGCGCGCGCCGAGCAATCATCGCTGGTCGAGGCGACGCGCCGGCTGATCGCTGGCGACGCGCTGCCGCGCGGCGCGCGCACCGCGCTCGCCAATTTCCTCGCGATGCACGATCGCTGGCGCGACGAGGCTTTCCGCGATAGCCATGTCGAGCTGGTGCAGCGCGTCCTCGACGAGTCTGGCTATACCGGCATGTGGCAGGCCGACAACTCGCCCGAGGCTCCGGGCCGGCTCGAAAACCTCAAGGAGCTGGTCGTCGCGATGGCCGAGTTCGAGAACCTCGGCGGCTTTCTCGAACACGTCAGTCTGGTCATGGACAATGCCGCCGACAATGCCGGCGACATGGTCAACCTGATGACCCTGCACAGCGCCAAGGGCCTCGAATTCGACACGGTGTTCCTGCCCGGTTGGGAGGAGGGGGTGTTTCCCTCGCAGCGCTCGATCGAGGAAGGCGGCCTGCCGGCGCTCGAAGAGGAGCGGCGTCTCGCCTATGTCGGGCTCACTCGCGCGCGGCAGCGGGCGCTGGTGTCGTTCGCCGCCAACCGGCGCATCCACGGCCAATGGCAGGCCTCGGCGCGCTCGCGCTTTGTCGATGAGCTGCCCAAGGACCAGGTCGAAATGGAGACTGAGATGGGCATGGGGCCGGGCGCCGGCTGGGCCGCGTCGCCGGCCGCCAACGCCGCTTGGGGCTCGACCTGGGCCGAAGGCTATCAGAGCCCGCTCAGAAAAAGCCTGCCGCGCCCGCCGCTCGTGATCGAGGGGACGCGTGCGCCGACGCGCGGCCAGGAGGTCAAGAAAATCGGCGGTTTCGCGGTTGGCGATCGCGTGTTCCACCAGAAATTCGGCTATGGGGTCATCCGCGTCGTCGAGGACAATAAGCTCGAAATCGCTTTCGAAAAGGCCGATGTGAAGAAGGTCATGGACGCCTTCGTCGAGCGTGCTTGATGCCCCTCTGGCGCATCGCGCTGACGGTCGAGGGCGCGGAGGCTGCCGCCGCTGTTGCCGATCTTTTTGATGAGCTCATCGGCAGTGTCTCGGCCTTCGAGACGCGCGAAGCGTCGCGCGGTAAGCCGGCGGAGTGGTTGGTCGAGGCTTTTACTGGCGGGGCGTTGGTCGATGCCGCGCTCGATCTGCGGCTGACCCTCGCCGCGACCGCGGCTGGCGGGAAAATCCTCGACCTGATCGAGATGCCCGTCGCCGAGCGCGATTGGCTCGCGGAGAACCGCCGCGCGTTCCCGCCGCAGCGTATCGGCCGCTTTTTCATCCACGGCTCGCATTGGCGCGATAAGCCGCCGCCAGGGGCGATCGCGGTCGAGATCGACGCCGCGACCGCGTTTGGCACCGGCGAGCATCCGACGACACGCGGCTGCCTCGTGGCGTTCGACCGGCTCGCGAAGGCGCGGCGCTTTCGCCGGCCGCGCGACATCGGCGCGGGCAGCGGCATTCTCGCGATCGCCACGGCGAAAATGCTGAGGCGCGCCGTGTTGGCGAGCGATCTTGATCCCGGGGCGGTCCAGGTCGCGCGACATCATGCGCGGCGCAACGGCGTCGTGGATTTGGTGCATGTCGTTGTTGCCAACGGCGCCGGGCGTAGCCGCGGCCACGATCTCGTCTTCGCCAATATCCTCGCGCGGCCGTTGATGCAGATGGCGCGCGACCTGACGCGCGCGACGGCGCCGGGCGGCGTGATGATCCTCTCGGGGCTGCTGCGGCGCCAGGAAGCGGCCGTCCTCGCGAGTTACCGGGCGCAGCATTTGCGGCTCAACAGCCGCATCGTCATCGATGGTTGGTCGATCCTCGTGCTGCGCAAATGAAGAAGCCCGCTCCGAGCGGAGCGGGCTTCTTCAGCCTTGGAGGAGGCCTCATTTAGAGCGGCGGGAACCAGGGAAACCAGTTATGGCCGCTGGCGAGCTTGTGCGCGGTGAACGCCGGCAGGAATTCCCGCTCGCGGGTTTCGCGCGGCGCGCGGTAGCCCTCGACGATCGCCGGGATCTCGGAGCGGTGGATGCCGATATCGGCGAGCGAGCGATCATCGAGCGCCATCAGCTCGCCATAAGCCCGCTGCCGGCGCCGCCACTCAACGAGGGCATTGCGGGCTGCGGCGAAGAGACTGACGAAAAACATGTGCGTACCTCTCACCTTATGGTGCAATGCACAAAATGGGGATTGGTTGAATAAAAATCAATTTAACCAATGCAAGGCAGCCATGCATTTGTCAGTGAAGCTGACTTATTTTTGACCAATTTTCTGCACCGCAGCGACCGAATCGGGTGGATTGCCGGGCGCGTGCGCCCGGGCGAGAATGTTCTAGACTGCATAGGACGAGTGACGGGAGCGAGTGATGGATGGTGCGACGCCCGAACGGAGCCGGCTCGCGGAGTTGCTGACAGCGGCGCGCTCGACGCTCGATGTCGATGCCGTTGACGCGCTGATCGCGGGCGTGCTGGCGGCACCACCGGAAATCGGTGAAAGCTGGCACGCGCTGGTCGCCGACCCGACCCCGCCCGCACTCGCCACCGCCCTCGAAGCGCGCAAGGCAGCTGTGGCCACTTCACATCATGACGGGGTGAGCCCCGAGGATTTTGCCCGCCTGTCGCGCGCTCAGCGCCTCGCGCTGCTGCGCGAGCAGCTCGCCGCCGACGGGCTGTCCGGCTTCATCGTACCGCGCGCCGACGAGCATCAGGGCGAATATGTGCCGCTTTGCGGCCAGCGTCTTGCCTGGCTGACCGGCTTTACCGGCTCGGCGGGCGCGGCGGTGGTGCTCAAGGATCGCGCGGCGGTCTTTGTCGACGGTCGCTACACGCTGCAGGCCGGCGCCCAGGTCGACACCAAGGCCTATGACATCCGCCATCTGGTGGAGGAGCCGCCGGCGCAATGGCTTGGCGCCGCCGCTGGGAAGGGCGATGTGATCGGCTACGATCCCTGGCTGCACACACCACAAGAGGTCGAGCGCCTGCGGGCCGGGGTCGAACGTGCCGGCGCCATCCTGCGCGCGGTCGATAAGAACCCGCTCGACGCGGTGTGGGACGGCCGGCCCGCGGCGCCGCTCGCGCCGGTTTTTGCCCAGCCCGACGCGTTCGCCGGCGAGGGCGCCGCCGACAAGCGTGCGCGGATCGGCAAGACGCTCGCCGAGAACGGGGCGGCATCAACCGTTCTGACCATGCCGGAATCGATCGCCTGGCTCCTCAACATCCGCGGCGGCGACGTGCCGCACACGCCGCTGCCGCTCAGCTTCGCGATCGTCAAGGCGGATGGCGCGGTGACGCTGTTTATCGATCGCCGCAAGCTGACCCCCGGTCTCGACCGTCATCTCGGCAACGGCGTGACGATCGAGGACCCCGCTTTGCTCGGGGCCGCGCTCGACGCCATCGCGAGGCAGGGCCGGGTGCAGGTCGACCCGGCGAGCGCGGCGTCCTGGGTATTCGACCGGCTCGCCGCCTCAGGCGCCGAAATCATCCGTGCCGCGGATCCGTGCATGCTGCCCAAGGCGTGCAAAAACACCGTCGAACTCGACGGCACGCGCGAGGCGCATCGCCGCGACGGCGCGGCGGTGACCCGCTTCCTCGCCTGGCTTGCACGTACCGCGCCCCAGGGCGGGCTCAAGGAGATCGCCGCCAGCGATCGGCTCGAGGCCTTCCGCAAGGAGGGCAAATACTTCCGCGACCTGTCGTTTCCGACGATCTCCGGCGCCGGGTCGAACGGCGCGATCGTGCATTACCGCGCGAGCCCGGAAACCGAAAAGGTGCTGGAGCCGGGCACGCTCTATCTCCTCGATTCCGGCGCGCAATATCTCGACGGCACGACCGACATCACCCGCACCATCGCCATCGGCAAGCCGACCGACGAGATGCGCGAGAATTTCACCCGCGTCCTCAAGGGCCATATCGCGCTGGCCCGGGCGCGCTTCCCGAAGGGCACGACTGGCTCGCAGCTCGACGGCTTCGCGCGCCGCGCGCTATGGGAGGTCGGGCTTGACTATGACCACGGCACCGGCCACGGGGTCGGCAGCTATCTTTCGGTGCACGAGGGGCCGCAGCGCATCTCCAAGGCCGCCAACACGCAGGCGCTGCTGCCCGGCATGATCGTCTCGAACGAGCCCGGCTACTACAAGACCGGCGCCTATGGCATCCGCATCGAGAATTTGATAGTCGTGCAGCCCGAGCCGAACGCGCCCAAAGACAACGACTCGCGCGAGATGCTGTGCTTCGAGACGATCACGCTGGCGCCGATCGATCGCAATCTTGTCGCGCGCGGGCTGCTCGACGGGGACGAGACCGGCTGGCTCGATGCCTATCACGCGCGGGTGCGCGAGACGATCGGCCCGTTGGTCGATAGCGAGACAAAGGCCTGGCTCGATCAAGCCACCGCACCTGTCGGATGAATTTTGTGTCGTACCGGCGAAAGCCCGTATCCACCGATCCGTCCGCTCCTGCGGCTGATAAGTGGGTCCCGGCTTCCGCCGGGACGACGGCAAGGAGGGGATACGGCGATGCTTGAGACGCAAGTGTTTCAGCCCGGAAATTACCGCTTCATCGGCCACGCCTTCCAATATTCGGGCGGTGTCGAAGCATTGACTGGCTACGCGATCGAGCGCGTGCGTTTCGCGAAGCTGCTGCCGCTTGCCGAGGGGTTTGCCGCGGCCGAGGCGCATATGGCGCGGATTGGCCGGCCGCCCACCTCTTTCTGCGCCTGCGAGCTGCGCTCGCCCGGCCAGTTCACCGACCAGGGTTTTATCGACTTCAACCGCCATTACGTGCAGCAACTCGCGGCCTGGGGCATCTTCCATGATGAGGTGAACCCGGTCGCGCGCTCCAATGTCTGTCCGGAGATCGACCCGCCCAAGGAGCCGAGCTTCTACGCCTTCTCCTACACCGTGCCGGGCGTGCAGGGGTTTGTCGTCGCCGGCAGCGGCGAGGCGGGTGGCGCCGAAGGACCCTACGGCCCGCGCATCATCCGGCTCGGCGACCAGTCACCCGCCGGCATGCGCGACAAGGCGCGGTTTGTGCTCGGCGCGATGGAAGAGCGCATGGGCGCGCTCGACCAGTCGTGGGGCGACGTGACCGAGACCCAGCTCTACACGATCTTCGAGATCCACCCGCATTTCGCCGACGAGTTCATCCGCCGCGGCGCGGCGGCGGGCGGCCTTACCTGGCACTACTGCCGCCCGCCGGTGCAGGGCCTCGATTACGAGATCGACGTGCGCGGCGTGACGAAAGAGCTGGTGGTCTAGCCGTTTATTCTGGCGCGCGGTCGAGGATCGCCTGCAAGGTCAGCGCGCCGGCGCGCCCGCCCATGTTGTCTGGCGCCGGAATCCGCTCTTCGGATAGGCGCTTTGCCTGTGCTTCTTCCCAGTTCCGTCCGCCGAAGAAGCGCGAGGGCTTGAGGCTCGGCCCGTCGATCCCGTCGAGGCAACGCGCGTTGACGCTGATCCGATGTGGTTGCGAGCGCGGGATGTAGAACGGGTGCATCCCGCAATGCTTGCAGAAGGTGTGCTGCGCGAGCCCCGTCTCGAATGTATAGGCGGTGAGCGCGCGCTTGCCCTTCAAAAGCTCGAAATCGGCCGGGTCGATCGGCAGGTGCAAAATGCCCTTCTTGGTGCAGATCGAGCAGTTGCATTGCGATAGCCGGTCGAGATCGACCTTGGCGCGGAAGCGCACCTGGCCGCAATGACATCCGCCTTCGCGTGTTTCGAGCATCGCGTTCCTCCGTCAGCTCAGCGTTTCGCGGCCCATTCGTCGCCGGCGTGCTCGAAATGGCGCTCCCACTCGCGGCCGTCGAACAGGCGCTGCGACGGCATGGTCGCCGGGTCGTATTCGTCGAGGCAGCGCGCGTTGACGCTGTAATTCTCCGGGTCGGAGCGTGGCCGATAAAAGGCGTGGATGCCGCAATGCCGGCAGAAAGTGTGCTTGGCGGTGCCGGTGTTGAACGTATAGGCAGTCAGATCGCCGCCGCCGCTCAAGAGCTCCAGCCGGTCGTTGGCCACCGGCAGATGCAGGATCGCTTTTTTGGTGCAGATCGAGCAGTTGCACTCGCCGATCGGCGTCTCGGCGAGATCGACTTGGATGCGAAACCGCACCCGGCCGCAATGGCAGCCGCCCTCGTAGCTCCTCAGCATCTTCCTCTCCTGTCGCTAGCCTGAGGCTATCACGCCGCCCACCGCGGGCATAAGCTGGCGCGATGACGCTGACTTTCGCACCACTGCATCCGCTGTTCGTCGCCCGCGCCGACGACGTCGATCTGCGCGACGATCTCACGGCCGCGACCGTGCGTGAGATCGACGCCGCGATGGACCGCTTTGCCGTGCTCGTCTTCCGCGATCAGGAGCTTGGCGAAGACGAGCAGCTCGCCTTCACCGGCCGCTTTGGCCCGATGGACCCGGGCCGCCACCTCGCGGTGCGGCAGCACCGCCGGGTGCGGCCGGAATTCGCCGATGTCTCGAACCTTGACGAGCAAGGCCGCGTCGCCGATCGCAACCATCGCCGCATCCTCTCGAACATGGCGACGCGGCTGTGGCACACCGACAGCTCCTACAAGAAACCCGCGGCGAAATTCTCGCTGCTTTATTGCAGCGCGATCCCCGATTGGGGCGGGGAGACCGAGTTCGCCGACATGCGCGCCGCCTATGACGCGCTGCCCGATCGCCTGCGGGACGAGGCTGAAGGCCGTGAGGCGGAGCATTACGTGCACCATTCGCGCGCGACGCTGGGCTTCGCGCCGAGCGAGGAGGAGATCGCCGGCGCGCTTCCGCCGGTAAGCTGGCCGCTGGTGCGTACCCATGCCGGGTCAGCGCGCAAGCTGCTCTATATCGGCTCGCACGCGACGCATGTCGTCGGCTTGTCGCTGCCCGAGGGCCGGGTGCTGCTCGCCGATCTCCTGGAGCACGCGACGCAGCGTCAGTTCGTCTATCGCCACGAATGGCGGCCGGGCGATCTGGTGATGTGGGACAATCGCGCGGTGCTGCATCGCGGCCGGCGCTACGACCTGGCGCAGCGCCGCGATATGCGGCGGAGCACAGTCGAGGACCGGCTTTGATGTTTTCCTAACCATTTTCCGTTAGCCGATGGCGTGAGCTGGGGGTGAACCATGCGCGCCAGGATCGGCTTCAAGATTTTCGGCATCGCCGTCGGACTGTTAATCCTGATGGGTGCGGCGGCATTGTTGAGCCTGCGCATGACCCGTACGGTCGACGACCAGCTACGCATCCTCGGCGGCAACTACTACCCCGCCTACGTCTCGATGGCGCACGCCAATATCCATTCGGTCGAGGAGTCGGCGTTTATCCGCCGCTTGGTCCTCGCGCTGGACGAGACGCCGCGCGACGAGGCCAAGATCGCCGACCTGCGCGCCAAAATCACCGCGGCAGGCGCCGCCAGCGACAACGATCTGGCTGAGGCGCGCGGCCACATCAACGAGCAGATCGCCGACCCGCTCGACTTCAACGACAACGTCGCGCTTGCCCGGCTCGATACCAAGATCGAGTTCCTGCAAGCCGACCGAAAACATTACGAAGAGGTCTACGCCAAGCTGCTGTCGGACGAGAGCATCGCCGATGCTGCCGGCGTGCGCGCGGAGCTCGACGATCTCGACCAGCTGCGTGATCGCTTCGATCAACGGATCGACGCCGACCGCGCCGATATGGGCGATCTGGCGCACAGCGCGATCGACGGCACGCGGAGCTACCAGTCGCGGGTCATCGATATCAGCCTGGCGCTCTTGATGCTGGCGGCGCTGCTCGGCATCGCCGTCGCGGCCGCGATCACCCGCGGTCTCGTGCGCCCGGTTAGCCGCTTGCTGTCAGGCACGAACCTCGTCCATCAGGGCGCGCTCGACACGATCGTGCCGGTGACGTCGAGCGACGAGATCGGCCTCCTCACCCATGCCTTCAACGAGATGGTCGGAGAGCTGCGCACCAAGCAGCAAATCCGCGAAACCTTCGGCAAATACGTCGATCCGCGCATCGTCGCCGGCTTGATCGACCGCCCGGAGCTGACCGACCCGAAGGGCGCGCGGCGCGAGATGACGATCCTCTTCTGCGACATGCAGGGCTTCACCAGCTTTAGCGAGGGCATGACCCCGGTCGGGCTGGTCAATGTCATGAACCGCTACCTCACCGTGCTCAGCGAGCCGGTGCGCCACAACAGCGGGATCATCGACAAGTATATCGGCGATGCGATCATGGCCTTTTGGGGCCCGCCGTTCGCCACCGACGACGACGAGGCGCGCCTTGCCTGCCTCGCCGCGATCGAAATGCTCGCGGCGCTCCCGGCGTTTCAGGAGGAGCTGCCGGAGCTGACCGGCGTGCGTCGCGGCTTCCCGCAGATCCAGATCCGGGTCGGCATCGCCACCGGCGATGTCGTGGTCGGCAATATCGGCTCGGAGCAAACCCGCAACTACACCGTGATCGGCGATACGGTGAACATCGCCTCGCGTCTTGAAGGCGCCAACAAGGCCTACGGCACGCGCATCCTGATCGGCGAGCGCACTCGCCGGCTCGCCGCCGACTCGGTCGAGGTGCGCGAGATCGACTCGGTGCTGGTGGTCGGCAAGAGCGAGCCGGAGCGCGTCTTCGAGCTTCTTGGCCGCAGAGGCGAGGTCCCAGTGCAGCGGCTCGAGCTGCGCGACACGTTTGTCGCAGCGCTCGCCGATTACCGCGAGCAGCGCTGGGACAAGGCCGCCAAGGGCCTGCGCGACTGCCTGTCGATCATGCCCGACGATCCGGCAAGCCAGGTCTTCCTCGACCGCATCACCGAGTTCCGCGCGGAACCGCCTGGCGACAGCTGGAACGGCGTCTGGGCGCTGCACGCGAAGTAGCCGCTGCGAAGTTTTGCGCTACAATGGCGTTTCGAGGAGGAGCGCCATGACCAAACTCGTCCTGGGGATCGGCACCTCACATACGTCGATGCTGAACGCGCCGCCGACCGACTGGCCGCGCTTTATCGAGCGCGACACGCAGCGCACCAATCTGCTCGACACCGCCGGCAATTTGACGAGCTACGAGGCGCAGCTGAAACACGCGCCTTCCGATATCGCCGCGCAGATCGCGCCCGACCGCATGGCAACGCGCCACGCCACGGTCGAAGGGGCGATGTCGCGGCTCGGCGATTATCTCAAGGAGGCGAAGCTCGACACGCTGATTGTCGTTGGCGACGACCAGGACGAGCTCTATCACGCCGCCAATATGCCCGGCATCCTCGTCTATTACGGCGAGACGATCCGCAATGTGCCGATGGCGCCGGTCGCCAACCCGACCTGGGGCTGGCGCGCCAACGCCCGCTGGCACGAGGAAAAGGTGCCACGCGACTACCCGGTCGATAGCGGCTTGGCGCGGCACCTGATCGATGCGCTGATCGACCGCGAGTTCGACGTCGCGGCCTCGGATTCTTGTCCCGACGGCGAGGGCGAAGGCCACGCGATCGGCTTTGTCCACCGCCGGATCATGAAGGACGTAGTGCCGGTCGTACCGATCTGCATCAACACCTACTACCCGCCGAACCAGCCGACCCCGCGCCGCTGTTACAAACTGGGGCAGGCGCTCCGCGAAGCTGTCGAAAGCTATCCGGGCGATAAGCGGGTCGGCATCGTCGCCTCGGGTGGTCTCAGCCATTTTGTCGTCGACGAGGCGCTCGACCGCGGTTTTATCGACATGCTGAAACGCAAGGACGGCGAGGCGATCCGGAACCTGCCGAAGAAGCTCCTCAATTCCGGCAGCTCGGAAATCCGCAACTGGATTTGCCTCGGTGGCGCGGTCGAGCATCTGTCGCTCGAATGGTCGCTTTACGAGCCCGGCTACCGCACCCCCGCTGGGACCGGCACCGGTCTCGGCTTTGCCTTCTGGACGTGACCAATGACCGCCTATCTGATCGTCGATCTCGACGTCCACGATCCCGCCGGCTACCAGAAATACCGCGAGGGCGTGGGCGCGATTGTCGCCAAACATGGCGGCGAATACCTCGTGCGGGGCGGCGAGCTTGAGGTCGTCGAGGGAGACTGGCGGCCGAACCGGCTGGTGCTGTTCCGTTTCCCGAACCGTCAGGCGATCCGCAATTTCTTCGCGGACCCCGAATACGCCCCGCTCAAGCAAATCCGCTTCAAGACCGCCAAGACCGTCGCGGTAGCCGTCGACGGCGTCGAATAAGGAGGCACCTCATGCGCCAAAAAGACAGTGACGATCTGGTCCACGTTGGCCCCGGCACGACGATGGGCAAGCTGATGCGGCAGTACTGGCTGCCGGCGGCGATGTCGTCGGAGCTGAAGGCCGACGGCGAGCCGATGCGCCTCTTGCTGCTCGGCGAAAAGCTGGTCGCGTTCCGCGACAGCTCGGGCCGCATCGGCGTCATGGACCAGAAATGTCCACATCGCTGCGCGTCCTTGTTCCTCGGTCGCAACGAGGAAGACGGCCTCCGCTGCGTCTATCACGGCTGGAAATTCGACGTCGAAGGCAATTGCGTCGACATGCCGAGCGTCCCGCCGGCGCGCGACTTCAAGCATCTCGTCCATGCCAAGGCCTATAAGGCCGTCGAGCGCAACGGCCTCATCTGGGTCTATATGGGCGACCGCAAGACCGCACCGCCACTGCCGCAGATCGAGGCGACCCTGCTCCCCGAAAGCGAGGTCACGATCAGCCTCGTGCAGCGCGAGTGCAACTGGCTGCAGGCGCTCGAAGGCGATATCGACACCTGCCATTTCGGATTTCTGCATGCCGGCGGGATCGGCCCGGAGATGGTCGCCGAGGACAGTCTCTTCAAATACACCGTCACCAACCGCGCGCCGGACTATGAGGTCACCGACACCGAAGCCGGCACGATGTACACCGCCTTCCGCGACGGCAACCCCGGCGAGACCTACTGGCGCTTCGCCAATTTCATGCTGCCGTTCTGGACCCAGACGCCGCAGGGCAAGTTCACCGAGCACCTGCACAACCGCGCCTGGGTCCCGATGGACGACAACCACACGATGTTTGTCAGCCTGATGTGGAAGCGTCACCCGCCGGGCGTCGGCCCCGACAAGCACGGCAACACGATGCCGGGCTTTACCCGCGCCTTTGAGTACCAGCCCAACACCACCGACTGGTACGGCCGCTGGCGCTTGACCCGCAACGAGGGCAATGACTGGCTGATCGACCGCGAGGCGCAAGCGACCGGCGGCAACTACACCGGGATCGACGGCATCCACGCGCAGGACCAGGCGGTCACCGAAAGTATGGGCCCGGTCACCGACCACCTGTCCGAGCATCTCGGCCCTTCGGACATGATGATCATGCGCACCCGCCGCCGGCTGCTCGCCGTGGCCCGCGCCTTCGCGAAGAGCGGCAAGCTGCCGCCGGGCGTCGCCAACCCGGAGATCATGTACCCGGTACGCAGCGGCGACTTCCTCACCGAGGCGGGCCTTTCCTGGCGCGCCGCCTACGACCGGCAGATGGCGGCGTCGGTACGGCCCTTGCAACAGGCGGCTGAGTGAGCGAAGTCAAGGTCGCCGAAGAGAGACCCGATCAGCCCGAGGCTGTCGAACTGGCGCGCCAGTTCGACGCCTATGTCGTCGCGCTTTACCCGCCGCAATATCGCAGCAAGGTCGATGCGTCGGTGCTGACGGCGGCGGACACGCGGCTTTTTGTCGCCCGGCGCGACGGGAAGGCGCTCGGCTGCATGGCGTTGGTGCGCACCGGGCCCGACCGGGGCGAGCTGAAGCGCTGCTTCGTGACTGAGTCGGCGCGCGGCCAAGGGGTCGGCTTCGCGCTGCTGACCGCGGTGGAGGCCGCCGCGCGCGAACAGAAAATGACACGCATCCAGCTCGAAACCGGCAACCGCAACAACGCCGCGCTGCGTCTCTACCGCGGCAGCGGCTTTCATGATCGCAGCCCGTTCGCCGGCTACCCGGACGACGGGGTCAGCGTGTTTTTGGAAAAGACGCTGTAGGAACCATCGGCGGCGAAGCCGCCATTTTTACCGCCGAGATCGCTGAGGATACGCGGAGGTCGCGACGGCTCTTAACCTCTGCGTCCTCAGCGTCTTCCCCGCGTCCTCCGCGGTGAATTTATTTATTACGCCGCGATCGGCTCCGGCTGGGCCGCCAGATCCTCGGTCGTCGTGCGGCGCAATTCGCGGCGCTGTGTCATGTCGTAGGGCCGGCCGCGATGCAAAGTCGCGCGGTTGTCCCAGATCACCAGATCGCCGACTTGCCACTCGTGGCGATAGACAAACTGCCGCTGCGTCGCGTGCTCCAGCAGATCGAGCAGGAACATGCGTCCCTCCGGCACCGGCCAGCCGACGACGCGGTTGGCGTGCGCGCCGATAAACAGCGACTTGCGGCCATAAGGCTGGGTGCGCACCACGCGCCAGCGCACCGGCGGCATCCCGGCCTTTTGCTGCGGCGTCCAGTCCTCGTCGCCGAGCCAGATGCGCGAGTAGAGCGCGAAATGCTCGGCGATCAGCGGCTCGACCTTGTCCTGCATCGCCGGCGACAGCGCGTCGTAGGCGGCGCGCATATCGGCAAACTCGGTGTCGCCCGCGCCCATGACGCTCGGCCCCGGCAGGATCACCGCCGACAGCATCGAGTACTTGCCCGGCACGTATTGGAACGAGCTGTCGCTGTGCCACAGCTGGTTGGCGAGCGCGCCAGCCAGCCTCTTGTCACCGCGCGGTGCGATCGAGCCGTCGCGCGCGACATTCGAGATGTCCATCAGCGTTTGATACTTGAGCCGGCCCTGCGCGTTGCTGAGCTTGGTGAGCCCGGTATCGAGCGAGCCGAATGCGAGCGACCACTCGATCTGCTCGTCCTGGCTCATCGGCTGGCCGCGAAACACCAGTACCGCGTACTGATCCATCGCCCGGTCGATCGCCGCGACGGTCTCGGCGCTCGGCGGCCGGCGGATGTCGACGCCGCTGACCTCGCCGACAAAGAGCGGATGGATCTGGCGGATTTGCATGCTCATCGTCCCTCGCAACGACACGCTTATATAACCCCTCGCCCGCTTGCGGGAGAGGGTGGCGAGACGCAAAGCGGCGAGCCGGGTGAGGGTACGGTGCGCTAAACCCTCACCCTCCCATCGCTGATGCGATGGGCCCCTCCCTCTCCCGCAAGAGGGAAAAATATTATTCCGCCGCCAGTTTGCGCGGCACCTCGATCGCCGCGACGACCGCCTTGACGCTCGGCTGCGTCTCCAGCGTGTCGAGCATGCCTTGCAGCCGCGCGACAGATGCTGCCGGCAGCGCGCGGCTCGCGCAGTTTGCGAATTTTGCGGCCAGCGCGCCTTCCGGCAGCGGGTTGTCGGGCCCGCGCCCCAGGGCGGCGCCGACCTTGCCGGCGATCACCGTGCCATCGGTGAAGGTCACGCGCACCTCGGCGCCGAGCGCCTCGTCGCTGCGTGTGTCGACATGAACTCGCGTCATCAGCGCGCGCACATCGGGGTCGTCATGCGCGTCGGCCTCGAAATCCTCGAGCCGGATCTGCCCCTGCAAGGTCGCGCGGGCGAGGCAGTATTGCACCGAAAACTTGGCGTCGAGCCCGGTTTTCGGGTCGGGCCGGTTGGTGTGCGCGAGCCGGCGCGGATGCGTCCACGAGTCGATGCGCGCGATCTTGTCGGCCGGCATCGCGTGCTCGTGGCGCAGCGCCAAAAGCGCGTCCAGCGGTGGATGGGTGCTGCCGCAGCACGGGTATTGCTTGAACCCCGGCCCCGGCCGGGTGACGTCGTAAGGGTTGCCCCAATCCTTGAGGATGGCGTCGACGTCGAAATTGTCCTCGCCGTTATAGACCAACAGAAATCCTTGTTGTGTTCGAGCGCCGCGTTGTTGGCGGTAAACCCGCCTTTCGCCAGTTGCGCCGCGAACAACCCGTTGCGCGCGGTGTGTCCGACATGGAGCGGCTTGGTCATCGTGCCGAAATTGGCTTTGACCCCGCTCGAAAGCGAAGCGGCGATCGCGAGCGCCTGCGCGGTGGCGCCCGCATCGAGCCGCATCAGATGACAGCACGCCGCCGTCGCGCCGAACACACCCAGTGTCGCGGTCGGGTGCCAGCCCTTTTCGTAATGGTGATAGTGGACGCCGCGGCCGATCCGCGTCTCCGTCTCGAACCCGGCGACATAAGCGGCGATGAAATCGCTGCCGCTGCAATCCTGCGTCTCGGCCACCGCAAAGATCGCCGGCAGGATCGGCGCCGAGGGGTGCCCGCCCAGCGAATTGCTGACATCGTCGAAATCGAGCGCGTGCGCCGCGGTGCCGTTGACGAGCGCCGCGTCGAGCGGGCCGGTGCGCCGGTCGCTGCCAAAGATCAGGCAGGGGCCAGGCGTGCCGCCCAGCGTGTCGGCGACGATGCGCGCGCAATCCTCATGGGCGCCCGCGAGGGTGACGCCGACCGTGTCGAGGATGGCCGCCTTCGCCCAATGGATCGCCTCGCGCGGCAGCGCGTCGTAGCGGATGGCGACGATCTTCTCGGCGATCTGTTCGATCAATGTCATGGCAACGCCTCGTCATTGCGAGCGGAGCGAGGCAATCTCGATCCGCTATGGCCACCTAGGCAGGAGATTGCGTCGTCGCTGCGCTTCTCGCAATGACGAGAGAAGCTACTCGCCCTTGCGAATCAGCCGGGTCACCAGCACCGGCCCGAGCCGCACCGTCTGCAGGAAGGCGCGTCCCTGATTCGGGCAAATTTCCTCGCGATAGGCATAGGAGTCGCAGATCGCGTCCCAGCCGAACCACACGACGCCGGATATGAGCAGGAACAGTATCCCGAACGGGCTCAGGGGGTTGGCGGCGATCGGGCTGTCGAAAAACCCGAACCCCGCCAGCGCCAACGCCGCGCCTGTGCAGAAAATCCTGGCGACCATCAGCTCCCTCGCGCCTCGCCAACAATTGTCCGGCGTTTTGCCCGCGATGGCAACCGCGAGTGACGGTCCGCGGACAGCGCCGGCGCGAAACGGACAAAGAGCGGGTTGGGGATTTTCTTGCCTTCCCGCCGGCGCTCCTCCTGATAGGCGTAGGCGTCGTCGATGATTTCCCAGCCGAACCAGATCGCGCCCGACGCGGCGAGGCACAGCAGTCCGAACGGGTTCAGCGGGCCCGGCGGCAGCACCACGCCGCCAAAGAAATTGGCCGCCGCGAGCAGCAGCATCAGCGCGGTGAAACCGAGCCTTGCGAGCACGGCTCAAGCGACCTCGAACAGCCCTGCTGCGCCCATGCCGCCGCCGACGCACATCGTGCACACGACGAGCTTGGCGCCGCGCCGTTTCCCCTCGATCAGCGCGTGGCCGACCATCCGTGCCCCCGACATGCCGTAGGGGTGGCCGATCGAGATCGCCCCGCCATTGACGTTGAGCTTGTCGTGCGGGATGCCGAGCTTGTCGCGGCAGTAGAGCACCTGCACCGCGAACGCCTCGTTGAGCTCCCACAGGTCGATGTCGTCCATCTTGAGCCCGTGCGCTGCGAGCAGCTTCGGCACCGCGAAGACCGGGCCAATCCCCATCTCGTCCGGGCCGCAGCCGGCGACCGCGATGCCGCGATAAATGCCCAAGGGCTGCAGGCCGCGGCGCTCGGCCTCGCCTTCTTCCATGAGCACCGCGGCCGAAGCGCCGTCCGACAGCTGCGAGGCGTTGCCGGCGGTGATGTACTTGCCTTGCCCGATCGTCAGCCCGTCCTTGAACACCGGCTTCAACGCGGCGAGCCCTTCGAGGTTGGTGTCCGGCCGGTTGCCCTCGTCCTTGGCGAGAGTGACGGCTTTCGGGGAGACCTCGCCGGTCTCGCGGTTGGCCACCAGCATCGTTGAGGGCAGCGCGACGATCTCGTCGTCAAAGCGGCCGGCCTGCTGCGCAGCGGCGGTGCGCTGCTGCGAACGCAGCGCGTATTCGTCCTGCTCCTCGCGGCTGACGCCATAGCGTTCGGCGACCGTCTCGGCGGTCTCGATCATCGTCATGTAGATCGCCGGCGCCATCTCGACGAGCGCGGCATCCTGGCTGCGATAGCGGTTGATGTGGTCGTTCTGCACCAGCGAGATCGACTCGACCCCGCCGCCGACCGCGACGGTCATCCCGTCATGCATGATTTCCTTGGCGGCCGTGGCGATCGCCATCATGCCCGATGAGCATTGCCGGTCGAGCGACATCGCCGCGACCGTATCGGGCAGCCCGGCGCGCAGCGCCGCCTGGCGCGCGACATTTGACCCCTGGCTCCCCTGCTGCAGCGCCGCGCCGATGATGACGTCGTCGACCTCGCCGGGGTCGACCCCGGCGCGCTTCACGGCCTCGGCGATCGCGTGCCCCGCCAGCGTCTGCGCCTGGGTGTCGTTGAACGCGCCGCGATAGGCGCGGCCGATCGGCGTGCGCGCGGTGGAGACGATGACGGCACGGCGCATGGTTTCCTCCTGGGCTCTCGATTGCCCAGGAGCTTAGCTCGGAAAAGCGCCCAATGCAGCCTACTCGATATCGGCTCCGGCATGGCTGATCGCTTTGCCGGTGATCGCGCCGATGGGAATAAAACCGAGATCAAATCGGCTATCCGCCGAGTTGTCGCGATTGTCGCCGAGCACAAAATATTGGTCGGGCGGTACCGCGAAGACCTTTGTGTTGTTGAGCGGGCCGCTGTCATCGCGCTTGACGATGCGGTGCTCGCGCACCTCGCCGTTCGAGCCGGCGGGCAGCGCCTCGACATATTGCGTGAGTGTCTCGGCGGGCAGACTTGCCTCGAAGTGATACGCGTAATCCTCGATCTTGCGGCGGGGCACCTCGCGGTCATCGATAAACAACTGGCCGCCGCGCAACTGAATGTGCTCGCCGGGAAGACCGATGATCCGAAACAGGTGCTCGTTCTTGTCGCGCGGCCCGATCAGCATGACGACGTCTCCGCGGGACGGCGGGCGCGAGCGGTAAGCCTCGGGGTCGATCAGCACCGCCTCACCTTTGAGCACCGTCGGCTCCATTTGCGTCGCCACCGCATGGAACACCGTCATCGCTTCGGCCGTGGCGAATATGCCGGCGGTCATCACCAGCAGCGCCGTGAGCCCAGCCCAGCGACGACGATTACAGCTTCCCATTATCGACATCCGTCCCCCCGCCGCCATCCGCGATTTGCGTTGGTTACGGGGCATCGCCGGCTTTGGTTGCGGAGACCAAGACCGCCGCGGTTTTAGTATCCGCTGATCGGTTCGACTTCGATCGATGTCGCCTGAATGTGATAGGGCCCTATCACATTGCGATAGAGACCGCCGACGGTGAGCATGCACTGGAAAGGCACGCACTCGATCAGTCTCTTGTAGTCGTCGCGTGGCAGTTGGCTCGGATCGAACCATCGATAGGCGCTGCGTATCTTGTCATCCGTGATGCTGCACAAATTCTTGTTCCCGTTCATCGCGCAGCCGCTGAACTTGCCGTAGACCTTGACGACCTTGCCGTTGAGCGTTGCCCCATCGACGATCAGGTCGCCGATGGTCATCGCGTCGGGGTGCGGGTTGGCGGGAAGTGTGGGGGCGGGCGGCGTTGCTGGCTGCGGGTGCCGCAAGGCTTGAAGCTTGTCGAGCGCGTCGCCCGCATGCGGGCCGTTCGGGTATTTCTGGAGATATTCCCCGAAAGCCTCTTGGTCGCCGCGAGTCTCGATCGTCTCCCAATAGGTCGTCTCCGACATATGCGGCGGGGTCGGCGCGGGGCTTGGCTCGGGCGGAGATGGGGTCGCCGCCGGAACATTTGTTGCCGGGGCAGGAGTTTCCGACACGTTGGCGATTTTGGCGGGACTATCGCTGGCAGTAGGCGGCGGCCCTGATTTTCCCGATCTGGATGCCATGAACCAGCTCGCGCCGCCGGCGGCCGCCACCAACAGAATCGCGCCAAGCGCGAGCGCAAACCACGGTATGGCGGGCCGCCGGCTCCGCGCGAAGGCTGGATCGCCCTGATCCACCACCGCTCGCGTCCCGCCGGGGCTGAGCAGATCGTCCAGCGCGCGCAGCAACCGGGTGATATGAACGTCAAAGTCCTGCCCGGCGTCGAGGCGCAACGCGTTGCGGTAGGCGAAATCCTTGAGGCTGTTCGGCAGCTGCGAGCTCGCCGGCATCTCGGCGCCCAAGGTCAGTACTGGGACGATCGGGACGCCTTTATGAAGCGCCGCCTCGACTTCGAGCCGAACCGGGTCGGCTTCGTTTTCCAGCCGGTTCGCGCCGCCCGGCGGTCCTGTCCATTCCGGGCCGACAATCGCGATGACGACGTTGCAGGCGCTAAGCACCTGGTCGAGATGCGCGCGAAAATCGACGCCGATCGGGATGTTGTCGATATCGCGAAAGATCGCGTCGCGCCCGAAATGCGCGACAAGCCGGTCGAAGATGCGGCCGGTGATGACGCCGGTGTCGCCGCGGCGGTACGAGATCATGATCTGCGGCACGCGCCGTCGCCCCAAGGTTCACCCGGTTCGGGAAAACTTTGAGTAGCACAAGTCCAACAGAAAATGGTGGGCGCAGTAGGGATTGAACCTACGACCACCCGTATGAGCGGCGCGATACGTGCAGGCGCTTTCCGGCGATCGTAGGATGGCCGCAAATGACAAGGGCGACCCGCGTCGGTCGCCCTTGTCGTGCGCCATGCGCACCATGTCAGCCCTGGAGCTTCAACTTTATGGTCAAGTGGTTAATAGAGTCTTTAAGAGGTGTGGGAAAGCCTCATGGATGAGCAAATTCGGGGCCGTAAAAGCAACAAAGCCCGGGTGCGGCGAGCGCCCGGGCTTTATTAATTAGAACTGGCCGCCAGCTTAGAGCTTGGTGGCGATCGTGTTGAACGTGCTGCTCAGGTTCGTGCCGACGGTGCCCATCACGGTCACGGCGGCGACGGCGATCAACGCCGCGATCAGGCCATACTCGATCGCAGTTGCTCCGTCCTCGTTCTTCAGCAGCTTCGCAAAAATCCCAACCATTTCGGTTCTCCTGTCGGCTGACGGTGCATCTTCCATCACGACGAGTTTAACAATCGTAAACAGCGGCTCGACTCGATCGATTTTTCGAGGGGAAACGCACGGTGCCGCCCTGCGCCGCCTGGGTTACGCGTGGGATTGCGAGCGCCGATGCCGGGGCGCGGCAGTCTTTTCTCTCGTATCTTGAAAAGACTGGTGGGCGCAGTAGGGATTGAACCTACGACCCCACCCGTGTGAAGGGTGTGCTCTCCCGCTGAGCTATGCGCCCGTGTCCAGCGGATATCGGCCGGGTGCGCATTTAGGCGGCGGGTCGCCGGGCTGTCAAGAAAGCCGCTAGGTCTTGCCGGGAAGGATGGGGCGGCAGCGCACGCCGCCGCCCCGTCGGCAGGCTTTAGCTGGGCTTTTCACCGGAGGCGTACGGGTGCATCCACCGGTCCTGGTCGTAACCAGGCGGCTTGATGAAATGCGTCGACTCGGTGTTGGTGCCGCCGCTGGGCTTCGGCTCCATCTTGACGGTGGGCACCGCGCTCATTTGCGGGGCGCCAGCGGGGCTGGTCTGCAACTCGTCCGCATAGGCGCTGCCCGCGGCGACGAGCAACGCCGTACCGAGAGCCAGTGTGGTCAGTCTGATCATGTGCGTACTCCTGGTGGCTACTACCGTGTTGTTCACGTCGCCACGACGCCAGCCACCCCAAGTACGCCGTCCAGCTACGACAGGACGGTTGACCAAAAGCCTAGACCGTTGGTTCCCGTTCTCGCCCCGCGTTTTTGGCAATGCGGAAAACGCGGGGCAAAGCGTCGCGGCGCGGGCACGGATTTGACCTTCGTGCCCTACGCGCGAGCACAACCCATTGACAATACTGTCATAAACCAACCGGAAGTTTCACTGAAGTGGGTGGAATTCGCCTGCGGCCCGCGTCGTATATGCGACGTTTTGCGCGCTTCAGCGTTTCGGTTTTTGCGCTGCAGTAATTCAACTTTCTTATTGTAAATTCCGAAAATGCGCTCGTTATCGTTGACCCTGCCGGCGCTGGCCGGCGCCACGTTTCTCGCCCTGGCGGCCCGCCCGGCCGTCGCGGACGATGTCGTGAGCATGGAGTTCCAGGGGTTCGGCCCGGCCGGGCTGCACGTGCTGACAACGCACACGGTGATCGAAGAGACGCCGGCTGCCTACATCATTCAGGGTGATTTCGAGACCGCCGGTCTCGGCGCGGTATTTGCCAATGTCGCCAACCGCTCGCTTGCCGAAGGGCGCGAAGTGGCGGATACGCCAAAGCCCGTCATGTTCGACAGCGAGACCGACCGCAACGGCGCGGTGCAGCATCTGAGCGTCAAATTCAAGCCCGATGGTGTCCCCGACGGCAGTGTCAGCCCGCCGCCAAAAGAACCGGTGACGCCGGTCAACTATAATCAGCTCCCCGGCACGGTCGACAATCTGACCGCCTATCTGATGCTCGAACGCCAGGTCGCGCGGGGCGGCGGTTGCGGTTTGCGGGTGCCCGTGTTCGACGGCCGGCACCGCTACGATTTGCAGTTCAGCGATGGCGGGCGGCACATCCTGTCGCCGGCCGAGGGGCAGAACTTCACGGGCGATACCCAGGTCTGCCGCATGGTGCGCACCGCGATCGGCGGCTTCTATGTCGACAAGAACCACGAGGAAGGCGCCAGCTCGGGCACGATCTGGTACGCGACCCAGCTGATGCCGGGCGATCTCGCGGTGCCGGTGCGGATGGAGATGGAGACCGAGATCGGCAATGTCGCGCTGTTCCTTGCAAAGCTGCGCGGGCGCGGTGTCGACCTGAAGCTTATGGATTAAGCCCCAGCTCGGCGAGCGCCCGGGGCAATTCATCAAAGCGGTCGAGCACCCGGTCGGCGCCTAATTGCGCCGGATCGATTCGCGCATAGCCATAGCGCATCAGGATCAGCTTCATTGCCGCCGCCCGCGCGGACAGCGCGTCGTTTTCGCTGTCGCCGATCATCGCGGTGCGTTTCGGATCGCCGCCCAACGCCTCGACCAGCCCCAGGAGATGACCCGGATCGGGTTTTCTGACCGCGAAGCGATCGCCGCCGGCATACCCATCGAAGAGCGACGACAGACCCATGCCGCGCAGCACCTCGCCCGTCGCGTGGTGCGGCTTGTTGGTCGCGACGGCGGTCGCGTAACCCTGCGCGCGGAGCGCCGCCAGCGTCTCCGGCACGCCCGAATAGGGGCGGCTCAAATTGCTCGCATTGGCTTCGTAAATCTCGACAAAGCGCGGGCGCATCGCTTCCGCCTCGGCGGCGTCGCCGCCGCGCGCGGCAAACCCGCGCTGCAGCAGCATCGGCATGCCGTCGCCGATCATCGGCTTCACGTCACCCGGCGTGAGCGGCGCGTAGCCGCGCTCACGCAAGGCTTCGTTAAGCGCATTGGTTAAATCTGGCAGTGTGTCGACCAGCGTGCCGTCGAGGTCGAACAGCAGGAGGAATTTGTTCATTCCCCGTAATCTAGCGCCGCCGAGGTCACATTCCGCAATAATCTGTGTTTTGGAAGATAGGGGCGCGCGTGAGAATCTGCGCGCCGCTTGCCTAGGGGCAATTGCGAGCTGCCGCCCATGAATTCATCGTCTTCGCCCAGTTTCGCTGCCATCGTTCTCGCCGCCGGCGAGGGCACGCGGATGCGCTCGGCGCTCCCCAAGGTCCTGCATGAGGTCGCCGGCCGGCCGATGATCGCCCATGTGCTGGCGGCGCTCGAGCCGTTGGGCCCGGCTGAGACGATCGTCGTGCTCGGCGCGGGATCGGAGCGGGTCGCCGAGGCCGTGGCGCCAGCGACGACCGCGATCCAGCACCCGCCGCGCGGCACCGGCGATGCAGTGCGCGCCGCGCGCGCCGCGCTCGAACCGGCGCTCGCCCGCCTCAGCGACGTCGTGGTCCTTTACGGCGACGCGCCGCTCTTGCAGACCGAGACGATTGCCCGCCTTATCGACGCGCGCCGTGCCGCGAAGGCTGCCATCGCCGTCGCCGGGATGCGCCACGCCGACCACACACCCTATGGCCGTCTCGTGCTTGGCAAGGGCGGCAATGTCGAGCGCATCGTCGAGGCGAAGGACTGCTCGCCGGATGAGGCGGCGATCACGCTCTGCAATGGCGGCCTCATGGCCGTCGCCGCCGAGCATCTCTTCGATCTTGTCGACCGGCTGGAGACCAACAACGCCAAGCGCGAATACTACCTGACCGACATCGTGGCGATCGCCCGCCGCGGCGATCTGCCGGTGACCTATGTCGAGCTGCCTGCCGGGGAAGTGCTTGGCGTCAACACGCGCGCCGAGCTAGCCGAGGCCGAGGCGCTGATGCAAGACCGGCTGCGCCGGCGCGCAATGGCGGGGGGCGCGACCCTGGTCGCCCCCGAGACCGTGTTCCTCTGCGCCGATACAAAGCTCGGCCGCGATGTCGTCGTCGAGCCCAATGTCGTGTTCGGCCCTGGCGTCACGATCGCCGACAATGTCCGCATCCGCGCCTTCACGCATCTCGACGGCGCGACAATCGGCGAGGGTGCGATCGTCGGCCCCTTCGCCCGGCTGCGCCCCGGCGCGATCCTCGAACGCGATGTTCATGTCGGCAATTTCGTCGAGGTCAAGGCGACGCGGCTCGGCGCTGGTGCCAAGGCCAATCACCTCTCCTATCTCGGCGACAGCGACATCGGCGGCGGCACCAATATCGGCGCCGGCACGATCACCTGTAATTACGACGGCTTCAACAAGGCCCGCACGGTCATCGGCAAGGACGCGTTTATCGGCTCGCACACCGCGCTCGTCGCGCCGGTGACAGTCGGTGACGGCGCCTATGTCGCGACGGGCAGCGTCATCACCGCCGACGTCCCTGCCGATGCGCTCTCCATCGCCCGTGCGCGCCAGGTCGACAAGCCGGGCCGCGCCAAGCAGCTGCGCGATAAGCTCCAAGCGAAGAAAAGCTGATGTGCGGTATCGTTGGAATCATCTCGAAGAGTAATGTCACGGGCGAGTTGATCGAGGGGCTGCGGCGCCTCGAATATCGCGGCTACGATTCGGCTGGGATCGCGACCTTGATCGACGGCCGCATCGAGCGCCGCCGCGCCGAGGGTAAGCTCGACAACCTCGCTGCGCGGCTCAAGCTGGAACCGGTCGCCGGCACGATCGGCATCGCGCATACCCGCTGGGCGACGCATGGTCTGCCGATCGAGAAGAACGCCCACCCGATCGCCACCGACAAGGTGGCCGTCGTCCATAACGGCATTATCGAAAACTACCAGGCGCTGCGGCGGGAGCTGACCGGCCTCGGATACGCCTTCCACACCGACACCGACACCGAGGCGGCCGCGATCATGGCGACCCGCTACCTCGCCGAGGGCGCCACCCCGGCGCAGGCGGTGTCGAAAACCCTGGGCCGGCTGGAGGGCGCTTTCGCACTCGTCTTCCTGTTCGCCGGCGAGCACGACCTGCTGGTCTGCGCGCGCCGCGGCCCGCCGTTGGCGATCGGCTATGGTGATGGCGAGATGTTTGTCGGCTCGGACGCGCTGGCATTGGCGCCGCTGACCCGTAGGATTGCCTATCTCGAAGACGGCGACTGGGCGGTCGTCACCTCGCGTGACGTCGCGATCTTCGATCACCAGAACGCCAAGGCGAAGCGCAAGGTTTACGACACCGCGGTCTCCGGCGCGCTGGTCGGCAAGGGCAATTTCGATCATTTCATGCAAAAGGAGATTTTCGAGCAGCCGGCGGTGATCGGCGATACGCTGCATGCGCTGATCCACCCGACGACCGGCACCGTGCATCTCCCCGACCTGCCGTTTGCGCTGGGTGACCTCACAAAGGCGACGATCCTCGCCTGCGGCACGTCCTACAACGCCGGCCTCACCGCGAAATACTGGTTCGAGCGCATCGCCCGCATGCCGGTCGAGGTCGATATCGCTTCCGAGTTCCGCTACCGCGCGCCCGATATGCCAAAGGGCGGCGCGGCCATTCTCATCTCGCAATCGGGCGAGACGGCCGACACGCTGGCCGCGCTGCGCTATTGCCGCGAGCAGGGGCAAAAGATCATCGCTGTCGTCAACCAGCCGGAAAGCTCGATCGCCCGCGAAGCGGATATCGTGCTGCCGACCCTCGCCGGCCCCGAGATCGGCGTTGCCTCGACCAAGGCGTTTACGACGCAGCTGGCGGTGCTCGCGGCGCTGACTGTGAGTCTGGCGCGCGCCCGCGGTACGATCGACCAGGCGCAGGAAGTCGCGCTCGCCCACCAGCTCGCCGAGATCCCCTCGCGCGCCGCCGAGGTGCTCAATCACGACGAGCGCATCCGCGAGATCGCCGTCGAGATCGCCAAGGCGCGCGACGTGCTCTATCTCGGCCGCGGCAGCGCCTATCCGCTGGCCCTTGAGGGCGCGCTGAAGCTCAAGGAAATCTCCTATATCCACGCCGAGGGCTATGCCGCCGGCGAGATGAAGCACGGCCCCATCGCGCTGATCGACGGCAACGTCCCGGTGATCGTGCTGGCGCCACCCGACGATCTCTTCGAAAAGACCATGTCGAACGCCGAGGAGGTGCTGGCGCGCGGCGGAAGGGTGGTGATGATCTCCGATGCGGCCGGTGTCGCGCGGCTGCACGACCGTCTGTTTTTCGGCATCCCGATCCCGACCTGCGCGCCGTTTGTCGCACCGCTGCTCTACGCGATCCCGATCCAGCTCCTCGCCTACCACACCGCGGTGCTCAAGGGCACCGATGTCGACCAGCCGCGCAATTTGGCGAAAAGCGTTACGGTCGAGT
>DATMLO010000250.1:0-13793 GCA_035570495.1 Allostellaceae bacterium | reverse complement strand
AAACTCTTGCTGCCCACGCCGAGCGGCGTTGGCGTCAGGTGTTCTGGCTGATCGCGCCGCTATGGCTGGCGGGCCTAAGCCTTGCCGCAATCGCCGTCGCGCTTTTGCTCGGGCGATAGCATATACTTAGCGGCGTCGAAGTCGGAGATGGCCATTGCTGCAGGGCAAGCGGGTACTCCTCATCATCGCGGGCGGCATCGCCGCATATAAGAGCCTCGAGCTGATCCGCCGGCTGCGGGATCGCGGCGCGGCGGTGCGTTGCGTGATGACCAAGGCTGCCGCCGAGTTCGTGACGCCGCTCTCGGTCGCCGCGCTCAGCGAAAACAAGGTCTATAGCGAGCTCTTTTCGCTGACCGACGAAGCCGAGATGGGTCATATCCGGCTGTCGCGTGAGGCCGACCTTCTCGTCGTCGCGCCGGCGACCGCCGACCTGATGGCGCGCATGGCGGCCGGCATGGCCGACGATCTTGCGGCGACGACATTGATCGCTTCGGACAAGCCAGTCCTCATCGCGCCGGCGATGAACGTGATGATGTGGGCGCATCCGGCAACCCAGGCCAATCTCGCGACGTTGGCGGCGCGCGGCGTGCGCCGGGTCGGGCCCAATTCGGGTTATCTGGCCGATGGCGAGGTCGGCCCCGGACGCATGGCCGAGCCGCTGGAGATCGTCGCCGCGATCGAGAAATGTCTCAGCGACGACCAGCGTCTCGCTGGTAGGCGCGCGCTGGTGACGAGCGGGCCGACGCGCGAGGCGATCGACCCGGTGCGCTATCTGACCAATCATTCGTCCGGCAAGCAGGGCCATGCGATTGCCGCGGCGCTGGCGGCGCTCGGCGCCGAGACGATCCTCGTCTCCGGACCGACTCAGGAGCCGACGCCGACCGGCGTTCGCCTTGTCGCGGTCGAGAGTGCGCGCGAGATGCTGGCGGCGACCGAGGCGAGTTTGCCGGTCGACGTCGCTGTCATGGCCGCGGCGGTCTCGGATTGGCGGGTCGAGACCGAAGCCTCGCAAAAGCTCAAGAAAGACGGCAAGACCCCGCCGCTGCTGCGCCTTACCGAGAACCCCGACATCCTGTCGACCATCGCGCATCGCGGCAATGACCGGCCGGCGCTGGTGGTCGGCTTTGCGGCCGAGACCGAGAATGTCGTCGCCAACGCCGTCACCAAGCGCCAGCGCAAGGCCTGCGACTGGATCCTCGCCAACGATGTATCGATCGGCACCCAGACCTTTGGTGGCGATGAGAACACGATCCACCTTGTCGACGCGAACGGGGTCGAGGACTGGCCGGTCATGACCAAGCAGGAAGTCGCCGCGCGGCTGGCCGACCGTATCGCCACGACGCTCGGCGCACGCTGAACGCCCGTTGAAGATCGAGCTCAAAATCCTCGATCAGCGCCTCAATGGCTGGGGCTTTCCGCATTACGGGTCGAGCCTTTCTGCCGGGCTCGATCTGCATGCCTGCCTCGATGCGCCCTTAGAGGTCGAGCCGCAAGCGCCGGCGGTGTTGATCCCCGCGGGCATCGCGTTTCGCATCGGCGATCCCGAGTGGTGCGGGCTCGTGCTGCCGCGTTCAGGTTTGGGACATCGCCAAGGGCTGGTGCTCGGCAACGCGGTCGGGCTCATCGACGCCGATTACGAAGGCCCGTTGCTGATCTCCGCCTGGAACCGCAATCCACCCGGCGAGAGTGCCCCGATCCGCATCGAACCGGGCGATCGGATCGCGCAACTCATCTTTACCCGCATCGCGCGGCCGGAATTTTCCGTTGTCGAAGCGTTTTCCGTTAGCGGCGAGCGACAATCGGGCGGGTTCGGCTCAACCGGTGTCGCTTCCGCTTGCCGCGGCGGCGCGTCGCGGCGAAACTAAAGGACGGGAGGCTGCCGACCCAACGACATGATCCGCCTCAACAAAAAGCTCCTGTTCGCGATCGAGGCGGTGCTCGATATCGCCTATAACGGCGGTCTCGCACCGGTACGCTCTTCCGAGATCACGGCGCGTCAGGGCATCCCGCGGCGCTACCTGGAGCCCGTGCTGCAGGAGCTCGTGCGGCACCATGTGCTGATCGGCATTCGCGGCCCGAGCGGCGGCTATCGCCTGGCGCGCGAGCGGCGCCGGGTCAGCGTCGGCGACATCGTGCGCACCGTGCGCGGTCTCGAAACCGTCGAGGACCCGATCGAGGCCGGCGCCGGCAGCGAACTGGGTCACGGGGTGCTGCGGCCGCTTTGGCTTGAATTGCAGGAAGAGACGATGCGTCGGCTCGACGCGCTGACCCTCGAAGACCTGTGCACCCGCGCGCACCGCGCCGGGATCACCGGCCGCTCCGCGGAAGGCGGCGGCGACTTCGCGATCTAGCGACGCTATCTAGACGGGGACAGCGCCGCCCATTGTCGTGCGGTGCATCAGGCGGCGCTGCGGCAGGTCGTAATCCTGGATCGCGCGATGCTGCACCGTGCAATTGTCCCACATCAGCAGATCGCCCGGCTGCCACTGGTGCCGGTAGATGAACGCCGGCTTGACGATATGGTCGGCGAGCGCGTCGATCAGCGCCTCGGCTTCTTCCGCCTCCAGCCCGTCGATGCCGGTGCAGTCGTCGCGCATCACGTACAGGCATTTGCGTCCGGTTTTCGGGTGGGTGCGCGCGATCGGATGCGCTACCGGCGGGTTGCGGGCGATCTCCACCTGGGTCGGCGGAAACGCGCGCTTGCGCCCGACAAAGTCGAATGCCGCCCGCCGCCCGCCGAGCAACGTCTGCATTTCGGCCGGCAGCGCGTCCCAGGCTGCGGCCGCACTGGCGAATTCGGTGTCGCCGAGCGGCAGACCGTGCAGCGTCGGAATCTCGTGCGCGTAGAGCATGGTGCCGCGCGGCGGACGCGGCGTGTAGCACATGTCGCTGTGCCAGTTCTCGCCGGCCCGCTTGACGCCGATCGGTTGCCCGTCCTCGGTGACGTTCGAGACAACGACGATCTCGGGGTTGCCCTCGACGCTCCAGCGCTCGCCGAAAATATTGTACTCGATCTCGCCAAAGCGGCGGGTAAAGGCGACTTGCTGCGGCGGCGTGATCTTCTGGTCGCGGAAGAAGATGACGCCGTGCTCGTCGAAGGCGCGCTCGATCAGCGCGAAGACATTGTCGCCGAGCGGCTGCGACAGGTCGACGCCGCGGATTTCAGCGCCGAGCGCCGCTCCCGTCGGGATGACCTCGATGGTCATGGCATTTCCTCCTGGTCGCTTCCGACTCTAGGCTCGTCGACCGGTCAAATCCATCAGTGCGCGGCGCAGGGATGACCTGCTTTCGCGTTGCGGCGCGAGCCGCGCGGGCTTACATCAGGGGGAAGACCGGAGGACAACGGCAAATGGATACCGGCTCGAACATTGTTCCGCCCCAGGGTCAGCGCGGCGAGTTTCGCGGGCGCGTCTATGACAGCATCGTCGATACGATCGGCGCGACGCCGCTGGTGCGGCTCTCCCGGCTCGCCGCCGATGCGGGTGTCGAGGCCGATATTCTCGGCAAGTGCGAGTTCTTCAACCCGCTGTCTTCGGTCAAGGACCGCATTGGGCTGGCGATGATCGAGGCGGCCGAGCGCGACGGCCGCATCACCAAGAACACCGTGCTGGTCGAGCCGACCTCGGGCAATACCGGCATCGCGCTCGCCTTTGCCTGCGCCGCCAAAGGCTACCGGCTCATCCTCACCATGCCGGAGAGCATGTCGATCGAGCGCCGCAAGATGCTGCTATTTCTCGGCGCCGAGATCGAGCTGACTCCGGCCGCCAAGGGCATGCACGGCGCGATCGCGCGGGCCGAGGAGATCGTTAAGACGCTGCCCGATGCGTTGATCCTGCAGCAATTCGACAACCCGGCGAACGCGGAGATTCATCGGCTCACCACCGCCGAGGAAATCTGGAACGATACCGCCGGCGCGGTCGATATCGTGGTGAGCGCGGTAGGCACTGGCGGCACGCTGACCGGGGTCGGCGCCGTGTTGAAAGCGCGAAAGCCGAGCCTCAAAATGGTCGCGGTCGAACCGGAGGACAGCGCTGTGCTGTCCGGCCGGCCGCCGGGTCCCAACCGCATCCAGGGCATCGGCGCCGGGTTTGTCCCGAGCATCCTGGACACGTCCTTGATCGACGAGATCATTTGTAGCGGCTTCGATACGGCACTGCGCACGGCGCAACTCGCAGCGAAGCTCGAAGGCGTAGCGGTCGGCATCTCGGCCGGCGCCGCGCTCGCCGCGGCGCTCGAGGTTGGCGCACGCCCCGGCATGGCCGGCAAGGTCATCGTCACGATCCTTCCCGATTTTGCCGAGCGTTATCTGTCGACGCCGCTCTTCGAAGGCTTGTGAGGTCGCTCCATGGAATTGAGCGAAGAGCAATTCCGCCGCTATGCCCGCCACCTGATCCTCGACGAGGTGGGTGAGGAGGGCCAGGAAAAGCTACTGCAATCACGGGTATTGGTGATCGGCGCCGGCGGGCTCGGCTCGCCGCTGCTGATGTACCTCGCCGCGGCCGGGGTCGGCACGATCGGCATCATCGACGATGACCGGGTCGACATCACCAATCTGCAGCGCCAGATCGTCCACGCCACCCAGCGTATCGGTGATCTTAAGGTCGACAGTGCCCGAGAGAGCCTCGCGCGGATTAATGACGGGGTCACGTTCGAGCTGCACCCGCTCCGTCTCGACGCCGACAACGCCGCTGACCTGATCGGCCGTTACGACCTTGTCGCCGATGGCAGCGACAACTTCGCCACGCGCTATTTGCTCAACGATATCTGCACCCGGTTGAAGAAACCGCTGGTCGCCGCGGCGTTGTCGCCGTTCGAAGGCCAGCTATCAACTTTCAAGGCTTATCTCGGCGACGGGCACCCTTGCTATCGCTGCCTCTTCCGCGAGCCGCCGCCGCCCGGCATGGTGCCGCGTTGCGAGGAGGCGGGCATTCTTGGCGCGGTCGCCGGGGTCGTCGGAACCCTGCAGGCGGTCGAGGTGCTGAAGGAGATTTTGGGCCTCGGTGACAGCCTCGACGGCACGCTGCTGATATACGATGCGCTCAAGGTTCGCTTTCACCGCATCCGAATCGCCAAGGATCACGAGTGCCCGACCTGCGGCGTTGCAGCTTTCGCAAACCACGCTTAGTTATTGTTGTGATTCAACAATTTGCCCGAAATTTAACCAGGGCTTGACCCCCGGCGCTGTCACGCCATCTTCACACACAGAGCAGGGCCTGGGGGGAATCGTGGCCCAAAGACCGTGGGTGAGGGCGGCCGCCGGCGTAGGGCTGGCGTTCGCTTTATCGATTCAAATGACAGCGACAGCCGGCGCCGTGAACGGCGCCGAGGCTGCGCCCCCGTATTTTGCCGCGCTGCATGCCGACAAGGTCAATCTGCGCGCTGGGCCGGGCGACCGCTATCCGATCGAATGGGTCTATGTGCGCCGCGATTGGCCGGTTCAGGTCATCGCCCATTTCGATCACTGGCGGCGGGTGCGCGATTGGGAAGGCACCGAGGGCTGGGTGCACGAAAAGATGATCACGCAGCAGCACGAGGTGATTGTCACTGGCGCGATCCGCGCGCTGCGCCAGAGCCCGGATCCGAACGCGCCGATGGTGGCGCGCGCCGAGCCGGGGGTCGTTGCCAAGCTTGATGAATGCCGCGGCGATTGGTGTCGGATCGCCGCCGGCGACGTCACCGGCTGGGTCCAGCGCGCCGATATCTGGGGCGTTTCCGCGAGCGACGTGACGCGCTAGGCTGCGTCGCTCTCCCGACCGCTAGTCGAAATCCTCGGCGAGCGCGGCGCGCACTGGCTCCGGCATCACCGCCATATGCGCGTAGTTTAGGTGGTCGAAGCCGACGATGATTCGGGCCCCCGCCGCCTTAAACCGCGCGATCTGTGCCGTGGTGAACGGAAACCACACGAATTGCACCGACGAGGCCTTGCCGTCGGGGCTGGTGTTCTCACGGCTCGGATCGGGCTTGCCGACGATGCGCTCAGCGTCGAGCTCGAGAAAAACATGATCTTCGATACCGCCCAGCCGCGCCAAGGCCGTTGCGCGGCGCAGCGGGTCGTCGATCTCCAGCATCACCGTCACGATGAGCTCGTTCCCTTGCGGGATCATCGGGTTATAGGCGGCAAGCTCATCTTCGATTTGAGCCTCGCCGCCCTTTTCGACAAACAGCATCTCGTGGACCTGTTGCCACATCGTCTCGTAGTTCTCGAAAGAGAATGTGGCGAACGGCCCGACTTCGATGCGCCGTCTTTTCTTCAGTTCGGTGACTGCCTGGCGCCGTTCACGTCTGACCTTGCCGTATTCGGCGATCGACATGATGGCGTCGCGGGTCAGCGCTCGTCGGTTCTTGGTATCGGACATCTCTATCTTTCCGTGTTCGCATCGCCGTCGACGGCGATGCCGTAGGCGCGAGCGAACAGCTCGATCGGATGGGCCGGCAGGCTCGGCGCCGGCGCGCCCTTGGCCATCAGCTCCATGCCTTGCGCGATATGCAGCCCCGCCAGCGGGCATTCCGAGGCAATGTGGGCCTGTTTATCGTTTAACGCCTGGCGGGCGACCGGCCTCCCGACTTTGATGGCTGTCGCAAAATTCTCTTTCATGACGCCCCACGAGCCGCCATGGCCCGAGCAGCGCTCGATGACCTTGATCTCGGTATCGGGGACGAGGCGCAGCATCTCGGCGGCCTTCTGGCCGACATTTTGCGCGCGAGCATGACAGGCGATGTGCAGCGTCACGCCGCCCTCGAGCGCGCCGAGTCCCGGCGTGAGGCCCTTCTCCTTCGACAGCGCGACGATGTATTCGCTGATGTCGTAGGTCGACTTCGACAGTTTCGTGATTGCCTCGTGGTTCGGCACGATCAACGGCCATTCGAACTTCAGCATCAGCGCGCAGGACGGAACCAGCGCGACGACGTCGTACCCCTTATCGATCCAGGGCGCGAGCGTGCCGGCGACATTCTTCGCCGCCGCCGCGACGGCGGCGAGGTTGCCACTTTCGAGTTGCGGCATGCCGCAGCATTGTGGATAGACCACCTCGGTCTCTACGCCGTTTTTGGCGAGTACCGCCTGCGCGGCCTCGCCGATGCCCGGATTGTTGTAGTTCGCGAAGCAGGTCGCATAGAGCACTGCCTTGCGGCCAAAATTGGGAGCGTCGCGGTTCACGGGCGGCGGGCTGCGCTTTGCGCGCATCGCGAAGGTCCGGCCGTGGAATTTAGGCAGCGCCGCGTTGCGATCGATTCCGGCCACTTTTTCGAGTAGCGGCCGGGTCAGCGTGTTGTGCCGGTCGCTGCCCCAATTGGCGATCGGTGCGATCTTCCCGGCGAGCTTGCCGTTGCGGTCCGTGTGTGTCAGCTGACGTTGCGCCAACGGCACTCGGCCTTCCTGGGCTTCAACCGCGCGATAGCGCAGCATCAGATGCGGGAAATCGACATTGAATTCGTGCGGCGGCACGTAGGGGCACTTCGTCATGAAGCACATGTCGCAGAGCGTGCAGGCGTCCGCGACCTTCTTGTAGTCGGTCTTGGCGACGCCATCGAGTTCGCCGGTCGCCGATTCGTCAATCAGGTCGAAGAGGCGCGGGAATGAGTCGCATAGGTTGAAGCAGCGTCGGCAGGTGTGACAAATGTCGAACACCCGCTCCATCTCCGCCTCGGTCTTGGCGCGGTCGGAATAGTCGGGGTTTTCCCAATCGATGACATGACGGGTCGGCGCTTCGAGGCTGCCTTCGCGCATGGCGCACCCTTGGTTCGGCTTATGCTCTCATAAATACGAAGGGCGCGAGAGGTTTGCTCCCGCGCCCCTTGCTAAGCGGCAGAGAAAAGCCGCTTAGAGCGCGTCCAGCGCACGCTGGAAGCGGCCGGCATGCGAACGCTCGGCCTTGGCCAGCGTCTCGAACCAGTCGGCGATCTCGTCAAAACCTTCCTCGCGGGCGGTGCGCGCCATGCCGGGATACATATCGGTATATTCGTGCGTCTCGCCGGCGACGGCGGCCTTGAGGTTCGACGAGGTCTCGCCGATCGGCAGGCCGGTTGCCGGGTCGCCCGTTTCCTCGAGATATTCGAGATGGCCATGCGCGTGGCCGGTCTCACCCTCGGCGGTCGACCGGAACACGGCCGAGACGTCGTTGTAGCCTTCGATGTCCGCCTTCTGCGCGAAATAGAGATAGCGCCGGTTCGCCTGGCTTTCGCCGGCAAAGGCCGCCTTCAGATTGTCTTCGGTCTTTGAACCTTTCAGGGAAGCCATCCAACCCTCCTTGTTGTCCGACAATGGCCCTTTACCAGGGGGACGCTGCGGTCCGTTACCCACTCCCATTTATGGGTCTCGACAGGCAACGAGTCAAGGAAGTTTTGGAATTATTCTAAATTAGATGGCGGCCGAATCGCCATTCCGGCGACGCACGCGAATGATCACGTCGACGCGGCTGATCTCGGTGCCCGTCGGGGCGCGCGGCAGCTGGCCCACTGACACTGCGGCGCCGGGAATGTCCTGCAGCGCTCCAGTCGATTCACAGTAGAAATGATGATGATCATCGACGTTGGTGTCGAAATACGACCGGCCGGGTTCGACCACGACTTCGCGCAGCAACCCGGCGCCGGTGAACTGGTGCAGCGTGTTATAGACGGTCGCCAGCGACACCGGGATCGCCGCGCCGGTCGCTTCGCCGTGCAACTGCTCCGCGGTGATATGGCGGTCGGCCTGATCGAACAGCAGCTTCGCCAGCGCCAGGCGCTGCCGCGTCGGCCTCAAATTGGCGGCGCGCAAGCGCGCCAGAATCGTCGGTGCGGGCGAAGCGATGTCCATCTGCGAGATATAGTAAGCGTTTAGCGGAAAATAAAGCGCGACGTTACGAACTGATGTCAGTCGCCGGTGATGATGCGGCCGACCAGCTCCTTGACCGTCGGGATATAGCCGTTGGCGTAGAACGGGTCCGAGGCAAAGCGATAGGCGTTGTGCCCGGCGAACATCAGCTCGGTTTCGATGTCGTCGGAATGGCAGATCTGCTGCAGCGTCTTCTGGATGCAGAAGCTGCGCGGGTCGGCTTTCTTGCCGGTGGTGCCCTGCTCGGTCTGCGCCCAGTTCGAGAACTGGCAGGCGGAAAGGCACCCCATGCAATTGATCTGGTCGGTGCGGATCGCGAAGGCCTGTGGTGGGGTAACGAAGACCAGTGTCGCATCCGGGGTGCGAAGCGCTTCGGTAAAGCCTTCCGTCACCCAGCGTTGCGCGGATTCGCGATCATGCGGCGTCAGATACACCGACCGGCCGCGTGCGCCGACATGGAATTCGGCGACGTGTTCACCGACCGGTTCGACGGTATAGGCGACCTGATGCTCGGAGCGCTGCTGCAGCTCGTCGAGGAACTTATTGTGCACGGCCGATGAATAGAACCCGGTCGGGCTGAAATGATTAAGGTAGACGTCACCCTCCTTGAGCGTCAGCAGCCTCCGTTTCCAGGCGTCGGAAATCGGGCTTTCCTGCGTCAGAAGCGGTCGGGTGCCGAACTGAAAGGCGATCGGCGCGACCTCGGGATCATCGATCCAGCTCTCCCATTCGCGCAGGTACCACACGCCGCCGGCCATAAAGATCGGCGTCGAACCGACGCCAAACTCGTGCATCATCGCGCGCAGTTCGCGTATGCGCGGGTAGGGTTCTTCGGGCCGCTCAGGGTCTTCGCTGTTCGACAAGCCGTTATGCCCGCCGGCGAGCCAAGGATCCTCGTAGACAACGCCGCCGAGCCAGTCCTGGAATTTGTGGTAGGCGCGTTTCCACAGCGCCCGGAAGGCGCGCGCCGACGACACGATCGGGTAGTAGTAGATACCGTAGCGCGCGCAAATCTCGGCGATCCGGTAAGGCATCCCGGCGCCGCAGGTGACCCCGTGAATGAGCCCGCGGGCGCCTTCGAGTACGCCGTGCAGCACCTTTTCGGCCGCGGCCATTTCCCACAGGACGTTCATGTGGATGCGGCCATCGCCATTCGACCGCTCGTAGGCGACCTGCGCCTGGTGGATGCCGCCGGCGATCGCGTAGCTGATCAGCTCGTCGTGCCGCTCGCGCCGCGTCCGGCCGTGATAAATCTGCGGGATCGGCTGGCCTACCGCGTCGACGCTGTCGGCATTGACCCCGGAAAACGTGCCGACCGCGCCCGACGCGGCCCACGCGCCCGAACTCTCGCCGTTCGACACCGAGATGCCCTTGCCGCCCTCGACCAGCGGCAGCACCTCGCGCCCGGAAATGATCAGCGGAATCAGCGGTCTCAACAACAGGCTCCCGTAGGTGCGGCCGCCCGAACCGGCATCGCCGCGGCAGCTATTATATCCGGTGAGTCCGAGAAAACGGAAGCGATGCCCCAGCTATAGAGTTGTCGCGCCCGCTCCGGGTCGTTGACCGTATAGGCGAGAAGCTGATAACCGGCCCGGCAGACTTTGGCGGCGTCGGCCTCGGTCAAGTCGGCCTGCCCGCAGTGGATCGTCGCGCAGCCGAGCCGCTCGGCGATGGTTCGCCAGTTGCGCGGCAATTTTCGCCATAGCATACCGCGCGGAATCGCTGGTATCGACGCCGCCGCCTCGGCGACTGCGTCGGCGAGAAAGCTTGAGATCAGGACCGGCGGCAACTCGGTCGCCAGCCGCGCCAAAACGGCGGCGACGGCAGCGGCCGTCGCCGGGCCGCGGCCGCGCTCGGCTTTGATCTCGACATTGGCGCCGAGGCCGAGTTCGCGGCAAAGCAGCAGGGTCTCGTTCAGGGTCGGCACCGGTTCGCCGGCAAAGCCGCGCCCGAACCAGCTCACGGCATCGAGCCGACGGATCGCTTCAAGCGGCAGTCGCGAGATGCGCCCGCGCGCACCCGTTGTCCGTTTGAGGACATCGTCGTGGCAGACGACAAGCGCGTGATCGGCGGTAAGCCGCACATCGAACTCGACCCAGCTGCAGCCCAGCACCTTCGCCGTACGAAACCCCGCCCGCGTGTTCTCCGGCGCGTGAAACGCGGCGCCGCGGTGCCCGATGACCGGGGGAAGGTTCAATGCCAGGGAATGATTGCGGGGCAGGGCCCCGCAATCATTTCGCCGCTGCGCCCGCCGGGGCCGGCTGCTCCTGCGGGCGGCGCTGGCTGCCGAGATCCTCGCCGGTCGCCTGATCGACCTGACGCATCGACAGCTTTACCTTGCCGCGATCGTCAAAGCCCAAGACCTTGACCTTGACCTGGTCGCCGACATTGACGACGTCGCTGGTCTTGCCGACCCGCTGCTGCGCCAGTTCGCTGATGTGAACGAGCCCGTCCTTGGCGCCGAGGAAGTTTACGAAGGCACCGAAATCGACGACCTTCACAACCTTGCCGATATAGATCACGCCCTGTTCGGGTTCGGCGACGATCCCCTTGATCCAATCGATCGCGGCCTTGGCTGCGTCGGCCGATGTCGACGCGATCTTGATGACGCCGTCGTCATTGATGTCGACCTTGGCGCCGGTGGTCTCGACGATCTCGCGGATCACCTTGCCGCCGGAACCGATCACCTCGCGGATCTTGTCCTTGGGGATCGATATCGTGGTGATGCGCGGGGCATTCTCGCTCACGTCGTCACGGGCGCCGGTCAGCGCCTTGGCCATCTCGCCGAGGATGTGCGCGCGGCCGTCCTTCGCCTGGTCGAGCGCGATGCGCATGATCTCCTCGGTGATCGAGGTGATCTTGATGTCCATCTGCAGCGCGGTGACGCCCTCGCTGGTCCCGGCGACCTTGAAGTCCATGTCGCCGAGATGGTCCTCGTCGCCGAGGATGTCGGAGAGGACCGCGAAACTGTCCTTCTCCTTGATGAGGCCCATCGCGATGCCGGCGACCGGCCGCTTTAGCGGCACGCCCGCGTCCATCAGTGATAGCGAGGCGCCGCACACCGAGGCCATCGACGACGAGCCGTTCGACTCGGTGATCTCCGAGACCACGCGGATCGTGTAGGGGAAGCTCTCCTTCGACGGCAGCATCGGCCGCACCGCGCGCCAGGCGAGCTTACCGTGGCCGATCTCGCGCCGTCCGGGCGAGCCCATCCGGCCGGCCTCGCCGGTCGAATACGGCGGGAAGTTGTAGTGCAGCATGAAATGCTGGCGGTACTCGCCCTCGAGCGCGTCGATGATTTGCTCATCTTGGCCGGTGCCGAGGGTCGAGACGACGATCGCCTGCGTCTCGCCGCGGGTGAACAGCGCCGAGCCGTGGGTGCGCGGCAGCACGCCGACCTCGGCCACGATCGGCCGCACGGTCTTGGTGTCGCGGCCGTCGATCCGCTTCTCGCCGCGGATAATCGACCCGCGGACGATATCCTTTTCCAAATCCTTGAAGAGCTTGGCAGCCAACTCGGCGTGCGCCGCGTTATCGGGGAACAGCCCCACCGCTTGGATCTTCGCGGCGTCGAGCCGGTTGCTGCGCTCCTGCTTGCCCTGCTCCTTGTAGGCGGCTTCGAGTACCGGGCCGATCTCGGCACGCAGTTTCGCCTCGATCTCCGCCTTTTCCGGCAAAGCCTCTGCCAGCGCCCATGGCTCCTTGGCGCAGGTCTCGGCCAGCTCGATGATCGCGTCGATCACTGGCTGAAAACCCTTGTGCCCGAAAGTGACCGCGCCGAGCATCGTCTCTTCGGAAAGCTCCTGTGCTTCAGACTCAACCATCAGCACACCTTCCTGTGTGCCGGCGAGAACAAGGTCCAGCTCGGAGTTTTCCAGCTGTTGAGCGGTCGGGTTGAGCACGTACTGACCATCGACATAGCCGACCCGTGCACCACCGATCGGACCCATGAAGGGTATGCCGGAGATCGTCAGCGCCGCCGAGGCGCCGACCATCGCGACGATGTCGGGGTCGTTTTCGAGGTCGTGGCTCAGCACGGTGCAGACGACCTGCGTCTCGTTGCGGAACCCAGAGACGAAAAGCGGCCGGATCGGCCGATCGATGAGGCGCGAGACCAGAGTCTCCTTCTCGGAGGGGCGCCCCTCTCGCTTGAAGAAGCCGCCGGGGATCTTGCCCGCGGCAAAGGTCTTCTCCTGATAATTGACGGTCAGCGGAAAGAAGTCCTGACCTGGCTTGGCGGTCTTGGCCGCGACCGCGGTGCACAGCACCGTCGTCTCGCCATAGGTCGCGAGCACCGCGCCATCAGCCTGTCGGGCGATCTTGCCGGTTTCGAGGACGAGCTTGCGGCCGCCCCAATCCAATTCCTTACGGTAAACCTGAAACATTCTCGTTCATCCTTTGCGAACAGTCAGCGGCAGCCGTCGCGACGGCGGATTCCGTCGCGTGCTGCCGGCGTTTCTTTGCGGCCCAAGATCCAATTTTCGGGGCTGCGGTTTGGTGATGCAACTCATGAGCCGGCCGTGGGAGCCATCCGGAAGATGGCGCCGTCGCCGGATGAAGGGGGTGGCGTTCTGCCAAAAGCGAGGCGCCCCCAACTAACGCCTGAGGCCGAGGCGCCCGATCAGCGTCTCGTATCGAGAAGCGTCCGATCGCTTCAGATAGTCGAGCAACCGCCGCCGCTGGCCAACCATGACCAGAAGCCCGCGCCGCGAGTGAAAGTCCTTTTTATGCGTGCCGAGATGATCGGTCAGATTGCGAATCCGTTCGGAGAGGATCGCGACCTGCACTTCGGGTGAGCCCGTATCGCTCACGTTCACGGCATACTCAGAGATGAGCGTCTGCTTGCGCTCAGCGGTAATCGACATCGTCAGCCTTTCATTGAGTGATTGATCATCCGCACCGGCAAGAGGCGGCCGTTTTCGATGCGCGCCAGCCCAACCAATTGCTGGTCGTGCCGTGCACCGACGATCGTGCCGTCGTC
>DATMLO010000249.1:0-2254 GCA_035570495.1 Allostellaceae bacterium | reverse complement strand
GGCTTGTACTGCTTCCTTGGCATCGTGGGTCCTCCTTCGAGCAAAAACCATAGCTCACGGTGGACCACTTCATCGGGGGAGGATCAGTGCGACGAACACCCCTCAAACCTGATCTCGCGGTAGAGCTCGGCGAACCAATTGACGACGCTACTTGCCCGCATCGCGCCGCCCCGCTCTGAACGGATCACCGGCCCGACCGTGCCATGGAGCTGTCGCAACCGGTTCAGCGCGCGCACCAGCTCAGGGTGCAACGGGATCGTGCGGCCGCTGCCGTTTTTTGCCGCGACGTCATGCAGCGCGAGCTGACGAGCCAATCGTCCCTGCGCGTCGAGCACCATCGGCCAGGTGAGCCCGGCGATCTCGCCGGCACGCAGGCCTGCCCGGGTCGAAAGAAGAATAATCGCGCGGTCACGCGCCGGATAGCGGTGCTTGCCGGCGGCTCGCAACGCCATCCCAAGCTGCCGAGCCGACAGCGTTTTCGCTTGTTTGCCAGACATTGGGGTCAACCTGCGCAATTGCGTCCATAACGCATTCTATCATAGGTTGTATATTTTGTCAAGTATTTGATTTTTATGTCCCATTCCGACCTGCATATGAGACGTCAGACGGTTTCGAGGATCGCGGCAGCGAGGGCGAACTGTCCTAGCCCGATCGGCGAAGTCGGTTAAACGCGTCGTTTTCAACTCTCGTGGCAATGCAACGGGGCGACCGTTTTAGGGGCAGAATCGGACATTCAATCGGCGCCCTCCGACCGGTCATGCTCCAATTCAGTCCTTGAGCTGACCTGCCGCGCCATGCGAGCACGATCGACAATGGGGGTCAATGTGACGCCGCCGGTCGCGATCGGCGAAGAGACGGCCCGTCAAAATTTCTTGCTAGCGAGAAAGCACCGGTAGCTCGACAAAAGACGCCACAGCCGGCGCGTGATGGATAGTGTTGTTGGCAACCCGGATGGCGTCTTCGCCGTCCCGGGCGAGCACGGCGTTACCGGAATTGGTGTTGCGCGCGCGCCGCGGGAAGTTGCTGCTGGTGATGTCGATCTCGATCCGACCGCCTGCTTGAAACGTGTGACAGATATCGCCGAGATCGACGGCAAGCGGATAGACGCATCCAGATTCCAAAGGCTGCGCGCCCGCGATGGGATCGCGGAACATCGCCCGCGTGATCCCATCCATCAGCAGCATCGCACTACCGTCCGGCAACAGCTCTATGAGCTTGACGACGAGATCGGTGTCGGGGCAATCGGAGCCGATATGGAGCGACACGCGAACATTGCCGGCGATTGTCATTTCGCTCGCTAGTGGTTCGCCACGATAGATCAGCCCGTAATCGGGCAGTGCCCGCGCCGGGCGCTGATCGCGCGGCCCGGCATCGATCAGCATGTTGCGGCCGCCGAGCGTCGGGACTGGTTTGCGCGGGTCGTAGCGGTACTGGCGCGGCTCGCCTTCCGGCGCTTCGCCAAGACCACCGTCACCGCGAAGATAGAGCCGGCACGGCGCAACACCTGGCGGCGGCCAGCGCTCGGCACGCACCCAGTCAGTCGGCGCGTAGCCGTCGCGGTCGTCGATCCAGGCGCGCGGCGAATAGGCGACCGCGGGCTCGTCGACGAGCGGGCTCCTCTCGTCCTTCAGCCAATGGCCGAACCATTCGAAATACGGGTCGCGTGGCCAGAAATTGGTGGCGTAGACGAAGTAGTGCTCGTTGGGGCCGACCCACAGCTTCTGCGTGCCGGTCCGCGCTTGGATTTCCTGGAAGGCGGCGATCACACTGGTCTGGAAGATGTCGAACCAGGTCGTGACATGAAACCCGGGGATGTCGATCGTGCTTCGGAAATTATGCCGCGCGCGAAAATCGTCGGGCGCCGGATGGGTGATGATCTCGTCGAGGAACGGCTGCCAAGTCGCAAAATCGAGATAACCGGTCAGCGGTAGCCGCATCCAGTCGTCCGAATGGATAAATGGCGGGTCAGCCTGTCGTGCCGCGTCGAGTCGGTTCCAGCGCTCGCCGGCCGAGGCGGCGGCGCGGCCGAGCTCGGCGGCGCCGATGCCGAACCGTTCCATAACTGCCTCGCGATGCGATGCCGAAAGGCCGGGGATGTTCTTCGATACCCACAGCCACAGCCGCTCCATCTCGATCCCACCGCCCTCGCAGACGACGTCGTCGTAGATGCTCGACCCGCCCGCCTGGGCAAAAAACGCGCAGAGGCTCGGATGCCGGGCCGAGGCGGCGGCAAACGTCGTCGTCGCCCCGGCCG
>DATMLO010000248.1:0-12143 GCA_035570495.1 Allostellaceae bacterium | reverse complement strand
TGATCTATTCCGGATGGTCGCTGCTCGCCACTGCGCAAGGTCTGCCGCGCGGCCAGCGCATGACGGTCGTTCAGCCGTTTCTGCTCCAACCGGATTCTTCCGGGATCAAGCGTATGGTGGTCACCGATATCGCCGAGATCGGCAGCCCCGATGCCGACACGCGCCGGTTTCTGCTGAAAGCCTACGCGATCGACGCCGACAAGGACGGGGCGGGAGTGCACGACAGTTTCCATATGGGCAAGACGCTCGACAATCCGGAGGCCCAGAAGACACTCGCCAACCCCGAGCTGACATCGATCGAGGTGTCGCGCTGCCTCTGGCACGATTTCGGCACCGCGCCAGACCCCGGCCTGTGCCGCCGATGACCGCTAGTCGCTGAGATAGCGCGCGAGGAATTCCGGAACGCGCTTCATCGCATCGTCGCGCGCGGCCGGGTCGGTCCCGACGATCGGCACCACACCGGCGCGGGTGACGTAATTCGGCAGCTGTCGGATCGACACGTTTGGTGCGTCAAAGGCATGATAGGCGCCGGGGTAGATGACGATCTCGGCTGGAGCGCCGCGCGCGACTGCGTCGTCGATAAAAGTCTTGCACAAATACGCCGGCGTCCAGACATCCGCCGCGCCCTGCAGCACCAGGAGCGGGATCTTCGTCGTCCAGCCGGCTGGATGGCGATCGGTGCGGCATCCGGCCGGGTAGAACGTCACGGCGGCGCGGAAATCGGGCGCGGTCATCTGGGGCGGACGCCCCAGGCTATCGTTGCCGATCGAGAACATCACGGTCCCGCCGCCCTGCGACCAGCCGATCGCGGCGATCCGGTCGGGCCGGATATCGGGCTGCGCCTGCAGCCAGGCGAGCGCGCCATACGCGTCCTTGGGCCGGTCGCGGTAAATGACGAGGTTGAACCCGGCGATCGAGCACATTTCGCCCTGGCGGCGCGGGCCGAAGCTGTCGACCAGCAACACCGTGTAGCCCTCGGCGTTGAGGCGATAGGCCCAGGCGAACTCGATCGGCAGAATGCCACCATCGCGCGTCATCATCCCCGAGCAGCCGTGAAGCCCGATGACCGCCGGGTGCGGCCCGGCGCCTTGCGGGCGATAGAGGTAGCCGTCGAGTTGGGTATGCTGGTCGTCGAGCGAGGGGAAATGCACCAGCTCTTGCGCTGTGGCGCCGCCGCTCGCGAGCCCGACGGCAAGCCCAAGGATCACGCCAAGCCACTGCCGCAACGTGCGTTTTTCCCGCATCGAAAATGCCCGCAAATTTGGCCTTGACGAGGCGCGACTAAAGACCCAGATGCAGATTGTCGTCAACGCGCCGGCCCGAGGTTATCCCAGGGATCGACGCCGCGGCGGACCCGGAAACCACCAGCGAGGAGGGTGTTCTTGAACATAACTCCGCCGGGCGCGCGCCAGTTGCCGACCCCTTGGCATCGGCAACAGAGCGCCAAGACCAGGATTTAGCCCGGTTACGCCGGGCTGCGAAGGACAGCTTCGCAAAAGGGACCCCCGCGACGCTATGATGCGTGCGGGGGTCTTGTCGTCTTTGGACCGGGGATAGCTATGGCGGCGCAAGAGAGCAGAACCGGCGAAGCCGAGACTCACGGGCCGACCTCGCGCATTTATTTCTCGCAGCGGCTGCGGCTGCATTATGTCGACTGGGGCAATCCCGGCGCGCCACCGCTGCTGCTGGTGCACGGTGGGCGCGACCATTGCCGCAACTGGGACTGGGTCGCGCAGGCCCTGCGCCATGATTGGCACATTCTCGCCCCCGATCTGCGCGGCCACGGCGATAGTCAGTGGTCGCCCGACGGCAGCTACTCGATGGCCGCCTATATCTACGACCTCGCGCAGCTGATCCATCAGCAGGAACTGGCGCCGGTGACCATTGTCGCGCATTCGCTCGGCAGCATGATCACGCTGCGCTACACCGGCATTTATCCCGAGAATGTGAAAAAGCTCGTCGCGATCGAGGGGCTCGGCGTCGCGCCGCGGTCGATGGTCGAGCGCGCCAAGCAGCCGATCGCCGAGCGCATGCGGCGCTGGGTCGAGGAACAGCGCGCCTTGTCGGGCCGCCTGCCGCGCCGCTATGCCTCAATCGACGAGGCGGTGAAACGAATGCAGGAGGCCAACCGTTTCCTATCGCCGGAACAGGCGCGACACCTGACCCAGCATGGGATCAACCAGAACGAAGACGGCAGCTACAGTTGGAAATTCGACAATTATGTCCGCGCCGACCGGCCTTATGGCCTGACACAAGCCGAGACCGAGCAATTATGGGCTCGTATCGCCTGCCCGACGCTGCTCGTCTACGGCAAGGAGAGCTGGGCGTCCAACCCCGAAGAGGACGGCCGCATCCGCCATTTCAAGACCGCAAAGGTCGTATCGTTCGAGGGCGCTGGCCACTGGGTGCATCACGACCGGCTCGACGGTTTTCTCGATCTGCTGCACGACTTCCTCTAGTTACCCATGCCGCGTGACGCGCCGATAGCCCGCTCAGGGCCACGGCGCCATTGGCAGCGCCCCGACTGGCTGCCGCATCGCCATGCGCGCGATGTCGACGAAGCCAAGGAGCGACGCGGCTTTCTCGCGTTTCTCGGGCCGGGGCTGATCACCGGCGCGGCGGACGACGATCCCTCGGGCATCGCGACCTATTCCCAGGTTGGCGCGCAGTTCGGCTACGGCATGACGTGGCTGCTGCTGTTCAGCTTTCCGCTGATGGCGGGGATCCAAGAGATCAGCGGACGCATCGGCAGGGTTACCGGCCAGGGGATCGCCGGCAATGTCGACGACCATTATTCGCCGTGGCTGCTCCGCTTCATTGTGCTGCTGCTGATCGTCGCTAACACGATCAATCTCGGTGCCGATTTGGGCGCGATGGGCGCCGGGGTGAAGCTGGTGATCGGCGGTTCGGCGCAGCTTTATGTGGTGCTGCTGGCGGTATTGTGCGCGGGGCTCGAAATCTTTGTTCAATACCAGCGCTATGCCTCGATTCTGAAGTGGCTGACCTTGGCGCTGTTCGCCTACGTCGCGACGGTGCTGATTGTCGATGTGCACTGGGGCGAGGTCGCTTTTGCCACCTTCGTCCCACACATCCAGTGGAAGACCGATTTCCTCACCAGCGTTGTTGCCGTGCTGGGCACGACGATCAGCCCCTATCTGTTCTTCTGGCAGGCCTCCGAGGAAGCGGAGGATGAGCAGATCGACCCCAAGGCGCGCCCGCTCGTCGACGCGCCCGAGCAGGCGCCGCGCGAAATCCGCCGCATCCGCCTCGACACCTGGACGGGGATGGGTCTCTCCAACCTGATCAGCTGGTGCATTATCGTCACCGCCGGCGCGACGCTTGCCGCGCATAACGTCACGGACATCCAGACCTCGGAGCAGGCGGCGCAGGCGCTGCGCCCGATCGCTGGCGACTTGGCGTTTTTTGTCTTCGCGCTCGGCATTGTCGGCACAGGATTGCTGGCGATCCCAGTGCTTGCAGGCTCGGCGGCCTATGCGCTGGCCGAGATGCTGCACTGGCCTGCGGGCCTCAGCGAGCGGCCGCGTCAGGCCAAGGCGTTCTACGCGACGATCGCGATTGGCACGCTGCTGGGCGTCGGCTTCAATTTCGTCTCGATCGACCCAATCAAGGCGCTGTTCTGGACGGCGGTCATCAACGGTGTCGTCGCGGTGCCGTTGATGATCGTGATGATGATCATGACGATGCAGCCCAAGGTGATGGGCGATTTCACGCTACAGCGGCCGCTTTGGGCGCTCGGCTGGCTGTCGACCGCGGTCATGACCTTGACGGTCGCCGCGATGTTCGCGACCTGGGGCCAGTAACGCCTATTTGAAATAGGGCGAAGTCACCTGGTCGTCGGGCTTGATGCCGAGCCGTGCGACGGTGCCGCCGTTCAGCTCGATCACATAGCGCGCCGGCGTGGTGGCGGCGATGACATCGGTCGAATAGGGCACCGCGTGTTCGTGGATGTCGATGACCCGCCCGTGCTCGTCGAGAAACAGCATGTCGAGCGGCATGATCGTGTTCTTCATCCACATCATGACCTTGGTCGGCGCCTTGAAGTCGAACAGCATGCCGTGATCGGCCGGCATGCTGGGCCGGAACATCAGCCCCTGCTCCATTTGCGCATCGCTCAGCGCGAGCTCGATGGTGAATTTGTGCGGCCCGCTCGCCGTCGTGATCGTGAGCTTGGAGGTGTCGAATGTTTCGAGCGCCCAAGCCGGCAGCGCAGCGAGCAATAGGGCGAGGACGATAAGGTGACGGCGCAGCGGCATGGTGCTCCACTATGCTAGCGTCGCCGGAAGGTCAATTGCCGCGATGTCGCGAGACGCAGGAAACCGAGCATGAAAACGAATCGCCAGCCGCCGAACCCGGCGACCCTCGCCGCGCAGGGTCTCGGCTGGACCGACGCGCAAACCGGCGCGGTGGTGATGCCGATCCAGCCGGCGACGACCTATATCCGCGACCCCGACAACCAGTATCGCCGCGGCCGCAATTATGCGCGCGCCGACAACCCCGGCTACGACCAGCCGGAGGCGCTGTTGACCGCGCTCGAGGGCGGAGCGGCCTCGCTGGTGCTGTCGTCGGGGATGGCGGCGGCGGCGAATGTGTTCCGTGCGCTGCCCGTCGGTGCGCATGTCGTCGGGCCCAAGGTCATGTATCACAGCCTGCGGCGCTGGATCGCTGCTTACGCGGCGGACGGCCATATCGCCGCCGATTTTGTCGACATGACCTCGCTCGACGCGCTGCGCGACGCCGTGCAGCCAGGCCGCACCAAGCTGGTGTGGGCCGAGACCCCGGCCAATCCGCTCTGGTCGATCACCGATATCGCCGGCGCGGCCGAGATCGCGCATAAAGCCGGCGCACTGCTCGCCGTCGACAGCACCACCGCGAGCCCGGTGCTGACCCGGCCGGTCGAGCATGGGGCCGATATCGTCATGCACTCGGCGACCAAGTATCTGAACGGCCACAGCGATGTGATAGCCGGCACACTCACCGGCGCGCGCGACGACGAGTTCTGGCAGAAGCTCGTCGCCGGGCGCAGCAGCGGCGGTGCGATCCTCGGCAGCCTCGAGGCGTATCTCTTGCTGCGCGGCATGCGCACGCTGTTTCTGCGCGTCGAGCGCGCCTGCGCCTCGGCGCAGCGCGTCGCCGCGGCGATGGCGGGCCATCCGCTTATCGAAGAGGTGCTTTATCCCGGCCTGCCGGGGCATTCCGGCCATGCTGTCGCCGCGCGTCAGATGACCGGCGGGTTTGGCGGGATGCTGTCGATCCGGGTGAAGGGCGGCGAGGACGCCGCTATCGCGACTGCCGCGCGGGTCGAGATCTGGAAACGGGCGACCTCGCTGGGCGGGGTCGAGAGCCTCATGGAACACCGCGCCTCGATCGAAGGTGCCGGCACGGCAGTGCCGAGCGATCTGTTGCGCCTCTCGGTCGGCATCGAGGACCCGCAAGACCTGATCGATGACCTCGACCAGGCGCTGACGGGCTAGGTCTGCGGCGGCAGCTGCCAGAAGCTGACGATCAGACCCCCGGCGATGATCAGTGCTCCGCCGACAAGGACGGGCGCGCTCGGCACCGCGCGGAACGCGACATAGCTGATGACCTGCCACACGACGAACAAGGTCGCGAGATAAAGGCCGATGACGCGTTCGAAGGGCTGCGGTGCGAGGTTGAGCATCACGCCATAGCCGAACAACAGTACGGCCCCGATCAGCAGAATACCGATTTTGGCGAGGCCGGCGCGGTCGAAGAGGCCGCTGCGGACGAGTGCATCACCGCTCGCTTCGAGCGTCGTCGCGGCGATCAGAAAAGCCAGAACCGTCAGAAAGCGCATCGCGCCTACATCAGTCCGAGTTCGAGCCGGGCTTCTTCGCTCATCCGGTCTTGCGTCCAGGGCGGCGTCCAGACCAGCTTGACACGCACATCCCCGACCCCCGGAACCCCTTCGATCGCCTTCTTGACCTCATCCGGCATGCTGGCCGCGACCGGGCATGACGGTGTCGTCAATGTCATCTCGACAAAGACGATGCCGCCCTTTTTGGCGATCAGCTCGTAGATGAGGCCGAGATTGACCAGATCGACCGGGATTTCCGGGTCGCGCACGGTCTTCAGCGCATCCATCACCGGATCGAACAAGGAGAGGTCGTCTTCGCCGTCGGGGCGCGCGATCTCGTCGGCCGGCTCCTCGGAAGGCGGCGTCGGACCCGCATCAAAGGCGAAATAGTCGTGGTTCTGGTCGCCTGACACTGGTCGCTACTCCGTCTTGACCGGCTCGGCGGCGCCGCCCTTCAGCGCCGCCTCGAAGGCGTGCCACGGCAGGGTCGCGCATTTGACCCGTGCCGGGTAGGCCTTGACCCCTATCAGCGGTTCGAGCCGCTCCGCGTCGTCTTCGAGCGCCTCGGGCAGATCATGAACCTCGCCGCCGGTAACCTTTGCGTGGAATTGCGCGAACAGCGCTTGCGCCTCGGCCAGGGACTTACCCTTGATGACCTCGGTCATCAGCGAAGACGATGCAGTCGAGATCGCGCAGCCACGGCCCTCGAAGCTGACATCGGCGATCCGGTCGCCATCCATCAGCAGATACACGGTCACCCGGTCGCCGCAGAGCGGGTTGTGGCCCTTGGCGGTGTGCGTCGGCTGCTCGATCGGTCGGAAATTGCGCGGGTGCCGGCCGTGGTCGAGGATGATGTCCTGGTAGAGCTCGCGCAAATCCATCATCGCGAAAACATCTCCCGGCACGTCTCGACCGCCGCGGCGAGCCGGTCGATATCGTCCCTGTCGTTATAGACGCCAAGCGATGCGCGCACCGTGCCGGCAACGCCGAGCTTGTCCATCAGCGGCTGCGCGCAATGATGCCCGACCCTGACGGCGACGCCCTGCTGGTCGAGTACGGTGCCAACGTCGTGCGGATGGACGCCGTCGAGATTGAACGACACCACCGACAGCCGCTGCTGCCCGCCGCCGACGAGATTGAGGCCCGGAATGCGCGACAGGCGGTCGAGCGCGTAGCCGGTCAGGTCTTCCTCGTGCTGGCGGATCGCTTCGCGGCCGATCCCCTCGATAAACTCGAGCGCCAGTTTGAGGCCGTGAGCGCCCGAAATGTCCGGGGTGCCGGCCTCGAAGCGGTGCGGCGGCTCCTGGAAGTCGGTATGCGCCGCGGTGACCTGGGTGATCATGCCGCCGCCGGTCTGCCAGGGCGGCATCGTCGCCAGCAGATCGTAGCGGCCCCACAGGACGCCGATGCCGGACGGGCCATAGGCCTTGTGGCCCGAGAACACATAGAAGTCGCAGTCGATCGCGCGGACATCGACCGCCATGCGCGGGATCGCCTGGGCGCCATCGATCAGCACCTTGGCGCCCTTCGCGTGCGCCAGCTCGACGATACGCTCGACAGGCAGCACCGCGCCGGTGACGTTGCCGACATGCACCACCGCGACCATCTTGGTGCGCGGCGACAAGAGCGCCTCGAACGCCGCGAGGTCGAAGCCGCCATCCGGGCCGGTGGGCGCGACAGTGAGACGGGCACCCATCCGCTCGCAGATCATCTGCCACGGCACGAAGTTCGAGTGGTGCTCGATGTCGCTGACGATGATCTCGTCGCCGGGCTTCAGAAACGCCGGACCCCAGCTTTGCGCGACGAGGTTGATCCCCTCGGTCGTGCCGCGGGTGAAGACGATCTCGTTCGCGTCGTCGGCGTTGAGAAAGGCGCGCGTCGTCTCGCGCGCCGCCTCGAACGCGTCGGTCGAGCGCTGCGACAATTCATAGACGCCGCGATGCACATTGGCGTAGTCGCGGCGATAGAACTCGGCGACGCCGTCGATCACCACCGCCGGCTTTTGCGCGCTGGCGCCGGAATCGAGGAACACCAGCCCCGGATTGTTCTGGTAGATCGGAAACTCGCGGCGTAGCGCCTGCGGGTCGATGACCGCGCGCCGGGTCCCGGCAAAGTCGTTCATGACCATTCCTCCAGCCGGGCGAGCCGTTGGCTCAGCCGGCGCAACAGGTGCTGGCGGATACCCACGTGAGCGACACCGTCGAACGCCTCGGCGAGAAAGCCTTCGACCAGCAGCCGGCGCGCCTCCTCGGACGGAATGCCGCGGCTGCGCAGGTAGAACAGCGCCGCCTCGTCGAGCTCGCCGACGCTCGCGCCATGCGCGCATTTGACGTCATCGGCAAGGATTTCGAGCTCGGGCTTGGTGTCGATGACCGCGCGCCGGCCGAGGATCAAATTGCGGCTGGTCTGCCGCGCATCGGTCTGCTGCGCGCCCTCGCGGACGATGATCTTGCCCTGGAACGCGCCATGCGCGCGACCTGCGGCGACACCTTTGACGAGCTCGCTGGTCGTGCCGCCGACGGCCTGGTGATCGATCGTCGTGACGATGTTGGCTTCCTCCTGGCCGGACACGACAAAAGCGCCATCGATCCGGCATTCGGCGTTCGCGCTCGACATCGCGACGGAAATTTCTTGGCGCACCGTGCCGCCGCCGACCAGCAGCGAGAACGCATCGAGCTTGGCGCGCTCGGTCAGCAATACCGCATCGATGTCTTCGAAATGGGTAGCGTCGCCGCTTTCCTCGACTAGCGCGATGCGGGTTAGCACCGCGTCTTCCTCGATGCGCCACAGCGCGAAGTCGTTGCGCCAGTACTTGCCCGTGCCGGTATAGGTTTCGACAACCGTCGCCCGGCTGCCGGCGCAAAGCTCGATCATGCTGCGGGTGTGCAGCGATGCATCGCCGGCGCCCGAGGCGAGATGGACGATCTCGATCGGCGCGTCGAGCACGACGCCATAGCCGACTTCGAGCACGAACCCATCGTCGAAAAACGCAGCGTTGAGCGCGGCGAACGGGTATTTGGCTCCATCATCGGCCGCGAAGGCTTTCACCAAATCTGCCCGCTCGATGATGGCCTGTCGTGTCGGCCCGAACCAGACGCCCTCCGGCAGGTCGAGCTGCGACAGCTCCGGCGCAAAACGACCGTCGACCAGGACGATCCGGGCGGCGTTGCGATCGAGCGCCAGCCCGTTCGGGATGCCCATCGGCTGGCCCACGACCAAGGGCAGCATCGGATGCTGCTCGAGCGGCCGCAGGTCGAGATAGCGCCAGCTTTCGCGGCGCCGGGTCGGGAAGCCGGCCTCGGCAAAGCGGTTGACGCTCTCGCGCCGCGCGCGACGCAGCCAATCGGGCTCGCTCGCGCTTTCGACGAACACGTCGAGATAAGGCCGTGCTTCGGGCTTCACGGGGAAATCGACAACCGCGCTCATCGCATGCCTCACGCGGCGTCGCCGACAGCGCCGTAGCCGCGGCGCTCAAGCTCGGCGGCGAGGTTCTTGTCGCCCGATTCGACGATGCGGCCATCCTGCAGCACATGCACCCGGTCGGGCTCGATATAGCTGAGCAGGCGCTGGTAGTGGGTGATCATGACGATCGAGCGGCCGGGTGCGCGCAGCTCGTTGACCCCTTTCGCCACCAAGCGCAGCGCGTCGATGTCGAGGCCGCTATCGGTCTCGTCGAGGATTGCGAGGCGCGGCTCCAGCATCGCCATCTGGAAAATCTCGTTGCGCTTTTTCTCACCGCCCGAGAAGCCGACATTGACCGCGCGTTGCATCAAATCTTCGCTGATCTCGAGCAGCTTCAGCTTCGAGCGCACCGTGCGCAGAAACTGGCCGGCGTCGAGCCCGCTCTCGCCGCGATGGCGGCGCCCGGCATTCAAGGCAGCACGCAGAAAATACATGTTGTTCACGCCGGGGATTTCGACCGGGTATTGGAAGGCGAGGAACACGCCCTCGCGCGCCCGCTCGTCGGCCGGCATGTCCAGCAGGTCGCGGCCCTGATAGGTCACGCTGCCCGAGGTGATCTCATAGCCGTCGCGCCCGGCCAGCACCGAGGCGAGCGTCGACTTGCCCGACCCGTTCGGCCCCATGATCGCATGCACCTCGCCGGCTTCGACCGAAAGGTCGATGCCCTTGAGGATTTCACGCCCGTCCTTGAGGCGCGCGTGCAGATTGGTGATCTGAAGCATCATTATCCCACGCTGCCTTCGAGGCTGACGGCGAGGAGCTTTTGCGCCTCGACCGCGAATTCCATCGGCAGCTCCTTCAAGACCTCGCGGCAGAAGCCGTTGACGATCAGCGACAGCGCGTCTTCCTGGCTCAACCCGCGTGAGCGGCAATAAAACAGCTGGTCTTCGCTGATCTTCGAGGTCGTCGCCTCGTGCTCGACCTTGGCCGACGGGTTGCGCACCTCGATATAGGGCACGGTGTGCGCGCCGCAGCGATCGCCGATCAACAGCGAGTCGCATTGCGTGTAGTTGCGGGCGCCTTCGGCCCTGGGCTGCACCCGCACGAGGCCACGATAGGTGTTCTGCCCGCGCCCGGCCGAGATGCCCTTGGAGATGATCGTTGACGATGAGTTCTTGCCGATATGGATCATCTTGGTGCCGGTATCGGCCTGCTGGCGGTTGTTGGTGATCGCCACCGAATAGAATTCGCCGACCGAGTCGTCGCCTTCGAGCAGGCAGCTCGGATATTTCCAGGTGATCGCCGAGCCGGTCTCGACCTGGGTCCAGGAGATTTTGGCGCGATTGCCGCGGCAGGCGCCGCGCTTGGTGACGAAATTGTAGATGCCGCCTTTGCCCTCGGCGTCGCCTGGGTACCAGTTTTGCACGGTCGAGTATTTGATCTGCGCATCCTCGTGCGCGATCAGCTCGACGACCGCGGCGTGGAGCTGGTTCTCGTCGCGCTGCGGCGCGGTGCAGCCTTCGAGATAGCTGACATAGGCACCCTTGTCGGCGATCAGCAAGGTGCGCTCGAACTGGCCGGATTTCGCGGCATTGATGCGGAAATACGTGCTCAGCTCCATTGGGCAGCGCACGCCAGGCGGGATGTAGGCGAACGACCCGTCGCTGAACACGGCGCTATTGAGCGCAGCAAAGAAATTGTCGTTCTGCGGCACCACGGTGCCGAGATACTTGCGGACGAGGTCGGGATGCTCGCGCACCGCCTCGCCAAACGAGCAGAAGATGATGCCGAGCTCGGCGAGCTGGCCCTTGAAGGTCGTCGCCACCGAGACGCTGTCGAACACCGCGTCGACTGCAACATTCCTTGGCGCGACCCCGGCCAGCGCCTCGCGCTCGCGCATCGGCACGCCGAGCTTTTCGTACATCGCCAGCAACTCGGGGTCGACCTCGTCGAGCGACTTCGGCGCGTCATCCTTCGACTTCGGCGCCGACCAGTAGGTCGCGGCCTGATAGTCGATCGGCGCGACATTGAGCTTCGCCCAATCCGGCGCTGTCATCTTTTCCCAGGCGCGGAACGATTGCAGCCGCCATTCGAGCAGCCAATCGGGTTCGCCCTTCTTGGCCGAGATGAAGCGCACCGTGTCCTCGTTGAGGCCAGGCGGCGCCGACTCGGTCTCGATCTCGGTGACAAAACCGTACTTGTAGCCCTCGTTGAGGGCGGGGATTTGCGTGGCGACGGGCGCGCTCATTGGGCCGTCCCCTTGGGTGCGGCCCCATGCGCCGTCATCACGGCCACCGGCAGGAAGGCGTAGGGCGAGATCATTTCGTCGAGCGTCACCGCGCGCAGCGCCTCGCCGACGGCGCGGTTGATCGCCGCCCAATGCGGCCGGGTCGGGCAATAATTGGTGTGCGCGCACTCGTCGACATGCACCGAGCATTGGGTGAGGCCAATGTCGCCGTCGATCGCCGCGACCACTTCGGCGATCGTGATTTGCGCGGCCGGGCGCGCCAGCCGATAGCCGCCCGCCGCGCCGCGCGTCGCCGTCACCACCCCGGCATGGGCCAGCGCCTTCAGCAGCTTGGCGACCGTTGCCAGCGGCAGCCGCGTTGTCGCGGCAACCGAGGCAGCGTTCTCCTGCCGCTCGGGCGCGAGCGCCAGATGGGTCGCGACAATGACGCCGTAATCGGCGAGTTTCGAGAGGATGATCATTCGCTCGTCCAGGCCACCGCAATTCGTACTAATTTGGTACGCGATATGTCGTTGCTCGACGCGCCGCGGTCAAGGCGAAAATGATGTGAAACGACCATAGGACGCCGAATGCGGCGTTTTGCCGGGCTTTTCGTCTAAGGTAAGACGAATTCAGGTTGCGGCATTCTTGGCGGCTATCCGCCGTCCTCGACCAAAC
>DATMLO010000247.1:0-18487 GCA_035570495.1 Allostellaceae bacterium | reverse complement strand
CGGGTATTGAGCACCTCCTCGCCGAGCGCGAGGAGGTCGTCACCGTCAAAGCGGATGGTTCCGGCCTCGACCCGAGCACCTGCTGGCAGGATGCCGATGATCGCGCGGATAATCGTCGATTTGCCGCAGCCGGATTCCCCGACAATACCCAGGATGCGGCCGCGTCCGAGCGCGAAATCAATATGGTCGAGGACCTTGGCGATGCCCTCGTCGCCCCCGATCGAGAGCCGCAGGTCGCGGACTTCGAGGATGGCGTCGGCCATTACCTCGACCGCCGCAGTCGTGGGTCGACAAGGTCGCGGAGCCCGTCGCCCAACAGGTTGAAGCCGAGCACCGCGACGAGGATCGCCAGGCCCGGAAACGTCGCATACCACCAGGCATCGGGCAGGTAGTTGCGGCTTTCGGAAATCGTCAGCCCCCAATCGGGCTGCGGCGGGGTGGCGCCGACGCCGAGAAAGCCGAGCACCGCGGCGACGAGGATGGTGAAGCCGAGGCCGATCGTCGCGCGCACGATGACCGGCGAGATCGCATTCGGCAGGATATGCGCAAAGACGATGCGCGCGGTGCCGGCGCCGATGCCCTGCAGAGCGTCGACGAACAGCGAGGCGCGCAGGCGCCGGGTCTCGGCGAACACCAGGCGGGTGAAGAACGGCCAATAGGTCAAGGCCAGAGCGAGCATCGCGGTTTCGAGCGAGGGGGTCAGCAGCTGCGCCAGGGCCAGCGCCAGGACAAGCTGCGGCAGCGACAGGAAGACGTCGGTAACCCGCATGATCGCTTCCGACAACCAGCCCGTCGCGTAGCCGGCGATAAGGCCAAGCGGCACGCCGATCGCCGCCGCGATGGCGACCACCGTCAGCGCCACTTCAAGCGCGCCGCGCGTTCCGAGGATCACGCGCGAGAAGATGTCACGGCCGAGATTGTCGGTGCCGAACGGAAACGCCGCGCTCGGCGGCTTCAGGCGCTGCAGCAGGTGCGAAGCGACAATGTCGCCGGGATGCGGCGCGAGCCACGGCCCGATGAGGGCAACGATTACCGCGAAGGCGACGATCACCAGCCCGATCACCGCCGGGATGTCGCGCGCGAATTTTTTGAGGATCAGCATCTAGAGCTGTTCCCACAATCTGGGATCGAGCAGCCCGTGGACGAGATCGGTAAGAATGTTGACGATCGTGTAGACGACGCCGACCAGCAAGGTCACCGCCAGCATCACCTTGTAGTCCGCGGTGAGGATTGCCTGTACCGCGTAATTGCCGATGCCGGGCCAGTCGAAGATCGATTCGACGACGACCGCGCCGGCGATCAGCGCGCCGAACAATAGGCCGACCTGCGTCACCGCCGCGATCACCGAATTACGCAGCACATATATCCAGATCAGCCGCCGGCGCGGGTAGCCAACGGCGCGCTCATAGAGCACGAAATCCTTCTGCATCGTGTCGAGTACGCCGGCCCGAGTGAAGCGGGCGATCGTCGCCAGCGCGCCGAGCGACAGCGTGACAGCCGGCATGATCAGATGAAGCAACGCATCCCAGAACACGCCGAGGCGGCCGGCGATCAGGCTGTCGATGAGCAGCGAGCCGGTCAGCTCGGGCGGCAGAACCGCGCCGGCACTGGTGCGTCCGCGCAGCGGCAGCCAATCGAGCTGCATCGAAAACAACAGCTGCAGCATGATTGCAAACCAGAATGCGGCGACCGCGACGCCAGTGATCGAAAACAGGCGCAGCACGAAATCCGGCCAGCGATTGTGGTTGACGCCGGCGACGACGCCGAGCGGGATGCCCACCACAATCGCCAACAGCAGAGCGGCGAAGGTCAGTTCCAGCGTTGCCGGCAGGCGCTGCCGGATATCGAGCCCGACCGGCCGGTGCGAATATTGGCTCTCGCCGAAATCGAGCCGCAGCACCTGTCCGATATAGAGCACCAATTGCTCGGCGACCGGGCGATCGAAGCCGTATTGATGCCGGATGTCGGCGATCTGCTGCGGCGTGGCGTTGTCGCCGGCGAGCGCCGCCGCCGGATCGGCAGGCACGATCCGGATTAAGAGGAAGGTGAAGATCATCAGCCCGAACAGCGACGGCACCGCGTACAGCACCCGACGCAGGACGAAGCGCAACATCCGGGTTGGCTCGCCTACCGGCTAAGCGGAAAGGTGCATCCAACGCACCTCGCCGCCGCTGCCGACCGGACAATGCTTGAACCCCTGCACCCGGTTCGAGATGCCGCACACCTCGATCATGTTGTAAATCCAAATATCGGGCGAGTCGGCGACGATGATCTTGGCCGCTTGCTCATACATCGGCGCGCGGCCTTCCTGGTCGATGGTGAAGCGCGCCTTGCTCAGCAGGGCGTCTACTTGCGGATTGGTGTACCAGCACGACGCCTTCCAGGTACCGTGATAGCGGCTGTCATACATCTGGCCGATCCAGTTGTCGGGATCGAGGTAATAGGCGCTGACCCAGTGGATCCACATGTCGGGCGTGGTCTCGGCCTTTGACGAGATGCTCACCAGATTGGCGAAGGTATCGTTGACCAGCTTCAAATCGACGCCGATCGACGCGAGATCGCTCTGAAACAGCTGGCTGGCCTGGACGGTCTGCTCCAGCGGCTGCTGGACGTGCATCTCGATCGGCCGCTTGACCGGCGCGCCGTCGGCCGCCGCCTTTGCGAGATACTCCTTGGCCTTGGCGAGATCGTAGTCGTACCCCGTCACATCCTTGGGAAAACCCCACATATTGTTGGGGATCGGCACGGGATCGCGCACAGCGTTGCCCTTGACGATCTCGTCAATGAAGCCGCCGTAATTGAATGCATGCGCGAACGCCTTGCGGGCGTTGATGTTGTCGAACGGCGGCTTGGTGTTGTTCATGCGGATGACCAAGAGACGCATCGTCACGTTCTTGGCGACATGTGCGTTCGTCGATTTATCGATGCGCTCGACCTGGTCGACCGGCAGGAAGCTGTCGGTCATGTCGAGCGAGCCGTTCAACAGCGCGAGCACACGCGTCGAGGTCACCTTGGCCGGCCGCCACTCGATCTTCTTGATCGCCTGCGCGTTGTCGCTCCAGCCGACGAAATGGTCGTCATACTTTTCGAGATCGGCCTTTTCCAGCGGCACGTAGCTTTCGGGAAGCAGCTTGTAGGCGCCCGAGCCCGCCTCGTTGGAGGCCATCCATTTGGCGCCCCAATCGCCGTTGTCCTCATGCGGCTTGATGACCCGCGGATTGACGACGGCGATCATCGGGATCATCCCGAAAAACGGGCCGTAAGTCTGGGCGAGGGTGAAGCGGACGGTGTAACGGTCCGGGGCGGTTATTGATTCCGCTTTCAGGATAGGGAGAAACGGCGCCGCCGGCGCGCGACCAATGGCAAGCAACCGCTGCACCGTATAGACGACATCGTCAGCGGTCAGCTCGCTGCCGTCGTGGAACTTGACCCCCTGGCGAAGCTTGAAATTCCAGACCAGGCCGTCGGCGGAAACCGTGTGTTCGGTCGCCAGCCACGGCCGCATCTCCGCCGGATTGCCCTCATAGCGATAGAGGTTGTCGTAGGCGTTCAGCCCCCATTGCGTCGATTGCACATCGAGGATCTGCGCCGGGTCGAGGTTGGCCGGGAGGTCCATGCCGGTGACGAAGACGCTCGGGTCGGAGGCGGCGGCGCAGGTTGCGCGAAACGCCAGTGCCGTGGCGGCGAGCGCGCCGAATTCGCGTCGTGAAATGTTCATCTCGGTATCCTTTGGGGGTGTCCCCGGCAAGCGAGCGGCCGCCAGCGGCCCACTTCACTGGGTACTCCCGCCGGCTATTGTGCAAGCGCTGTGCCGGCTGGCTTGCATCTTGCGATCCGAGCCATACGCGCGTGCCGCTGAAGCCCCTGGTGGAGGACCGACCGGTTCTCCGGCGACCCAGCACGCGCACCACCTGGTCGACCACCCCTGTGCACTGCAGAACCGAGAATAAAACAACATGAGCGGCCAAGGGCCGCTATGCGGCATTAGCGGAAGGCAGTTGTAGCTCGCGAATTCGGCCGCTTCGCGCCGAAAGCAGACCAAAAGCTATACCTCCGAGCTTTCAATGGCCCTGACGGGCAGCGAGGGAATGAGGTCGCCCGCGATACCCCATACGAGGTCCCTCAGGCTGGCGGGTTCAGTCGCTGCCATTTCAACCTCCTCGGGGGCTCGGTGCTCGCAGGCGGGCTGCCGCACTGGCCGCCCGCGTCAATGCGGAACCAAGCGCCATGGCGGCGTCGGTGAACAGCATTGGCTGACGACGGCAAAGTGTTCCGTTTTGCCAGGCAGCGTCTGCAAGTCATTGGTGCGAAGCGTCTCGCAAGTTCCGCCAGCTTGCTGGCTCCCTGTTCGATCGGCTGCGCCAGGCTGACCACACGGCAGGTGGTAGCGGAGCGGCTTCTCGCAACTAGAGTACGTTCAGCGGAGGCGGAACGCCTTTGATGCCAGCATTTCGCGCCCGCTTAGATCGGTCTAGGCTTACTCGGTCATCCTCGGGACCTGGGAGCCGGCCGATGAGCTTCACCGTACTGCGCGGAGGGCACGTCCTCGACATCGCAGGTGGCACTGCCGAAGTCGCCGATATCCTCATCGAGGATGACACGATTAGCGAGATCGCCGCGCCGGGCTTGGCGGTTCCCGCCGAGGCGAGCGAAATCGCCGCCGACCGCCGGCTTATCCACCCCGGTCTCGTCAACGCGCATACGCACTCGCACGGTAATCTCGGCAAAGGGATGGGGGATCGCTGGCCGCTCGAGTTGTTGCTTACGGCGGCGCCAATGCTGACCGGCTATCGCGGGTTGGAGGATTTGCGGCTCTCAGCGCAGATCGGCGCCATTGAGATGATGCTGAAAGGCTGCACCGCCTGCTACGATTTGTTCTTCGAATGGCCGGTGCCGACGCGTGACGGTATGGCGGCGGTTGCCTCGGCCTATGCCGAGCTTGGTATGCGCGCTGTCATCGCGCCGATGGTCGCCGACCGCACCTTTTTCGAAGCGATCCCCGGCCTTGCCGACGCGTTGCCACCCGCTTTGCAAGAACGCGTCGGGGCGCTACGCCTTGCGCCGCGCGACGAGACTCTCGCCGCGATCCGCGCCGGGTTTCAGGCTTGGTCGATCGATCGCGACCTGGTGCGGCCGGCGGTGGCGCCGACCATCCCGCATCATTGCTCGGACGAGTTCATCCTCGGCTGTGCTGGCATCGCGCACGATTTCGGTGTCGGGCTACACAGCCACGTCGCCGAGTCGAAGGTGCAGGCCGTGGCGAGCCTCAAGGTCTACGGCTCGACGCAGACCGCGCATCTCGATGCGCTGGGCGTGCTGGGTCCGCATTTCACAGTCGCGCACGGCGTTTGGCTCGATCCCGACGACATGGCACGGCTCGGTGATCACGGCGCCTCGGTCGCGCACAACCCCGGAAGCAACATGCGCATCGGCAGCGGCCTCGCCGATACGCGGACGATGCTCGAGCGCCGGGTCAACCTCGGCATCGGCACCGACGGCGCGACCTGCGCCGACAATCAGAACATGTACGAGGCGATGCGGCTGGCCTCGTTCGTCTCGAAGGTGCAGGGGCCGGAATGGCGGCGCTGGCTGACGACGCGCGAGGCGGCGCTGGCGGCAACCGAAGGCAGCGCCCGCGCACTCGGCTTTGGCGACAAGATCGGTCGCATCGCGCCCGGCTGGAAAGCCGATCTCGTGATGCTCGACCTGGACCACCCGAACTGGCTGCCGCTTAACGACGCGGTCAATCAGCTCGTCCATGCCGAGGACGGCACGGCGGTCGAGAGCGTGATGATCGGCGGGCGGCTGGTCGTGCAAAACCGCAAGCCGATCGGGATTGACCTCGCCAAGCTGCGCGATCGCGCCGAGGCTGCGCGCGACCGGCTCCACGCCGCGAATGCCGACAATCGGGCGCTCTACGCCGCGCTGGAGCCGATCGTCGGCAGCTATTGCCCCGGTCTCGCACGCATGCCGTATCATGTCCACCGCTACGGCGCGCGACTTGACTGAGGGCAATTTTCGTTTCTCGTGGGCTCCCAGCACACGAGCCCGAGAGAGTGCTGAGCGCCGGGGTGGCCTTGCATCAGGCGGCGCAGCCACAAACCCCGGCACCTCAGGCGTCTGCACAGGCGAAGCCACTGTCATTTGGACGGATCACCGATCAAATCGTAAGCCATAAGGCGAAAACGTATCATGAGCTTAGGGAGCCGCGATTAATCTGGGTCCGCATGGCCAGATGGCTCGAAATGGAGCGGCAAGAGGGGCTAACGTCATCGCCTAGGTGAGCGCGATCTCGCGTGAGCAGATTTTGGCCCTGTTCAGCAAACTCCACTGCTGAGGAGGTGCAGAATGGCTGATTATCCCCGCGACCTTCGTGGCTACGGCGAGACCCCGCCGCACGCGCGATGGCCCAACGACGCGAGGATCGCCGTACAGTTTGTGATGAATTACGAGGAGGGCGGCGAGAACGCGATCTTCCACGGAGATGTCGCCGCGGAAGCTTTCCTCAACGATCTAGTTGGCGCGCAGCCGGTGCCGGGACTAAGAAATCCGGTCATCGAGTCGCTCTTCGAATACGGCAGTCGCGCGGGGTTTTGGCGGCTCTACCGCGCCTTCACTTCGCGCCAGGTGCCGATCACGGTCTGTGGCGTTGCAATGGCGATGGAACGTAACCCCGACGCGGTTGAGGCCATGATGAAGGCCGGCTGGGAGATCGCCACGCACGGCTACCGTTGGATCGATTACCAATACGTTTCGGAAGCTGTTGAGCGCGAGCACATCGCCAAAGCGGTCGAGATCCAGACGCGGATGACGGGCGAGCGGCCGCTCGGCTGGTATCAGGGGCGGTGCAGTCCAAATACCTTACGGCTCGTCGTCGAGGAAGGCGGCTTCGTCTATGCCTCCGACTCCTACGCCGACGATCTACCCTACTGGGACAACCATTATGGCCGACCGCAGCTCATTGTCCCTTATGCGTTCGACAGCAACGACATGCGCTTCGCGTCACCGCAAGGGTTCAACTCAGGGGAGCAGTTTTTCGCCTACCTTAAAGACTCGTTCGACGTGCGTCGGGCTGCATGGGTTCGCCGGCAAGAAGCCGCATGAATTGTCCGGCGGCATGCGCCAAAGGGTGGCGATCTGCCGGGCGCTCGTCTACGACCCCGAATTGCTGCTGATGGACGAGCCGTTCAGCGCGCTGGACGCGATAACCCGCGACGAGATGAACGAGCTGCTGCTCGATCTCTGGCAGCAATACACCAAGACTGCGCTGTTCGTGACGCACAGCATCCGCGAGGCGGTGATGCTCGCCGACCGGGTGCTGGTCATGACCCGGCGCCCGGCGACCATCGTCGAGGATCTGACGATCCCATTTGCCCGGCCGCGCGACATGGCGATCGGCGAGACGCGCGAGTTCAACGAGATTTGCGGCCATTTGCGCGCCCGCATCGAGGAGAGCCACAACCGGGACCGCCGCTGAGAAGACGGGGCAGCGGCGCTGTTCTCGGCACAGGGAGGAGGCACGGCATGAACGAGGCGCCCGCTCGCCGGGCGTCACGAGTGGAGGCAGACATGCAGCGGCGCAGCATCACGAGACGGCGTTTCCTCGGACGGGCCACGGCGCTCGCGGTCACGACCGCGCTGCCGATGCCGGCCCTCGCCGAGCTCCGCGAGGTCAAGTTCACGCTGCCGTGGCTTGCCGGCGGCGCCTATGCCTTCGTCTACATGGCCAAGGCCAAGGGCTACATGAAGGATCGCGGCATCGACATGTCGATCGCGCGCGGGTTCGGTTCGGTCGCCGCGGCGCAGAGCATCGCCGGCGGCCAGTTCGATTGCGGTCTGTGCGCGGCGCCTGTGCTGACGCTATCGGTCGCCAAGGGCTTGCCGCTGATCGGCCTCGCCACCACCGATTACGACGCGACGATGGGTGTCGGCGTGCTCGCCGACTCCCCGATCCAGAAACCGCAGGACCTTGTGGGCAAGAAGATCGCCCAGGTCCCGACCTCGGCGGAATTCCCGTTCTTCCCGGCCTATTGCAAGAAGGTCGGGGTCGATGAGAGCTCGATCGAGTCGGTGCATGTCGACAACAAGGTCCTGGAGCACCTGCTGGAGGAAAAGCAGGTCGACGCCATCACCTCGTTCGCGCTCACCAGCGGCGCGGTGATGTTGTCGAAAGGCGTCCCCAACCGCTGGATGCTGTACAGCTCGGCCGGCATCAAGAACCACGGCCAGACGATCGCCGTCACCAAGGACACGCTGGCGAAAGACCCGGCATTCTGCGAGGCGATGGTCGACGGTCTGTGCCAGGGCCTCGCCTACACGCTCACCAACCCCGACGAGACGGTCGATCTGTTCTTCAACGAGCTGCCCGAAATGGCGCTGACGCCGACCGCCAAGGACTTCGTCCGCCTCGGATTGCGGATGTGGCAGCACTCGGTCGAAAAGCCAGAGGCCCGCGCGCACGGGATCGGCTGGTGCGACCCGGACGCCTTTGCCGCGATGACCGATCTTGTGATGACCTATCTGGCGACGCCGGAAATGACCCGCCCGGCGCTCGATGACGTCTTCACCAATCGATACGCCGGTAAAGTGAAGCTCGACGCGGCGCAATGGGCGCAGGTACGCGAGCGGGTCTCGGAATACGACAAGATTTTTGGATGAGCGAAATGTCGCCGCGCGTGGCCTGCGGCTTGCACCGCCCGTCCGCCACGATGCCGAGGATAATCCAGTGACGGTCGAGCTTCCCGTGGGTGGGCGGACGCTGGCGACGCCGTCGCGCCTGATGCCGACGGGCACGCGAGCCCTCGCCACGCTGCGCCAGTTGCGCCCGGTGATCCTGCCGCTCGCCACCGCGGGCGCCGGGCTCGTGCTGTGGCAATGCGTCTGCACCCTCTTTCACATTCCGCAGGTGATCCTGCCGACGCCAACCGAGATTGCGGTCGAATTGTGGCGCATTCTCCCGGTGCTGCTGCGCGAGGCAGTGCCGACGACGCTCGACTCGCTGGCCGCCTTTGCCTTCGCGACCGTGCTCGGCGTCGCGCTGGCGATCGCCATCACCTATTCGCCGCTGATCCGCGACACCTTCTATCCCAACCTGGTCGCGTTCCAGCTCGTGCCAAAGGTCGCGCTCGCGCCGCTCTTCGTCGTCTGGCTCGGCATCACTAGCGAGTCGCGCATCGCCTTCTCGACGTTTACCTGCTTCTTCCCGGTGGTCATCTCGTCGGTCGTCGGCTTCTCCAGCGCCGACCCATCGACCTTGCGCCTCTGCCGCTCGCTGACCGCCTCCGATTGGCAAAGCTTCCTCTTGGTGCGCTTTCCATTCGCGCTGCCGGCAATCTTCAACGGCATGAAGATCGCCATCACCCTGGCGGTGATCGGCGTCATCATCGGCGAGTTCATCTCCGCCAAGGCCGGGCTCGGCTACTACATCCTCTATGCCGGGTCGCACATGGACACTGCTGCCATCTTCGCGTTGTTCGTGCTGTGCGCCATGGGCGTGCTGCTGTTCGGCGCGGTGGCGCTGGCTGAGCGCCAGGTGCGCAATCGCTTCGGTCGGCGCTGAGCCATGGCCGCCGTTCAGGACGCTCCGGCCGTCCCGCTGCCGCGGCCCGTCATCGGCGAGGCCGCGTGGCGGCTCGGACGCACCATCGGCCTGCCGCTCGCCTTCGCGATCTTCTCGGTCGTGGCGTGGGAGCTCGTTTGCCGGCTGACGAAAATCTCGCCCGAACTGCTGCCGCCGCCATCGGCGGTGTGGGAGGTGCTGGTCGGCAATCCGGCAATCCTCATCGAGCAGGCGATACCGACGACGATCGAACTCATCGCCAGTTTTGGCATCGCGGCCGCGGTGGGCGTGCTGCTGGCGATCGCGATCACCTCCTCGGAGGCCGTGCGCGAGGCGCTCTACCCCAATATCGTCATGTTCCAGGTGATCCCCAAGATCGCGCTCGCCCCGCTGTTTATCGTCTGGCTCGGGGTGGGCGGCCGCTCGATCATCACCGTCGGGGTGTTCATCGCCTTTTTTCCGGTCGTGGTTTCGACCGCAACCGGGCTGGTCAGCGCGAAGCCCGACGTGCTGCAGCTTTGCCGCTCGCTCACCGCTTCGGAATGGCAGGTCTTCCGTCTGGCGCGGTTTCCCTATGCGATGCCCTACCTGTTCGCCGGGATGAAGGTCGGGGTGACAATGGCGATGATCGGCGTCGTGGTTGGCGAATTCATCACCGCGCAGGCCGGGCTCGGCTACATCATCATGTTCGCCTCGTCGGCCGGCGAGACCGCGACCGTGCTCGCCGCGATCGTCGTGTTGTGCGCCATCGGGCTGGTCCTGTACGGTGTCGTCGGTTTGGGAGAGCTGGCGGTGGCGCGCTGGTATGGCGGTCAGCTGCCGACGAGCGGAGTGATCTGAGGGCAGCCTGGCATGACGCTGCTCGCGAGCCTGCCGATGTACAATTTCCCGGAGATGCGTGCCGATAACGCGCGCTTCTGGAGGGCGTTACGCGGCCTTTTGATCGAGGCTGGGCTCAAGGAAGTCCCCGATGAGCTGATCTTCGAGCGCGGTCCGGTGCCGCCGGCGCTGGAAAGCAATCTCCTCTTCTCGCAGACCTGCGGCTATCCGCTGGAGACCGTGTTCAAGGGCCAGGCGATCCGGCTCGGCGCGCCGGTCTACGAGGTGCCGGGCTGCGACGGCCCGACCCACCGCGCGTTCTTTGTCGCGCGCGCGGATTCGCCGGCGCAAGGCCTCGCCGACCTGCGCGGTTCGGTGTTCCTGCTCAACAGCACGGTGTCGAATTCGGGCATGAACCTGCCGCGCCGCGCGCTCGCCGAGATTGCCGGCGGCAAGCCGTTCTTCCGCGCGGTGATCGAGACCGGCGGCCATCCCGCGAGCCTCGAACGGCTGCTTCGCGGCGACGGCGACCTTGCTTCGATCGATTGCGTGACCTACGCCTTCTGGCGCCGGCATCGGCCGGAGGCCGCGGCGCGGGTGCGCGTCATCGCCGAGACACCGCTAAGCCCGGCGATCCCGTTTGTCACCTCGGTCGCAACGCCGGCTGACGTGGTCGATTTGCTGCGCCACGCGCTGCGCACCGTCGCTTCCGAGCCGCGCTACGCCGCGGCCCGCGCAGGGCTGATGATTGCCGCGATCGAGGACGTGCCCGACGCAGCGTACGCGGGGCTGCTCGATTACGAGGCCGAAGCCGCCCAGCTTGGCTATCCGCGACTCATCTGAGGGGAGGAAAAATCATGGACACCATCGCCGCGCCTGACCTTCAGCAAAAGCTCGCCCACCGCGTCGCTCGCTTCGCCGCGCGCCGCGAGGATTGGAGCGTCTTCGGCTTCGAGACGGCGCTCGACCCGCGCTTCGCGCGCGCCCAGCGCCGCTATCTCGGCGCCTCAGGCTCGGTCGATCAGAACGATTTGCGCGGCGCGATCCCGGCCACCGCGTTCACGATGTCGATCCAATCGATGCCGCCCGGTAACCAGATTCCGATGCATTGCCACGAGACCGAGGAGATTTTCTTTATCCTCGATGGCTCGGCCCGGGTGCGCTGCTGGGAGAATGGCGAGAACTACGACATTACGCTCGAGCGCTGGGACTTGGTGGCGCTGCCGCCCTTCCTGCAACACGAGGTGTTCAACGAAGGCGACGCCGTCTGTCATCTGCAAACCATGCTCGCCAAGCCGCAGCCCCTGCGTCCGCAATACAACAACCCCGAGCTCCTGAGGCTACAGGCGGAAATCGCCTGAGGGCCGTCTCGATCAGTCCGGTCGTCTGAGAATCGCCGCCGTGGCGTGCTCAGTGTTGAGCGGGCGCGGCTCGGGCATCTGCTGGATGCGCTTGACCGACTGGCCCCAACCGTGCGCGGCGGCGACAAGCTGGCGCTCGCGCATCACGAACCGGCCGCGCACCAGCGTGTGCACCGGCACCCCCGTGAGCGCATGACCATGGAATGGTGTGACCCGCGCGCGCTCGGAATGCAGCATCGCCCGGTCAATGCGGGAGCTGGCTTTGAGGTCAATCAGCACCATATCCGCATCGGCGCCGGGAATTAGCGCGCCTTTGCGCGGGTAGAGCCCAAAGGCGCGCGCCGGCGCGGCGCTCGACAGCCGCACGTAGTCGACGATCGAAATCTCGCCGCGCGCCACCGCAGTCAGCATCAGCGGCATCTGGCTTTCGACACCGGGAAACCCGCAATCGGCGGTCCAGATGTCGTCATGGTGCTTTTCCTCGGGCGTGTGCGGCGCATGGTCGGTCGCGATCATGTCGATCGTGCCGTTGCGCACCGCCGCCCACAACAACGCCTTGTGGTGTGGCTCACGCACCGGCGGGTTGACCCGGATCAGGCTGCCGCAGCGCCCGTAATCATCGGTATCGAGCATCAGATAGTGCGGGCAGGTCTCGGCGGTGACGTCGACGCCGCGAGCCTTCGCCTCCCGCAGCGGCCGCAGCTCGTCAGCCGAGCTGACATGTGCGATATGAAGCCGCGCACCGGTCCATTCGGCATAGAGCGCAGCGCGCTGCACCGCCTCCATCGCCGCCACTGGGGGGCGCGCAGCCAGATGCGCAAGCGGGTCGGTGCGCCCGATTTCGCGCATTTTCTTTTCGCGGCGAGCGAGGATCGAGGCCGTCTCGGCGTGGACCGTGCAGCGCAGACCGTGCCGGGACAAGATCTCGAACCCTTCGAGCATTGCTCCGTCCGAAGGGGCCGGCAGGTTGCCGAAAGTATTACCCATGAAGCACTTGAATGCGGCGACGCCGCCCGCGATCAGCGCCTCAAGACCATCGATGTTGTCTTCATCGAGCAGACCGTAGATCCCGAAATCTACAAAGGCTTTCTCTTCCGCCGCTCTTAACTTCATGGCCAGGGCTTCGGGCGTGCCGGTTGGCGGGTTGGTGTTGGGCATGTCGAAGATCGTGGTGACGCCGCCGCACGCCGCGGCGGCCGTGCCGGTCGCCCAATCTTCCTTATGGGTATAGCCGGGCTCGCGGATATGCACATGCGCGTCGATCGCGCCCGGCAGCAAGTGCAAGCCGGTGGCGTCGAGCCGTTCGGCGGCGGCCGGCATCGCGCCCTCCTCGCCAATCGCCGAGATGCGGCCGTGGGCGATCGCGACGCTGGCTGGGAATACGGCATTCTCGGTCACCACCGTCCCGCCCGAAATCACGAGATCGACGCTCATTGCTGCGGTTCCTTAAAGCGCGGCCCAGCCGCCGTCGACCGGCAGGTCCACCCCGGTCAGCTGGCGCGACACATCGCTCGCGAGAAACAGGCATGCGTTGGCGACGTCGAGATCGGTGGTGATGCGCTTCAGGGCATAGTCGTCCGCGTGGCGCCGGGCCGCCTCCTCGACCGAGATGCCGAGCCGCGCCGCCATGTCGGCGCAGACCTTGTCGCGAAATCGCGGACCGTCGACCATGCCCGGCGCGACATAGTTGACGTTGATGTTGCTGGCGCCGACCTCCAGAGCAAAGCTCTTGGTGATGCCGCGCAGCCCCCATTTCGAAGCGGAATAGGCAAGCCTCCCGGCACGGCCGCGCATGCCGAACGTGCCGCCGACATTGACGATCTTGCCGTAGCGTCGCTCGATCATCGCCGGGAGCACGGCTCGGATCATATTGAAGCAGCCGCCCATATTGAGCTTCAGGGTCGCCTCGAATTCGTCGGGCGTGGTCTCGACACCGCTTTTGCCGATCGTGCCGGTGCCGCCCGCGATATTAACGAGGATGTCGATCCGGCCGAATGTGTCGAGAGAAAGCCGGGCAGCCCGTGCGCAATCATCGGGCCGCGTGAGGTCGGTCTGCACAACCCGGCAAGCGGTGCCGCCTCCGTGCAGCTCCTCGGCCAGCGGCTCGACCGCCGCCACATCGCGAGCCAACAACATGAGGCGGCAGCCTTCTTCGGCGAAACCGCGCGTCACCGCCGCGCCCATTCCCTTGGCGGGGCCGGTGATGAGCGCGATGCGATCGTTCAGCATCAAATCCATGCGGACAAAGGATCTCCAGTTTGCCGACCGCGTTCCTCATCGCGTGCAATTGACGAGCCATATTTCGTCGCGGCTGAGAATGGCGTCATCGGTGCGGCTTCGATTTCGATCGCCGTCAGTCGTCGAACAAGTTTTCGCGCAGAGTCGAGCCTTTGTACTCACGCCGGAAGCGGCCGCGCCGCTGCAACTCGGGTACGAGCAGATTGACAATCGCCTCGAGATCGTGAGGCATCGACACGACATGGCCAAGCATGAAGCCCCCACGGCTGCCAGTGGCCTCGAAGACCTCTTCGAGATGGTCGGCGACCTGCGCTGGTGTGCCGGCGATGGTACGCGTGTAGCTTGTCGCGAAGCGGCGACCATAATCGAAGAACTCGCCGCGGGTGATTTCGGTGTCGGCGCCGAACCGCGTCACCATCTCGCGCATGAACCCACCAGGCGATGCCTGGCTGGCGATGATCTCGCGGTGCAGCTCCCCGAGTGTGAACCGCTGCGGCAAGGTCGAGAAATCGTACCCGCCGTTGTGCGATAGGTAGACGCCGACGCCTTCCACCGGGATCGCGCTTAACAAAAGCTCGCGCCGCGTGACGGCCTCATGCTCGGTTTCGGCGACGACGCAAGGCTGCTGCCAGATGATGCCCATGCCCTCGGGATCGCGGCCGAGCGCGGCGACCGCCTCGTCGAGCGCCTTGCGCTGGGCGATCTGAAGCGATAGCGGCATGTCCGGGCCAAACGCCATGTCGGCGACGTAAGCGCAGGCACGTACGCCGCGCGGTGAGCTGCCGGCCTGCAGCAGCACCGGCCGCGTCTGCGGGGAGGGCGGCGTGTTGAGCGGGCCGCTGACTTTGAAAAACCGGCCGCGATGTTCGACGTCGTGAACCTTCCCCGGGTCGCCGACTTGGCCGGTATCCTCGTCCCACAGCATCGCATCAGGCTCCACCGAGCTCCACAATGCGCGGCAGACGTCGATGAATTCCTCCATGCGGTCGTAGCGCTCGTCATGCGCGACCAGGTCGTCGTAGCCGTAATTGGCATAGTCCGACCGGCGCGTGGAGGTGATGACGTTAAAGGCGATACGCCCGCCGGTGACATGGTCCAGCGAATTGAAATGCCGGGCCAGGAAATAAGGGTGGGTGAAGGTTGTCGAATAAGTGATGCCGAAACCGAGGTGCTTGGTGACGCGCGACATTGCCACCGACATCGGCGACAAATCCTGGCGCGGCCAGGAGACACCCCAGCGCACCGCGGCGTCCCGGCTCTTTGCCCAGGTGCTCGGCACGCCGGTGCCGTCACCGGAGAACAGCATGTCGAGTAGGCCGTGTTCGGCAATCCGCGCGATTTCCTCGAACATCGCGACGTCCGGGTAGCGCCCAGGCCATGCGCCGGGCATGCGCCAGCGCCCCTCCATGTGAATGTAGGAAAGGTCGAACGCAAGGTGCATCCGCTTTGGCATTGCGGCCTTACTTACGCTCGGATGCGGCCGAGAAAACGGGCGAGCCGTTCGGGCGCGGCATCGGAGAAGAAATCGTCAACGCGGCCGCTATGCGCGATCTTACCGCCATCGAGGAAGATGACGCGATCGGCGGCACGCCGCGCGAAGCTCATCTCGTGGGTGACGACAATGCTTGTCATGCCGTCTTCCGCCAGTTCCTGCATCACGTCGAGCACCTCACCGACGGTTTCCGGGTCAAGCGCGCTGGTCGGCTCGTCGTAGAGCATCAGCGCCGGCTGCATCGCGAGCGCTCTAGCGATCGCGATGCGTTGCTGCTGCCCGCCGGACAGCTCGTCGGGATACATCTCGGCTTTGTCGGGCAGGTGTACCTTGCACAATAAGTGACGCGCCAACTCGCGCGCCCGCGCTGGCTTGTCCTTCAACACCTTGATCCGCGCCAGCGCGATATTGTCCTCGGCGTTGAGGTGCTGAAACAATTCGAAGCTCTGGAACACCATGCCGATGCGACGGCGCACCGCCGCCGCTTCGCCGCGCCGCAGCCCGGCGATCTCCTTGCCCTCGAACAGGATGCTGCCCGAAGAAATCGGCTCGAGGAGATTGAGGCATTTGAGAAGCGTCGATTTTCCTGACCCGGACGGGCCGATTACCACCAGGCATTCGCCCTCTTCGACCTTGAGGTCGACGCCCTTCAGCACGTCGTCATTGCCATAGCTCTTCCAGAGGGCAATGCCTTCCAGCAGCAGTGTCACCGCACCAGCCCGAGATCGGCCGGCGAAAACAGCTTCCAGCCGGTCCTCGGCGCCCGCCCGCGACGCCGCTGGCAAGCTTCCTCGATGAAGTGTTGAATCACCATCAGCCCGGTCGTCATGCAAAGATAATAGAGGCCGGCCACGGTGAGCGTTTCGAGGTAGCGGAAATTCATCGACGCGGTTTGATCGGCGGTCAGCAGCAATTCTTTGACCCCGATCACTGACACGAGCGCCGACAGCTTCAGCATCCCGTTGAACTGGTTACCGATTGGCGGGATGACGATGCGTAACGCCTGCGGCAGCACGACCCACAGCATGATCTGCCGGTCCTCGAAGCCGAGCGCTCGCGCCGCCATGCGTTGGCCCGGCCCGACGGCGCGAATGCCCGAGCGCATGATCTCGGTCATGTACGCGCCTTCGTTGAGCCCGAGCGCCAACACCGCACAGGCGTAGGCCGGCAGCACCAGGCCAAACACTGGCAAAACATTGAATGCGAAGACCAGCTGCAACAGCACCGGGGTGCCACGAAACAGCCACAGGTACAACAGGACCACAGCCCGCACCGGCCGCCATGGCGCCTCCTGCCCGATGGCGGCGACAAGGCCTAGCAGCATACCGATCCCGAGAGAGACCAGGCTGATCCACAGCGTCATCAGCGCGGCGTCGAGGAAGAGCCGGCTGAAGAGGTAGCCCAGCATCGTGTGCAGCGAGAAGATCGACACGGGGCCTCCTGTTGCCTCGCGGGGCTTGGCTAAAGGGCGCTGTCGGGCGGCAATCCGTATTTCTTAATCAGGTCCGTGATGATGCCGTCGGCGACGATCTGCTTGAACGCAGCGTCGATCGCGGCCTTGAGCAGCGGCTTGTCTTTGCTGACGCCGATGCCGAGCAGTGTGCCGTTATCGAATACATCGCCTGTCGTCTCGAACGCGTCGGGCGAATCCTTGATCAGCGCGGCGTTCGTCGGGGTCGATGCGATGATCGCGTCGGCCCGCCCTTCCTTGAGCGCCAGCGCGCCGGCTGCGGTTGAGCCCAGGCTCAGTAGCGACAGCGCGGGTTTCCCCGTCGATTGGCAATCGGCCATGATCTGCTGCGCCGCCTTTTCATATACGGTTCCGACCGGCGCGGCGACGCGATGGCCGCACATATCCGTCTTGTTCTGGATATGCAGCGGGTTGCCCTTGGCGACCAGTATCTGGTTGCCGACCTTGAGATAGGGCACGAAATCGACGACCTGGCTGCGTTCCGGGTTGATGTACATGCCGCTGACGATCGCATCGATGCGGTTGCCGAGCAGTGCCGGAATGAGGCCCTTAAACTCCATCCCACTCATTGAAGAGGTTAGCTTCATCTTGGCCGTGATCGCATCGACCATTTCGACGTCGAACCCGACGGCCTTGTCGTTATCCATCGACTCGAAGGGCGGGAAGGTCGCGGCCGAGCCCCAGGTCAGTTTGCCGTCATCGACCAACGGCAGCGTTTGCGCCCACGCCGCCGGGGAGTCGGCGAAAAGGACGGTCGCCGCCAGCAGCAGGCACAGCGTGCGCAGCATCATGCTTGTCTCCAGAAAGCGATAGTGGAACGGTAGGCAAGCCGCGTGCCAGTCGCCGCGCAGCCTCCCCAGTTGCATGCGCCCGCCTCGGGCTGGCCCTGCGATTGCAGCGGATGAGGTGACCACGGGAAGGAGGCGAAAGATGCGGGACCAACGCCGCGGCGAGAAGATGCATCTCGGCGCGTTCTTTCATCCGACCGGCAACCATGTCGCGGCATGGTTGCACCCTGACGCCCAGATCGACGCCGGCACCAATTTCCGTCACTACGCCGAGATCACCCAGACCGCGGAGCGCGGCAAGTTTGACCTGATGTTCGTCGCCGACGCGGTCGCGACGCGAGACGGCAAATTGGCAGCGCTGTCGCGCTGGCCGCAATATATGGCGTATTTCGACCCGCTGACCTTGCTGCCGGCGCTGGCGGCGGTGACAAGCCGCATCGGCCTCGTCGCTACCGCGACCACCAGCTACAACGAGCCCTACCACGTCGCGCGCAAATTCGCTTCGCTCGACCACATCAGCGGCGGACGCGCCGGATGGAACGTGGTGACATCCTCGAATGTATCGGAAGCATGGAATTTCGGCCGCGAGCAACATTTCGAGCATGGCGAGCGCTACGATCGGGCGGTCGAGTTCGTCGACGTCGTCAAGGGGCTGTGGGACAGCTGGGACGACGACGCGTTTGTGCGTGACCGCCAGACCGGGCGCTATTTTGACCCGGCGAAGCTTCATGCGCTGAACCACAAGGGCGAGCATTTCTC
>DATMLO010000246.1:0-2323 GCA_035570495.1 Allostellaceae bacterium | reverse complement strand
TTCAGCCATCTGCCCGGCAAGACCGCCAATGGCGACACCGGCGATGTCGCCTGCGACCATTATCACCGCTGGCCGCAGGATGTGGCGCTGATGCGCGAGCTCGGCCTCGGCGCCTACCGGCTGTCGCTCTCCTGGCCGCGCATCCTGCCCGAGGGCCGCGGTGCCGCCAACCAGAAGGGGCTCGAATTCTACGACCGGCTGATCGACGGCATCCTCGAATCCGGCATCGAGCCCTGGATCTGTCTCTACCATTGGGATCTGCCGCAGGCGCTCGAGGATCGCGGCGGCTGGCAGAACCGCGACACCGCGCATTGGTTCGCCGACTACGCGCATCTGGCGGTGCACCGGCTCGGCGATCGGGTCAGGCACTGGGCGACGTTCAACGAGCCCAATTGCGCCTGCGTCAAGGGCTATGGCGACGGCGAGCACGCCCCCGGCATTCGCGGCCGGGCGAGCGCGCTCGGCGCGATCCATGTGATGAACCTGGCGCACGGGCGCGGCGTCGAGGCGATGCGCTCGGCCCGCCCAGACCTGCTGCTCGGCAACATCTACAATTTCCACCCCTACGAGCCGGCGAGCGAGCGCGAGGAGGATGAGGTCGCCTGCCAGATGCTCGACGCGCTGTGGAACCGCTCGTTCCCCGACCCTCAGATGCTGGGCCGCTACCCGGAGCCGCTCGCCGCCGAAATGGTCGAGCCGCTGGTGCGGGCGGGCGATCTCGAAATCATCAGGCGGCCGCTCGACTACTTCGCCTTCAACCACTACACCCGCTCCCGCGTGCGCCGCGACCCGAGCCATCCGTTCGAGGCTGCGACCCTGCCGGCGCCACAAGGCGCCCCAGTCACCGAGATGGGCTGGGAGATCGCGCCCGACGCCTTTCGCGCGGTCATGATCGAAGTCAAGGAGCGCTACAGCGGCGACCTCCCGGTCTACATCCTCGAAAACGGCGCCGCCTTTCCCGACCGGGTCGAGGCCGACGGGCATATCCGCGACGAGCGCCGCATCAGCTATCTGCGCGCCTATCTGGGCGCGGTGCAGGACGCGATCGCCGCCGGGGTCCCGGTCAAGGGCTATTTCGTCTGGTCATTGCTCGACAATTTCGAATGGACCCTCGGCTACACCCGCCGCTTCGGCCTCATCCACGTCGACTACGAAACCCAGGAACGCCGCCCCAAGGACTCGTTCCATTTCTACGCCGCGCTCGCCGACGGCGCCGCCCTCGACCGGGAGTAAAACTACAAGATGTGAATTCCCACGCCGAGCAACATTGTGCTACAACTGAAGCGAAGGATTTGCAATCCATGAACAGCCGTAGCGAGCGTCGGCAGCTCAAGGCCTTGCGCGATTACGCAGCGGGCGAGCTTGGCACACGCCTCGCGATTGAGCGAGCCGGAGTTGAGGATTACGCCGAACTGGTCATCGCGCTGGCTCAACACGATCTGGATTTTCCGAAACCAGCCGACACCTTGGAGCGCCGGGCCAATCTGGAGCGCGCGCGCGACATCTTGCAGCCGCGCTTGCGCAATGCCGGTTGATGTCACGATCATTGTCACCGATGCGCCGCCGCTGATCACTCTCGCGGCGGCAAAGAGCCTAGACTACCTGCTTTATCCCGCCTTGCCGGTGATCGTCCCCGACGCGGTTTTCTTCGAGGCGACGAATGCGGCGGGCAAGCTAGGTGCTCAGGAAATTCTTGACTGGTACCACGACCACAGGGACGCCGTGCGCGTAGAGCCGACCGAAGCTTTCGCCACGGCGCAACTGGTGGCGCGGGCCGGACGGCGGCAACGCGATTTGGGCGAGCGCGCGGCGCTTGACGTGATCCGCAACTACCCGCTCGCGCAGAACGAGCGCGCCTTGTTGCTCAGCGACGACCGCGACATCGGGCGGGTCATCGTCATCGACCCCGACAAGCTGATCCTGCTGACCACATGGGACTATCTGCGGCAGCTTGAGGAAGCGCAGCGCATCCAGTCGGCGGATGCTGTGATCGAGGCGGTACGCGCGGCGGGACGCAACCCGCCAACGCGGGAAATGTGGGGCCGCCACGACCCCGAAATCCGCGACGCCGTGCGCCGGGTAATCGAAACCGCGCATCATGCGCGCGGTCCAAATCGTTAAGTATAGATCGGCAGATTTCCTTGGCGAACGCCAAGGAAAAGAAGAGTTGTCCCTCCCGGTCTACATCCTCGAAAACGGCGCCGCCTTTCCCGACCGGGTCGAGGCCGACGGTCATATCCGCGACGAGCGCCGCATCGCCCATCTGCGCGCCTATCTCGGCGCGGTGCAGGACGCAATCGCCGCCGGGGTCCCGGTCAAAGGC
>DATMLO010000245.1:0-5461 GCA_035570495.1 Allostellaceae bacterium | reverse complement strand
ATTCCCGACCGAGAACGGCCTCACCGCGTTCGCCAATTACTACGCGCCGCTGAACCCGGATTTCGCGGCGCCGGCCGGCGAGAAGCCGCCGCTGGTGGTCAAATGCCATGGCGGGCCGACGTCGTCAGCGTCGTCGAGCCTCAGCCTCGGCATCCAATATTGGACGAGCCGGGGGATCGCGGTGATCGATGTCGATTACGGCGGCAGCACCGGTTACGGCCGCGCCTATCGCGAGCGGCTGAAGGGACAATGGGGCGTTGTCGATGTCGACGATTGCGTCAATGCCGCGAAACATGTCTGCGCCGAGGGGTTGGCCGATGCGAACCGCGCGGTTATCACCGGCGGCAGCGCCGGCGGCTATACCGTGCTGGCGGCGCTGGCGCAACGCGATGTTTTCAAGGGCGGCGCCAGCTATTACGGGGTGAGCGATGTCGCCGCGCTCGCCCGCGACACGCATAAATTCGAGAGCCGCTATCTCGATTGGCTGATCGGCCCCTACCCCGAGCGCGCCGACCTCTATGCTGCGCGCTCGCCGCTCAGTCATGTCGACGGCCTGTCGGCGCCAGTGATCTTCTTCCAAGGCAGCGACGACCGCGTCGTGCCGCCAAACCAGACCGAGATGATGGTCGCGGCACTGCGTCGGCGCGGCATTCCCTGCGGCTATCTGCTGTTCGCCGGCGAGCAGCACGGCTTCCGCCGCGCCGAGAACATCAAGCGCGCGCTCGACGCCGAACTCTATTTCTATGCCGAGCTGGTGTTTCGGACGAGGCTGAGTTTCTGAAAGCCACCCGTCCTCTCCATTGTCATGGCCGGTTTATTCCGACCATCCACGTGGATCCCCGGGACAAGCCCGGGGATGACGAAAGAAGGGAGCGATCGAGTCGGAAGCACGCTATGGTGCGGCGCAACGCCTGACCCATCGGAGCCGATATGCCGATCATCCCCGAGGTGATGGACAGCCTCGACGAACTGACCCAGATCCGCCGGGACATCCACGCTCATCCCGAGCTCGGCTTCGAGGAGGAGCGCACCGCCGATGTCGTCGCGGCCAAGCTCACGGAATTCGGCTGCGAGGTGCATCGCGGGCTGGCGACGACCGGGGTGGTCGGCACGATCCGCCGCGGCAACTCGCTCAAAGCCATAGGGCTGCGCGCCGACATGGACTGCCTGCCGATGCAGGAGCTGAACGAGTTCGCGCACCGCTCGACGCATGACGGCAAGATGCACGCCTGCGGTCATGACGGGCACACGACGATGCTGCTGGGGGCGGCCAAGTATCTATCCAAGACCAAGAATTTCGACGGCACCGTGCATTTCATCTTCCAGCCCGGCGAGGAAGGCCATGGCGGCGGCCGGGTCATGGTGCAGCAGGGCCTGTTCGAGAAATTCCCCTGTGATGTGGTCTTTGCGATGCACAACAAGCCGGGCATCCCGGTCGGCAATTTCGCGACTAAGGCCGGGCCGATGCTGGCCGCGACCGACCGCTTCGACATCACCGTGCGGGGTCGCGGTACGCACGCCGCCTACCCGCATCTCGGCACCGACCCGTTTGTCGCCAGCGCGCAGATCGTCATGGCGCTGCAAGGGATCGTCGCGCGCAATGTCGACCCGACCGACGCCGCCGTCGTGACCGTCGGCTTTATGCGCGGCGGCAGCGCCCATAACGTGATCCCCGACGAGGTGCAGATCGGCGGCACGGTCAGAAGCTTCCGGCCGCAGACCCAGGACATGATCGAGCGACGCATCGAGGAGGTCATCCGCGGCACCGCGGCGGCGTGCGGCGCCACCGCCGAATTCAACTACCGGCGCGGCTATCCGCCGACCGTCAACCACGCCGCCGAGGCCGAGTTCGCCTGCGATGTCGCGGCGGAGATTTCCGGCAACGACAAGGTCAACCGCAACGTCTCGCCGACCATGGGCGGCGAGGATTTCTCCTACATGCTGCAGGCGGTGCCGGGCGCGATGGTCTGGCTCGGCAACGGCCCCGGCGAGGGCGGCTGCTACCTGCACAACGCCAAATACGATTTCAACGACAGCGCTTTGCCATACGGCGTCAGCTTCTTTGTGCGCCTCGCCGAGCGCTTTCTGGAAAAATCCGAACCCTGATTGTCATTGCGAGGAGCCGACCGGCGACGAAGCAATCTCCATCAGTAGAGGGCCAAGACGGGCGGAGATTGCTTCGCTACGCTCGCAATGACAGCGCGAAGTGGAGAAAAAGTAGATGCGAGTTCATGTCGTCAATGTGATGCGTGGGACGCCCGATATCGCCGGGCAGACGCTCGACCGTTTCGCCAATTTTGCCCGCGCGGTCGAAGAGCGAGGGTTCCATGGGCTGTGGATGACGGATTCGTTTGGCCGCGGGCGTGCGACGCTCGACCCGATCGTGCTGATGAGCGTCGCCGCCGCGGTCACCAAGAAGGTCGAGATCGGCACCTGCGTGCTGCAAGTGCCGGTGCGCCACCCGGTCGAGCTGGCGCATCGCTGCGCGTCGCTGCATGCGATGCTCGGCGACCGGCTGATGCTCGGCCTCGGCTGCGGCTCGACCAAGGCGGATTTCGACCTGGTCGGTGAGGATTACGACGCGCGCTTCAAGACGCTGATGTCGTCGCTCGAGACCATGCGCGAGGCCTGGGCCGGCAACCCTGTCGCCGGCGGCCAACTTACGCCGTGGCCGGGCTGCGAGAGCGGACCCAACCTGATGCTCGGCGCGTGGCGCAACAAGCGCTGGATCGTCTACGCCGCCGAACGCTGCGCCGGGTGGATCGCCTCGGGCCTTTACAGCCAGCCTGAAGAATTGGAGGCCGGTGTTCAGTTTTATCGCGATGCCGGCGGCAAGCGCGCGGTGCTGTCGAATGTCATCGTCGAGCTGCAGGGTGATGTCGCAAACATGCCGCTGGCGGGCCGGGCGACGATGCAGATCACCAGCGCCGAGGAAGCGCTCGACCGGCTCCGGCGCATCCGTGCGGTCGGCTTCGACGACGTGCTGTGCATGGTGCGGCCAGAGGGCCTCGACGATTTGGCGCGGCTGCGGGATCAGCTTTAGCACACCCCCTCCCCAGCCCTCCCCCCCATCTAGGGGGAGGGAGCGCATCGCCGCCCGCCAAATCCCCTCCCCCTCAATGAGGGAGGGTCAGGGTGGGGGTGAAACCCGCGGCAGCAGTGGATATTGACGGCCGCTTTCCAGCCGCTTACCTAAGCCTTCCCATGGCTGTGCTCCCGATCATCACCGCGCCCGACCCACGCCTGAAGCTTGTCGCCAGACGGGTCGAAAGGGTGAACCCCAGCATTCGTCGGCTGATGGACGACATGCTCGACACGATGTACCAGTCGATCGGCATCGGGCTCGCGGCGCCGCAGGTCGGCGTGGCGCAGCGGATCATCGTCATCGATGTCGCGCGCGAAGGTGAAAAGCCAAAGCCGATGCGCATCGCCAACCCGGAGATCATCTGGCGCTCGGCCGAGACCACCGTCGCCAATGAAGGCTGCCTGTCGGTGCCCGAGCATTACGCCGATGTGAGCCGCGCCGCGGCGATCAAGCTGCGCTATCTCGACCACGAGAACGAAATCCGCGAGATCGAGGCGGACGGGCTGCTCGCGACCTGCCTGCAGCACGAGATCGACCATCTCGACGGCGTGTTGTTTGTCGACCACATATCGGCGCTGAAGCGCGGCATTATCCTGCGCAAGCTGCAGAAGGCCAAGCGCTCAAAAACGCTGCAGCCGGCCTGACGGCTGCAAAACCTTCCCTGCGTCCTTCGAGACGCGCCTTCGGCGCTCCTCAGGATGACGAGCTTTAGCAGATGGCATAAAGAAAGCCGTCATCCTGAGGTGCGGAGCGAAGCGAAGCCTCGAAGGACGCAACGAAGTCTGGCCGAGACGCAAAGTTGATGGCGCGTTCACTCGATTTGATCTTCATGGGCACCCCGGATTTCGCGGCGGTGATCCTCGATGCGCTGGTCGGCGCCGGGCATCGGGTCAAGGCGGCGTATTGCCAGCCGCCGCGGCCGGCGGGACGCGGGCACAAATTGCAACCGTCAGCGGTGCAGGCGCTGGCCGAGGTGCGCGGCATCCCGGTGCGTTATCCGACAAGCCTGCGCGGTCCCGAAGTGCAGACGGAATTCGCGCCGCTCGATGCCGACGCAGCGGTGGTGGCGGCTTACGGATTGATCCTGCCGCCGGCGATCCTCGCCGCCCCCCGGCTCGGCTGTGTCAATGTCCACGCCTCGCTGCTGCCGCGCTGGCGCGGCGCCGCGCCGGTGCAGCGCGCGATCCTCGCCGGCGACCACGAGACCGGCGTTACGATCATGCAGATGGACGCGGGGCTCGACACCGGCGCGATCCTGCTGCGGCAGGCCGAGCCAATCGGGCCAGACACAACCGGTGGCGCGCTCACCGACCGGCTTGCCGAGCTCGGCGGCGAGCTGATCGTCAGCGCGCTCGACAAGCTCGCGACAGGCGAGCTGCGCCCGGAGCCGCAGCCGGAAGACGGCATCACCTACGCGAAAAAGCTCAGCCGCGACGAGGCGCGGCTCGATTGGCGCGCACCCGCCGCGCAGCTCGAACGCCAGGTGCGCGCCTTTGACCCCTGGCCCGGGGCATATTTCCTGGCCGGCCCAGGGGACAACAGCGAGCGCATCCGCGTGCTGTCGGCGGAAGCCGGTGGCGAGGCCGGCATGCCCGGCACGGTGCTCGACAACAGGCTGACGATTGCCTGCGGCGAGGGCGCGCTGCGCCCACTGCGCGTCCAGCGCGCGGGGCGCGCGGCGATGGATACCGAGGCGTTGCTGCGCGGCTTCGCGCTGCCGCCGGGAACGGTGCTGCCGTGCCCCGCTACAAGCTGACGATCGAATATGACGGCACCGGCCTCGTCGGCTGGCAGCGCCAGCCGGCCGGGATCTCGGTGCAGGCGTCGCTGGAAGAGGCGGTCGCGAAATTCTGCGGCGAGCGGGTCACGGTCCACGGCGCCGGGCGCACCGATGCCGGGGTGCACGCACTGGCGCAGGTCGCGCATCTCGACCTCGCGCGCGAGCACGACCCGGAGACGATCCGCGGCGCGCTCAACTACCATTTGCGGCCGGCGCCGATCAGTGTGCTGGCGGCCGAGCCCGTCGCGGCGGATTTCGACGCGCGGCGATCGGCTATTGGCCGGGTGTACCGCTACCGCATCCTCAACCGGCGCCCGCCCCCGATGCTCGACCGGATGCGCGTATGGCATGTCTCGCCGCCACTCGATGTCGCGGCGATGCAGGAAGGCGCGCGGCGGCTTGTCGGGAAACACGATTTCTCGACCTTTCGCGACTCGCTATGCCAGGCAAAGTCGCCGGTGAAGACATTGGATGCGCTCGAGGTGAGCCGAGCGGGCGAGGAAATCCACATCGAGGCGCGGGCGCGCTCGTTTCTGCACCATCAGGTGCGCAACATGGCCGGCACGTTGAAGCTGGTCGGGCTCGGGCAATGGTCG
>DATMLO010000244.1:0-10896 GCA_035570495.1 Allostellaceae bacterium | reverse complement strand
CCTCGACGACCGCACCAAAGCCGAGATCGATGACCTCGTATGCCTCCACTCGAACATGTATTCGCGTGGCAAGCTCGGGCTCCTCGAATTCACCGACGAGGAGCGCGCGGTCTTTCGGCCGGTCCGTCAGCGTCTCGTGCGCCGTCACCCGGTCAGCGGCCGCAAGTCGCTGTTCCTCTCCGCGCATGCTGGCGAGATCGAGGGTATGCCGATCCCGCAAGCGCGGATGCTGCTGCTCGATCTGACCGAGTTCGCGACCCGCGAGCGCTTTGTCTATTCGCATGTCTGGCGGGTCAATGATCTGGTGATGTGGGACAACCGCTCGACCATGCATCGCGGCCGGCGGTTCGACCCGAACGAGGCGCGCGACATCAGGCAGACACGGCTTGCCGGCGATGGGCCTACCATCGCCCAGAATGCCGCGTGACGCGGGGCCGCTTTGGAGAGCGTGAGATGAACGATCTTTTGCACGACCACGCCAGTTTGGGGCATTCCCGTTGGGGAGCCGACGATCAGCTCGGCGCCGGCAATCTCTTGACCCAAGAGCGAAGGCTCGCGGCGCTGCGCTCGATCGGCACGGGCCAGGTCTACGATCTGAGCCATGAGATCAGCACCGCCGCGCCCTTCATGGCGCCGAACCAGACGCCGTTTCTAATGTCGATCTGGGCCTCGTGGCGCGACTCCATCAAGCGCCGCCGCAAGATCGGCGCGACCAACGATGCCGGCTCGAATGTCGAGCGCGCCGAGATGACGATGCATGTCGGCACGCATATCGACGCGCTCGGCCATTTCAGCATCGGCGACCATCTCTATAACGGGCTCAACGCGGCCGACGTGGTGACCGATTGGGGGCTCGATCAGCTCGGCATCGAGCACATCCCGCCGATCATCGGGCGCGGCGTGCTGCTCGACGTGTCGGGTTTCGACGGTGGCGCCTACCTCAATCCCGGCCGGGTCGTGACCCCCGATGATCTTGCACGCGCGGCCGACAATGCGGGGCTGGCGATCGAGCCCGGTGACATCGTGCTGATTCGCACCGGCTGGGGCCGCTTTTTCGGCATCGACAACGCGCGTTACCTGGAGGGCGAGGCCGGCATCGATGTGCCGGCGGCGCGCTGGCTGACCTCACGCGATGTTGTCGCGATCGGCTGCGACAACATGGCGGTCGAGGTGCTGCCCAACCCCGACCGTGCCATGATGATGCCGGTGCATCAGCACGTCCTCGCCGAGGCCGGCGTTCACCTGATCGAGAACCTTGTGCTCGACGAGCTGGCGCGCGACCGCGTCGCGAGCTTTTGTTTCATTTTGCTGGCGACGAAGTTCAAGGGCGCGACCGGCTGCCCGGTCCGGCCGATCGCGCTGGTCTAGATCGCACGCCTGGGGAGTGGCCCGAAACCGGTGGAGGGGTTCTCATGCTGACGGATCGCTATGGCCTTGACCTGTCCACGGGGTCGACCGCCGCGCAAGACGCTTATGTCCAGGCCACCGACTTGGCGCTGACGTTCTATCCCGGCGCCGCTGAGGCCTATGACCGGGCCGTCGCCGCCGACCCTCATTTCGCGATGGCCCATGCCGGCAAGGCCCAGGTTCTGATGAGGCAGGGCGATGTCGTGGGGGCGCGGGCGGCGCTGGCCGCGGCGAAGGATGTCGCGACGGGACTGTCCTACCGCGAGGCCAGTCATATCGGCTTCTTCGATCTTGTGTTCGGCGGACGGACCGATACCGCGATCGCCGTCTTGTACGCGCATCTGGCGATGTGGCCGTGTGACGCGCTGGTGGTGTCCGTCGCCGCGAACCCGAACGGCCTCCTGGGCGGCTCCGGCCGCATCGGGCAAAAGCGTCAGATCGCGGTGCTGATGGATGGCCTGGCGCCGCACTACGGCGATGATTTCTGGTTTCTCTCGTACCACGCCATGGCCCTCTCCGAGGATGGGCGGCTTGCGGCGGCCCGGCCAAAGATCGAGCGATCCATCGCGGTGAACCCGAACAACGCGCACGGTGCGCATGGCTTCGCGCATGTTTGCTATGAGAGCGGCGAACCGGAAACAGCCCGCAATTATCTCGCCTCGTGGTTCGAGACTTATCCACGCGACGGTTTTTTCTATGGTCATCTGAGTTGGCATCTCTCGTTGTGCGAGATCCACACGGGCAATTGGACAAACGCGGCGCGGGTCTATCAGGACGCCATCGCGCTCGATCGGCACAGTGGCGGGCCGCAGCAGAAAATGTCGGATGGGGCGGCATTTTTGTGGCGTTCCGAACTGGCCGGCCATCCTCGCGATCCCGCGGCTTGGCGGGGGCTGCACGATTATGCCAACAGCGCGCTGCCGCGACCGGGCAGCGGACTTGCCGATATCCACGTCATCCTCGCCCAGGCCGTCATGGGTGACGCCGCGGGGCCGGATGCGCGGGCGCGCCAGATCGAGGCCGCGGCGGAGGAGGGACGCTACGCGTCGGGGACCTATCTTTCGTCGCTGGCGCGTGGCTTCGCGTCATTCGAGCGCGGCGACTTTGATGAGGCCATCGCGGCATTCGAGCCGCTCGCCGGGCAAAATGAGCGCATCGGCGGCAGCCGCGCGCAGCACGATCTGATCGAGTTCACCTTGCTGAGGGCTTATGCGAGTGCCGGCCGACGCGGGGATGTCGATCGCATGCTCGCGCAGCGTCGTTTAGGGCTTCGCGAGGTTCCGGTGGCGGGATTGCACTAGGAAGCCGAGCGCGGGTTCGGGCCAGCCCCGGCTGACCATTCAGCCGTTAAGTTCGGCGAGGATCGGCAGCAGATATTCGGCAAAAAGTTTCGGATTCTCGGCGAACGGGAAGTGTCCGATGCCCTGCATCGCCTGAAACCGCACGCCGGGAATTTTGGCCGCCGTCGCCTCGGACAATTCGATGGTGCAGGAGTAATCGTATTCGCCGGTCAGCATGAACAGCCGGCACCTGTTGGTGTCGATGCGTCCGACGCGGTCTCGCGCGTCCCACTCGCCCGAATAAAAGGCGATGTCGCCAAAGAACACCTGCGGCCCACCCTGGCCGTAATGCCAGGCGATCTGCTCGACATATTCGGCGGGGCTTTGCGGCGCGCTGAGGGCGCGGATCCACTCCGGCACGAACTGCGCCTGGTTGACATGCGGGTGCGCCGCCCAGACGGTTTGGCGCTGGTTTATCTTGTCGCAGGCCTCGCAGGCGATGATGCCGGCGAAGGCCTCCGGATGCCGGTAGGCCAGCTCCAGGCAGATTTCCCCCGACATCGACGCGCCCAAGGCTATCGGTTTGTCCAGTCCCGCCGCTTCGACGAAGCCCATGATCAGCGCGACATAGAGGTCGGTATTCAGCCGCCAGCTGCCGTGGATCGCGCCCTCCGGCGGCGGCGACTTGCCGTGCCACGGCAGGTCGAACGATACGAGCCGGTGGTGTTCGACGATGCGCGGGTCGCCCATCAGGCCATGAAACTGCCGCCCGTCGGCGCCGGCGGTGTGCATGCACAGCACATCCTGCCCCGACCCTGCCGACTCGCTATAGATCTGATAGGTGACGCCGCCGACAGTCACCGGCACATAGCGGCCGGTAACAGTCGGCGCCGCTCGTGCGCCTTCGCGTGGATGCAGCGACACCGGCACCGGTAGTGCGCGGCCCAACGCCAGCCACTTCCCGATCTCGAGCACCCGCCGCGCGACATGCGCGTGCTGCATAAAGGCCAGTTGGTCGCCCTGGATCGAAAATTCCGGCAACCGGTACATCATCGCGAAGACGCCGTGATGATGACGCGGCGGCACGGGTTCGAGAAACTTGGTCCAGATCGCCTCGGGTGCCGTCAGGCTGAAGCTGGGCGTTCCCGGATCGGCGACGATCCGCCCTTTGACGAAGTTAAAACTCGCCGTCTCGCTTCCCGAAATGATCCCGAAACAAGCCGCCCACGGCCCGGCCCAGGTGGCGAGGACCGCATCCGAGGCGCAAGCGTCTCGCCATGCGGCGCCATTGGGAAAATCGGTCATTTCGGGTCCTTCACGACGACAGCATCTTGGCCGCAACGTCGCATACGCGCCCTCTGCTTGCCAGACCGGCGGATTGGTGGGTTGCGGGGGCGAACGTTGTCGCCACCCCGGCACGAGGCTACCGTGTCGTCGAGCGGGTTGTCGGCGGCCGGGAGGAGAGATCATGAGGGTTCGATTTGGCGTGGGGGTGCTGAGCGGCACCGCATTTCCGCACCGGCGCGACCTCGACAAACTTGCCGAGCTGATCCGGATCATCGATGGCTCCGGGGTCGAATTGATCGGCACCAACGACACCAGCTTTATCGGCGGCGACGCCTATGTCCGCGCGACCCTCATCGCGCAGACCGCGAAAAACGCCCAGGTCGGCATTCATCCGACCAACCCGCTGACCCGCGAGCCGCAGATCATGGCGGCGTTCATGGCCTCGCTCGACGCGATGACCGAGGGCCGCGCCTTTCTCGATATCGGCAGTGGCGACAGCGCGATCTACAACATCGGGCTGCAGCCAGCCAGCCGCGCGAAGATGGCGGATTACGTCACCTGTGTGCGCGACCTGATCGCGACCGGGGAGGGCGCGTATGACGGCCGGCCGCAGCGCGTGCGCTGGCACGGCGAGGCGGTGCGCAAGCGCATCCCGATCACGCTCTGTGCCGAAGGTCCCAAGACCCTGCATCTCGGCGGCCGGCTCTTTGATGGCGTGATCGCCGGCACCGGCCTTCTGCCTGAGGTGATTTCCGACACGATCGAACGGGTCGCGGCGGGCGCCAGGGAGGCGGGCCGCGATCCCGCCGAGGCCGAAGTCTGGTTCACGACCCGCTCGTCACTCGACGCCGACCGGGATCGGGCGATCGAGCGCATCCACGCGTCGGTGTCGTCGATCCTCAATCATTCGATGCGGTTTGGCCTCGACGGCAAGAATGTGCCGACCCAGTTCCGCGCCAAGATCGCCGAGTATGTCGAGGGCTACGAGCTCTACGACCACGTGCTCCAGGCCGGACGCAATCCGAAGCGGATGGCCGAACTCGGACTTACCGAGTACGGGCTCGAACGGTTCGCCCTCGCCGGGAATGCCAATGACTGGATCGATCGCATCGGCGAGCTCGCGGAATTAGGCGCCTCACGGCTCTGGCTCAGCACGGAAAGCGGCGACCTCGACCGCCAGATCCACTACATGAAAGTGTTCACCGAGCAGGTCATGCCGCATTTCCGCTAGCGCACGGCGACCGTCATAGGTTGCAAGGTGGAGGCCGGAAGCGGAATCGAACCGCTGTAGACGGATTTGCAGTCCGTTGCATAGCCACTCTGCCATCCGGCCGGGATCTAACGAATGGGCTTGCGCTCGGGGCGCTTGGTATAGGCGGCGCCTCCGGTGAGGGTCAAGGTGGTTGCCACGGTCGCGCCCGGCGGAAGCAATCATCGTTTTGAGCGTTATTGCCGCGGGGGCCGGTGTTGCCGCATCGGCATCGCGTCCATATATTTGCGTAAATCGGGATTGCTGGCGGAAGGGTTGCAGGATGGCGCGTGTCACTGTCGAAGATTGTGTGCTCAGGGTGCCGAACCGGTTTGACCTGGTGCTGGTCGCCGCGCAGCGAGCCCGCGAGATCACCGCGGGGGCGCCGCTCACGCTTGATCGCGACGACGACAAGAACCCGGTGGTCGCGCTGCGCGAGATCGCCGACGAGACCGTGGCGGTCGACCGGCTGCAAGACCAGTTGATCCGCGGCATGCAGAAGCATGTTGAGATCGACGAGCCCGAGGAGACGATCGAGCTCGAGTCGAACCTGTTCGGCGTGACCGAGGCGCTCGGCGTCGCCGGGCTCAGTGAAGAGCTCGACGAGGAGCCCGCCGAGGAAGACGAGGTGGTCGAAGACATGCTCTCGGTGGAAGACGAGGACGAGGTCGATGTCGATAGCGAACTCGCCGAACTGCCCGAAGGCGAGCCCGAAAGCTTTGAGGATGAGGCCGCCGGCGACGAGGCCGCCGACGAGGCGCCCGAAGACCCCGAAGACGAGGCGCCTTGAGCTGCGGCGCGAGCGCCGGCTCATAGACGACCCGCCAAGGAGCGCTGCCCGATGATGCGGCAGCCCGATCTTGTCGATCTGGTGAAATCCTACGATCCGCACGCGGATGAGGCGGTGCTCAACCGCGCCTATGTTTATTCGATGAAGGCCCACGGCTCGCAAAAGCGCGAGTCGGGCGACCCGTATTTTTCCCATCCTGTCGAGGTCGCGGGGCTGCTGGCCCGCATGAAGCTCGACACGTCGTCGATTGTCACCGGCCTCCTGCACGACACGATTGAGGACACCGACGCGACGCTCGATGATATCGAGCGCTTGTTCGGGCCGGAGATCACCCGGCTCGTCGATGGCGTCACCAAATTGTCGCGCCTCGAACTGCAGTCGGACCAGAACAAGCAGGCGGAGAACTTCCGCAAGCTGGTGCTGGCGATGTCGGAAGACATCCGGGTGCTGCTGGTCAAGCTCGCCGACCGGCTGCACAACATGTCGACCTTGCGCTTTATCAAGGACGCCGAAAAGCGGCGCCAGATCGCGCGCGAGACGATGGACATCTACGCGCCGCTCGCCGAGCGCATCGGCATGCACCGGATGAAGGACCAGCTCGAAGACCTGGCCTTCGCCGAGCTATATCCCGATGCGCGATCGAGCATCACCGCCCGGCTCGGCTTCTTGCGCGCCAAGGGCGGCGATATCGTCGCGCGCATTACCAGCGAATTGACGCACAAGCTGACCGAAGCCGGTATCAACGCCACCGTGTCGGGCCGTGAGAAATCGGCTTATTCGATCTGGCGCAAGATGCAGCGCAAGGACGTGCCGTTCGAGCAGCTCGCCGACATCATGGCGTTCCGCGTGCTGGTCGATGATGTCGGCCAGTGCTACCACGCGATGGGCATCATCCATTCGGCCTATCACGTGGTTCCGGGCCGGTTTAAGGACTACATCTCGACCCCCAAGCCCAACAATTACCGCTCGCTGCACACCGGCGTGATCGGCCCGGAGCGGCAGCGCATCGAAATGCAGATCCGCACCCGCGACATGCACGAGGTCGCCGAGCTCGGTGTCGCCGCGCACTGGATCTACAAGGATGAAGCCGGCCGTACCGACGGGCCGCAATATCGTTGGCTTCGTCAATTGGTCGATATCATCGAGCATTCCTCGCCCGAGGAATTTCTCGAGCACACCCGGCTCGAGATGTTCCAGGACCAGGTTTTTGCCTTCACCCCCAAGGGCGAACTGATCGCCCTGCCGCGTGGTGCGACGCCGGTCGACTTCGCCTATGCGGTCCACTCGCAGATCGGCGACACCTGCGTCGGCGCCAAGATCAACGGCCGGCTCCTGCCGCTGCGCACCGAGCTGGTGAATGGCGACCAGGTCGAGATCGTCACCTCGAAGGCGCAGACCCCGTCACCGACCTGGGAGCGTTTTGTCGTCACCGGCAAGGCGCGCGCCCGCATCCGCCGCTACATCCGCACGCAGCAGCGGGCCCAGTATCTCGACCTCGGCAAGGCGATCGTGCAGAAGGCGTATCGCCAGGAAGGCCAGGATTTCACTGAGAAACCGCTGCAGGCGGTGCTGAAGCAATTCAGCTGCGCCAACACCGAGGATCTTTACGTCGCGGTCGGCGAGGGGATCCTCACCGGGCGCGAGGTGGTCAACGCCGCGTTTCCGCCGGCCGCGCCCGACGACAGCAAGGACAAGGTGGTGCCGCTGTCGCGCGCGCGACGGCGCAGCGGGACCAAGGACAACGCCGTCTCGATCCGTGGTCTCATTCCGGGGATGGCGCTGCATTTTGCCGGCTGCTGCCACCCGCTGCCCGGCGACCGCATCGTCGGCATCGTCACCACCGGCAAGGGCGTGACGATCCACACGATCGACTGCGACACGCTCGAAACCTTCAACGACGAACCCGAGCGCTGGATCGATGTCGCCTGGTCGACCGACGACGCCGAGAACATCCATGTCGGCCGCATCAATGTGACGATCGCCAACGAGCCCGGCAATCTCGGCAGTCTGACGACGACGATCGGCAAGCAGGGCGGCAACATCAGCAATCTGAAGATCACCAACCGCTCGCAGGATTTCTTCGAGATCATGGTCGATATCCAGGTCGCCGACGTGAAGCAGCTGTCGACCATCATCGCGGCGTTGCGTGCGACGCCGGTCATCAACTCGGTCGAGCGCGCGCGCGGCTGACGTGCATATCCTCGGCCTCGGCAGCGATCTGATCGACATCCGCCGCATCGAGAAGACGATCGACCGGTTTGGCGACCGTTTCCTGTTGCGCATCTTCACCGAGACGGAGCGCCGCCGCTGCGAGCGCCGGCCACTGTTCCGCGCCGCCAGCTACGCGCGGCGCTACGCCGCCAAGGAGGCGGCGGCAAAGGCGCTCGGCACCGGGTTTCGGCGCGGCGTGTTCTGGCGCGATCTCGGCGTCGTCAATCTGCCGGGTGGCCAGCCGTCGATGCAGCTGACCGGCGGCGCGTTGCGGCGGCTGGAGGCGATCACCCCGCCGGGGATGACCGCCCGGCTCAGCCTCACCATCACCGACGAGCCGCCATTAGCGCAGGCGGTGGTCATCATCACCGCCGAACCGCCCCGGGAAGCGACCCTTGACTGACATTTGCCGCCTTTCAGCGTTAAGGAGTCGCGCTTGACTTGCCGCATTCCACGCGGCCTTATCCCCGCCATCTCTCGCCGCCCGGACAGACCATGAAAGCAAGAACAAAGAAGTCGTCGGGCAGCCTGATCGAGACCGCTAAGACCATCGTCTACGCCATTCTGATCGCGCTCGTCGTCCGCACGGTTGCGTTCGAGCCGTTCAATATTCCCTCGGGCTCGATGATCCCGACCTTGCTCGTGGGCGACTATCTCTTCGTCTCGAAGTTTTCCTACGGCTACAGCCGGTACTCGTTGCCGTTCGGGCTGCCGCTGTTCTCCGGCCGGATCGGCGAATTCCACAAGCCGCAGCGCGGCGATGTGATCGTCTTCTGGAACCCGCTCGCGACCCCCGATCCCGCCGATTTCATCAAGCGCATCGTCGGGCTGCCCGGCGACAAGGTGCAAGTGGTTCACGGCCAGTTGTTCATCAATGGCCAGATGGTGCAGCGCCGCCAGGTCGACGATTACGTCTATCAGGAAAACGGCCAGGTCGTGCTGATGCACCAGTACATCGAAAGCCTGCCGCGCGACCCGGGCGAGGCGGTATTGGAGCACCCGATCATCAAGACCGGCGACGATGGCCCGCTCGACAACACCCCGATCTACGAGGTGCCGGCCGATCATTATTTCGCCATGGGCGACAATCGCGATAACTCCGAGGACAGCCGGGTGATGTCGGTCGTCGGGTTCATCGCGGCGGAGAATATCGTCGGCAAGGCGCAGTTCCTGTTCTTCTCGACCAACGGCTCGGCGGCGTGGTGGCAGGTCTGGGAATGGCCATTCGCGGTCCGCTACTGGCGGCTCTTTAACGGTGTCCACTAACGGCGAGCCCACCGCGGCGGCCGGCGACGATCTCGCGCAAAGGATCGGTCATGTCTTTGCTCGCCCGGCGCTGCTCGCCGAGGCGCTGACCCATCCGAGCGCGGTCGCCCAAGTGCCGGGCGGACGAAAGAGACGACGTCGTACACCGCCGCCACAGGGTTACGAACGTCTTGAATTCCTGGGTGACCGAGTCTTGGCCTTGGTCGTAGCGGACCTGTTGTGGCGCCGACACCCGGACGAACCCGAAGGGCATTTGTCACGCCGCCACGTGCAACTTGTTCGGCGCGAGGCTTTAGCAAGGGTCGCGACCGAACTACAGCTTGACCGGCATATTGTTGTGGCTGCCTCGGACGCCGCCGCTGGCACGGCTAAGAATTCTCGAGTCTTGGGTGATGTCTGCGAAGCGGTTATCGCGGCGATCTACATCGATGGCGGTTATGCTGCAGCCGCTCGGTTTATTGAGCGATTTTGGACGGCCTTGATCGCAGAAATCGAGGCCGCGCCGCCGGTGGAGCCCAAGAATGCGCTTCAGGCATGGGCCGAACGTCGAGGGCTTGGCTTGCCCGTATATCGCTTGATCTCGGCGGAAGGGCCGGATCATGCCCGACGTTTCACCGTTGGGGCGCGAGTGGCGGAATCCGAAGAGGCCACCGCCACTGCCTCGACGAAACGCGCGGCGGAGGCGGAGGCGGCCGCAGGCTTGCTCTCGCTGTTGACGCACGATGGCTGAGACCACCGCGAAGCCCACGGGCACCCGCTGTGGCTATGTCGCGCTGATCGGCGCGCCGAACGCCGGCAAGTCGACCTTGCTTAACCAGCTCGTCGGGCAAAAGCTGGCGATCGTCACGCCGAAGGTGCAGACGACGCGCAGCCGGCTGCTCGGCATCGCGACCGAAGACGACGCGCAGCTGATCTTTGTCGATACGCCCGGCATCTTCGCACCGCGCCGGCGGCTCGACCGGGCGATGGTCGCCGCCGCCTGGGCCGGCGCGAGCGACGCCGATATCAGCGTCCTGCTGGTCGATGCGGCGCGCGGCGTCGATGACGACACGCGGCGCATCGCCGAGCGGCTCAAGGCCGACCAGCGGCCCGCGATCCTCGCGCTCAACAAGATCGACCTGGTGCGGCGGGACACGCTCCTGGGTCTCACCGACCAACTGTCGAAACTCGCCGACTTCAGCCAGATCTTCATGATCTCCGGCCTCACCGGCGATGGGGTCGACGATCTCTTCGACCATCTCGCGGCCAGCGTGCCGGCGGGCCCATTCCTGTTTCCGCCGGATCAGCTCTCCGACGCGCCCGAGCGCTGGCTCGCCGCCGAGGTCACACGCGAGCAGGTGTTCTTGCAGTTGCACGACGAATTGCCCTACTCGACGACGGTCGAGACCGAAAGCTGGCAGGAGCGG
>DATMLO010000243.1:0-9279 GCA_035570495.1 Allostellaceae bacterium | reverse complement strand
GACGTCCCGGCAGTCGGCGCGCAGCTCCTGGACCGCGGCGTCGCGGGCAAGGCCGTCTTCCACATTCCGCAGAGCTAGGAGAGGAACATGACCATCAAAGTCGGCGACAAGGTGCCGAGCGTGACGCTGCGTCATTTGACGGCGGAAGGCGTGCAGGCGGTGAGCAGCGACGACTACTTCAAGGGCAAGATTGTCGCGGTATTCGGGCTGCCGGGCGCCTATACGCGCACCTGCTCGTCGCGCCATCTGCCGGGCTATGTCGCCAATGCCGGGGCGCTGAAGGCCAAGGGCATCGACGAGATCGCCTGCGTCTCGGTCAACGACGCATTCGTGATGGGCGCCTGGGGCAAGGAGCACAATGCCGGCGGCAAGGTGACGATGCTCGGCGACGGCTCGTGCGAATTGACCGAGGCGATTGGGCTGACGGTCGACCGCGTCGCCGCCGGGATGGGCATCCGCTCGCAGCGCTATTCGATGGTGGTAAAGGACGGGGTCGTCAGCGAGCTCAATGTCGAGCCGTCGGGCGAATACGGCGTCTCGAGCGCAGAGGCGATGCTGGAGCGGCGTTAGCCAGCGGCGAGCGGCTCGAACCCGGGGGTCTTGCCGAGGACGCGCTGCCAAATCTCGGCAAAGCGCCGCTGGTCCGCCGCGGACTTGAAGGTGCAGACCAGTCTGTCGTGGCGGAAGGCGGCATAGCCGAGCTGGCCGGCATAATCGAGCTTGAAGTCCCAGATCAGCTTTGTTCCAGGCAATCCGAACGTCTCCCATTGGCAGTACATGGGAAACATCGTCGACACGACCGATTGGGTTTCCGTGACCCGAGCCCCGAACGCCTCGCCGCCAAGCCAGATGGTGTGAACACGGTGGGTGTCGTCCTCGCTAGTCTCGGCAGACGAGCGACCGGGAAGGCCAGGCACCGGCTTGCCGAGGAGAGAAGCGAACAACCGCCGCTTCGCACGCTCCAGCCGTCGCGGCGTTCCGGCGGCGAGGTCGCGAAACAGCGCCGCGATCAGCGTGTTCGGCCCGGGCGTGTCGCAGAGCGCGTCCCAATCTCCGGTACTGGGCTCATCGGGCGCACCCGAAACCAGCAGTATTTGGAACATTGGAACGCGCCTCCGACTAATGGACCGCGTCGCTGCTCGGGCTGCCGCTTCCCATCAGCGCGAAGCCGATCTGCGGTCGCTCGGGGGCCTTGAAGCCCTGCGGGCGATCATCCTCGACAATCACCCCGTCGAGCGCAAGGCGGCCGTCAATCACCGTCAGCGACATGATGCGCTTGTCGCTGTCCTCGGGATGGTCGAGCAACAACTCGGAGATCGGGTCCTCGACGAGGCCCTGGATCGCCCGCTTTAAGGGCCGCGCGCCAAAGGCGGGATCCCAGCCGAGATCGGCAAGGCGGCGAGCCGCCGCCTCGTCGGCGACCAGCGTGATGCCGCGATCGGCCAGCCGTTCGTTGACCCGGACGAGCTGGATGTCGACGATCTTCGCCATGTCGTCACGGCCAAGCCGCCCGAAGATCAGCACATCATCGAGCCGGTTCAGGAACTCCGGCCGGAACGCCTTGCGCACCGCATCCATCACCTCCATCCGCGCGTGGCCGATATCCTCGTCGTCGCCGAGCGCCAGCAGCGCCTCGGAGCCAAGGTTCGAGGTCATGATCAGGATCGCGTGGCGAAAATCCGCGGTGCGACCCTGGCCGTCGGTGAGCCGGCCATCCTCCATCGCCTGCAGCAGCACGTTGAGCACGTCGGGGTGCGCCTTCTCGACCTCGTCGAGCAGCACGACCTGGTACGGCTTGCGGCGGATGCGCTCAGCCAAGGTGCCGCCATCGTCATAGCCGACATAACCCGGCGGCGAGCCGATCATCCGCGACACGGTATGCCGCTCCATGTACTCCGACATGTCGAGCCGGGTGACCGCGTTCTCGTCGTCGAACAGGAACTCGGCCAGGGCTTTCGCCAGCTCGGTCTTGCCGACGCCGGTCGGCCCGAGGAACAGGAAGGAGCCGGTCGGCCGCGCCGGGTCCTTGAGACCCGCCCGCGCCCGGCGCACCGCTTTCGACACCGCGCGCACCGCCTCTTTCTGGCCGACCACCCGCTTCGCGAGGTTGTCTTCCATGTCCTTGAGGCGTTGACGCTCGGCTTCGAGCATGCGCTCGACCGGGATGCCCGTCCATTTGGTGACGACGGAAGCGACATCGCGCCCGGTGACCTCCTCGCGCTCGGTCGAGGCGCGCGTCTCCGCGTCGGCCAGCCGCTTTTCGAGATCGGGGATCAGCGAGTAGGTCAGCTCGCCCGCCTTTGACCAGTCGCCGTCACGCTGCGCGCGGTCGAGATTGATCTTGGCCTGGTCGAGCTCTTCCTTGAGCCGGCGATCCTCATGACGCCGCGTCTGCGAGGTCTGCCATTCCTCCTCGGCGGAGGCGAGATTCTTCTCGGCATCTTCGAGCTCGGTTTCGAGCTTGGCGAGCCGCTCCTGCGAGGCGCGGTCGGGCTCGGCCTTCAACGCCTCGCGCTCGATTTTGAGCTGCATGACCTTGCGGCTGATAGCGTCGAGCGCTTCGGGTTTCGAGTCGATCGCGATGCGGACACGGGACGCTGCCTCGTCGATCAGGTCGATCGCCTTGTCGGGCAGACGCCGGTCGCCGATATAGCGCGCCGAGAGCTGCACCGCCGCGACGATCGCCGCGTCGGTGATGCGCACGCCGTGATGCACCTCGTAGCGGCCCTTCAACCCGCGCAGGATCGATACCGCGTCGTCGAACGACGGCTCGTCGACCGACACCGGCTGGAAGCGCCGCGCCAGCGCCGCGTCCTTTTCGATGTAGCGGCGGTATTCGTCCGGCGTTGTCGCGCCAATGCAGCGCAACTCGCCGCGCGCCAAAGCCGGCTTCAGCATGTTCGAGGCATCGATCGCGCCATCGATGCGGCCGGCGCCGACAAGCATATGCAGCTCGTCGATAAAGACGATGATCTGCCCGGCCGCCGCCTGGATTTCGGCGAGCACGGCCTTCAGCCGTTCCTCGAATTCGCCGCGGAACTTGGCGCCGGCGACCAGCTGCGTCAGGTCGAGCGCCAACACCCGGCGGTTCTTCAGCCCCTCCGGCACGTCGCCGGCGGCGAGGCGCTGCGCCAAGCCCTCGACGACGGCGGTCTTGCCGACGCCGGGCTCGCCGATCAGCACGGGATTGTTCTTGGTGCGCCGCGCCAGCACCTGGATGGTGCGTCGGATTTCGTCGTCGCGGCCGATGACGGGATCGAGCTTGCCGTTTTTCGCGTCCTCGGTGAGGTCGCGCGAATATTTGGCGAGCGCCTCCCAATTCTGCTCGGCCTGCGCCTCATCGGCCTTGCGGCCCTGGCGCCATTGCTCGGCCGCCTCGGTTAGCGCCTGAGGGTCGACCCCGGCACGGGCAAAGATCGTCCGCAGCGCGCTCTGCCGCGCGACGCTTTCCAATAGCCGCTCGGTGGTGACGAACTTGTCGCCGGCGGCGCGCGCAGCCTCGGTCGCATGCTGCAGCACGGCGGCGAGCTCGGAGGTCATGTAAACCGGGAACGGGCCATTGCCCGGCACCGTCTCGAGCCGCGCGAGGCGTTCCTCGGCCGCCCGCTTCAAGAGATCGGGGTCGCCCCCGGCATCACGCACAATGCGCGCGGCAAGACCCTCGCTATCGTCGAGCAGGGCTTTCAGCAGGTGTTCGGGGGTACAGGTCTGATGGCGAGCAGCCAGGGCTTCCATCTGCGCGGCTTGCAGAATGCTCCGTGCGCGCTCGGTGAAATTCGCGAAGTCCATCTAGGGCACCTCGTTATATCCGCCCTCGAAGAGGCGCGGGTGACGCCAACCGCCCGCCCCATGCGCGGCCATCAACGCCATGACGAGGAAATGGGTTCCAGAATTACAGTGTCAAGCTGTGGGTCAGCCAATTCGTACCGGATGAGTACGAATTAAGACGCACTCATCCCGGCGAAGGCCGGGACCCATGCTTCAAACGCTCGAGGAGCGGAAATATGGGGCCCGGCCTGCGCCGGGGTGGTCAACGCTGAAACGCAAACGCCGTTAATTCGCGGCGGCGGCGAGCGGGCTGGGGCCGGCGGGCAGGAACTTGTCGAGCAGCACGCCCGGGCCTTTGGCGTGGGCCGCGTAGTCCTTGCCGTCATGCACGCGTACGCCGTTGACAAAGACGCCGTGGACGCCAACCGGATCGCGCAAGGTGCGCGTGCCGCCACCGGGCAGATCGTTGGCGCGCCGCGCCGGCGACACCGCGACCGTCGCTGGGTCAAACAGCATCAGGTCGGCATGCGCGCCGACGGCGATCTTGCCGCGGTCGGGGATGCCGTAGAGCCCGGCCTGGTGGTTCGTCAGCCGGCGCACCCCCTCGACGATGTCGAACGCCCCGCGCTCGCGCACCCAATGGCCGAGGAAATAAAGGCCAAACCCGGCGTCGCACAGATAAACGAGATGCGCACCGGCATCGGACAGCGCGATAACCCCGGCATTGTGCTTGACCAGCGGCTCGACGCCTTCATCGACCGCGTTGAGGAAGCGGCCGATAAAGCCGGTGTCGAGGTTCTCTTCGAGCCCGAGATCGAGGAAGGTATCGAGCGGGTCGCGGTTGCCGCCCGACACGATCTCGGCGATCGAGCGGTTGGCGAGCCCGGCATTCTCCTTCCTGACCGGCGCGGCGACGATGACGCGATCCCAGTTGCCCTGGAAGATCGTGCCGGGCCGCGGATTGCGGAGATTGTCGCGGAAGGCGTCGCGGAAACTCGGGTCGGCGAACACCTTCTTCAGCTGGTCGCGGTCATAGGCCTTGATCGGGTCGAAGGCCGGATGGCTGTAGAACGGATAGGCGGCAGCCAAGGTGAAATCGAACGACAACGGCTGGCAGGTGAACTGGAGATAGACCTCCTGCCCGCGCTTTTGCGCGGCCGCGGCCGCCTCGAACATGTTAAGCCCGCGCTCGGGGAACTGCTCGTTGTAGAACGACAGCCCGGTGGTCATGAAGATGCGGCGGCCGTGGCGGCCGGCGATCTCGCCGATCTGCTCGACCGGCACGGTGCCCGAAGCGATCTCGACAACGCCCCTGCCCGGGCCGCCCATCGCCTCGACCAGCGCCTCAAACTCGCCGATATCGCTGATCGTCGAGGGCATCGGGATGCCGCCCCAACCCGAATGGTTTGGCGAATAGGACGCGCCAAGACCGATCGCGCCCAGATCCATCGCTTCGCGCACGAGGCGCTTCATCTCGGTGAGTTCGGCGGCGGTCGGCTCCTTGCGGGTGCCGGACTCGTCGCCCATGACCGCCGTGCGCACCGCCGAATGTCCGACCAGCACGGCGAGATTCATATAGGGGCCGTGCCGGCGCACCATGTTCTGGTACTCGGCGAAGGACTGGAACTGCCAGTCGATGCCCTGGCGTAGCGCGTCAAGGTCCATGCCCTCGACGACCGCGAGATTGCGCATGATCAGGTCGCGCTGGGCCGGCGGCGCTGGGACGATGCCAAACCCGCAATTGCCGATCACCGCCGTGGTCACGCCGAGCGAGGGTGATGGCGACAGAGTGCGGTCCCAGGTTACCTGCGCGTCGTAGTGGGTGTGGATATCGATGATGCCGGGCATCAAGGTCAGGCCGCCCGCGTCGATCGTCTCGCGCGCCTCGTCCTTGACCTCGCCGATCGCGGCGATGCGGCCGTTCTCGACCGCGACGTCCGCCTTGAGCGGGTCATGGCCGAGCCCATCGACCACCGTCGCGCCGCGGATCACCAGATCGTGCACCGTCGTTTCCTCCCGAATGACGGGCGGAAACTTAGCCTAGCTTACGATCTTGAGGCGCGCAGAAATCGCATGGGGTCATTCACGTTCGGCCAGCTCCCGCACCGCCTTGACTACTACCTCGGGTGTCTCACGCGGCAGGAAATGGCCGGCGACCGGCACGACCTCGCGCCGGTAGGAGCCGGTGAAAAAGCGCGCATGGCCCTCGGATTGCGGCGCCGGGCCGACGCCGTCAGCGTCGCCGTGCAGCACGATCGTCGGCACGCTGATCGCCGGCCGCTCGGCGAGCCGCGCCTCGACCGCGGCATAGCGCGGATCGCCGGGCGCATTGCCGTAGCGATGGCGGTAGGACTGAATCACGACCGCGACAAAATCCGGGTTGTCGAACGAGACCGCGGTCTTGGCGTAATCGGCGTCGGTGAAGCGGTAGTTGGGCGACCACAATTTCCATGTGAGCCGGCAGAGCGGGCCGCGGTTGGCGGTCAGCCCGGCGACGCCGCGCTCGGTGTGGAAATACCACTGATACCAGTAGCGATATTCCGCCAACGCCGATTGCGGCTGGTTGGTGGTCGCGATGTGCTGGATGTTGTAGCCGGTGATCGACACCAGGCCACCGACCCGCTCCGGCCACAGCGCGCTGACCACGCAGCAGGCGCGCCCACCCCAATCATAGCCGGCGAGGATCGGCGATTTGAGGTCGAGCGCGTCGAGCAGGTCGAGCAAATCGTGGCCCAGTGCGGCCTGCTCGCCCGAACGCGGCGTCGCGGGATCGAGAAATCGCGTCGGCCCATAACCGCGCAGATAGGGGACGATGACCCGATACCCGGCCTCGGCCAGTGGCGGCGCGACGCCGTCATAGGCATGCACGTCATCCGGAAAGCCATGCATCAGCACCACCGGCCGGCCGCTCGCCGGCCCGCTTTCCTCGTAGGCGATCTCGAGGACCGGCGTACGGACGATCTTGGTCATATCGGTCCCTAGGCCGCGCCGACCCGGAAGCCGGAAAGCCCGTCCTTCTCGATCTCGCCGGGCAGATCGAGCTCCCATTGCAGATAATTCTGCATTGCCCGCCGCGAGCTCTCGGAGCTGTCGTGGCGGTCGTGGTTCCAGAAGATGAAATCGATACGCTCGCTGTCGGGCGGGTCGTCTTGCGTCTCGACGACCGCGAAGCCGGCGTTGCGCCAGGCGGCGATGCCGCCATCGACGATCGCAACCTGCGCTTGGCTCAATTCGGCGAGATCGGTCATCGCGAGCTTCGCGACCGCGATATCCTCGGTGAACACGACAATTCGACGCATATCGAGGAGTCGCGCCGGCAGACGCGGCAGGCGTGGTCGGATCGTCCATGCGGCGCCCGACGGATGCCCGGCACGGAACACCGCGCTGGAGCCGAGCGCGATCGCCGCCGCGCCATCGGCGAGCAGCGCCGCCGCCTCGGCCGGAGAGACGATCGCGGCCGCCGGTAAGGTCGGCACCGGCGCCTCGCCCGGCCCTTGTTGGAGCCCGCCACCCTCAAGCGCGCGCTCGAGCACGACCACCTCCCAGCCCATCTGCTTCAGCCAGTGCGCGGTCATCGTCGCGCGGACGCTGTGGTCATCGACCAGCACCAGCCGCGCGCCGCGTGTGCCGACCCAGCGGTCGATCGCCTGCACCAGCTGACCGCCCGGCGCCGAGACCGAGCCGGGCAGATGGCCGGCGGCGAATTCCTCTGGCGTACGCACGTCGAGCAGGTAGGTCGTGCGTTTCGCGTCGCGCTGCCAGCCCATCAGAGTGACGCGATCGATCTTGCCGACGCCGTAACGCTCGCCGACCGCGGCGGCGAGCGGCTCGGCCGCGGTGACCGCAGCGCCGCTGACCGGGGTCAAAGACTGCTGCGTGTTGCGCTCCAGCTCGAGCCCGGCGAGGCGCCAGCCCTGGGTTCCGCCCTGCAGCGAAACAACCTTGTTGGGCACCCCGGCATTGATCAGCGACTGCGCGCCGATGATGCTGCGCGTCCGCCCGGCGCAGGAGACGACGACCAACGTGTCGTCATCCGGCACGAAATCGCGGAAGCGGTAGACCAGCTCCGCGCCGGGACAGGTCTGCGCACCGGGGACGTGAAAGCGGTTGAATTCTTCGATCGTGCGGCTGTCGAGCACGACATGCTTGGTGCCGGTGCGGCGCAGCCCATCAAGCTCGTTAGCGGTGATATGCGGCGTGTGGCTGTCGATCTCGACGATCTCGGCAAAAGCCTTGCTCGGCACGTTGTTGCTCGGAAACAGCGGGAAACCGGCCATCGACCACGCGCCGACGCCGCCGGTCAGCACACTGACATCGTTGTAGCCGAGGCGGAGCAGACGCTGCGCGGCGCGCTGGGCCACGCCGTCATTGCCGTCGACAAGCAGCACCCGCGTCGTCTTGCGCGGCACCAACCGCAGCACGTCGAGTTCCAGGCGGCTGTAGGGCGCGTTGATCGCCAGCAGCGGATGGCCATCGGCATGCGGCCCCTCCTCGCGCAGGTCGAGAAAGGCTATCTCGCCGCCGTCGGCGAGCCAGTTGCGCGCGGTCGCGACGTTGATCGTCTGGGCCTCAGCCATGCCGCCCTCCTTATGTGTAAAGGCCTACTTTGCCCCATGGCCGAATGGGCTGCATCAATATCCTGATCCTGCGTCCTTCGAGGCTCCCACCGGGACAAGCCCGGTAGTTCGCACCTCAGGATGAGGGTGATTCGCGAATGGCATCACTGGCCGTCCTCATCCTGAGTCGCTTCGCGCAGCGAAGCCTCGAAGGACGCTACGGCGTTAAGGCGTGGCGCCCATGCGGGTTTCGTCGACAAAGCGCTCGGTCGCCGCGACGAAATTTAGAGTTTCAGCAGCCGCTTGGCGTTGCCGTTGAGAATTTTCTCCCTGTCCTCGGCCGCTAGCGGCAGACGGTCGGCCCAGCTCGTGCCGGGCGGATTGTCGACAAAGGGATAGTCGATCGAGAACAGCACCCGGTCGATGCCGATCTCCTGGATGCAGTGCAGCAGCGCCGGGTCCGAGAAGAAACCGCTGGTCGTCACCCAGAAATGCTCGCTGAATGCATCGCGGAACCAGGTCGGCCCGCGCCCGTCGCGCGCGAAGCCCATGTTGATGCGCCATAGATAGAGCGGCAGCCCTTCGCCCAAATGGCCGAGGATGATCTTGAGACCGGGGTATTTCTCGAACACGCCGCTTAGCACGAGCCGCACGCCCTGCGTCGCGGTCTCGACGGTAAAGCCCCAGGCGGCGCGCAGGATGGTCGGGAATTTCTCGACGTAATCCTTGTAGTAGACCTCGATGACCCGCGGATCAGGGATCGAGGGATGCATATAGAGCGGCACGTCGAGCGCCGCCGCGCGCTCGAAAATAGGCCAGAAGCGCGGGTCGTCGATAAAAAGCCCGTTGGTCAAGCCGTGGATCATCGCGCCCTTAAAGCCGAGCCTTGTTACGGTCCGCTCCAATTCGTCGGCGGCGCCTTTGGGGTCAGCGGTCGGCAGCGCGGCAAAAGCCG